>JABSRH010000006.1 GCA_013215175.1 Parvularculaceae bacterium | reverse complement strand
GCCAAAGTCAGCGGCGTTGAGATCGATCAGCCGCGACTGGTAGTCCCTATAAAGAGTGACCGCCTTGCCATCGCCAAACGCGTCGCCGTCGTGCGCTTTCAAGTCTCCCGGCGTCAGGCCTTGGTTTTTCCAACCATCGATAACCGCAGCCATGCCGCGACCGGTCCAACGCTTCTCGTCAAGACCGGCGGCCGCGATCACTTGCTTGCACAGCCGGATCTGATCGTCGGTGTCGATGATCGTGAAGCTGGACTTCAGCCCGACCACCTCGGCGTGACGGCGCAGGATCTGCGCAGCGACGGAGTGGAACGTCCCCATCCAGCGAAGGCCCTCTGCCGCCGGGCCGACCAAGCTGGTGACGCGCTCTTTCATCTCGCGCGCGGCCTTGTTGGTGAAGGTCACGGCGAGGACCTCCCAGGGGCGGGCGTGACCGGCGGAGAGCAAATGAGCAATGCGCGTGGTCAGCGCCTTGGTCTTGCCGGTGCCAGCACCAGCAAGCATCAGCACAGGCCCCTCTGTGGTTAGCACGGCCTCGCGCTGTCGGTCGTTCAGCCCGTCAAGATAGCTAGCAGGTGAGGGGGCGGCCGCGCTTCGGGCGCGCTCAGACAAAGAAGGCATGGGCCAGTTTATAGCGGAGTCGGCACCCAAGCGACACGTGACGTGCTCGCCTCGCCGTCGATGAGAACGTTCCGCATCCGAGAACAATTAGGAAACAAGGCTGGCCGGCGGCTGCTGACGGTGAGGAGAACATTTTGTGCACATTGCCCTCTTGCATGCTTCGTTCCGCTATGGAACAAGAAAAGAACAAAGAGGGACTAAAACATGACTTTCGCCAAAGATATCGCAGGTTTCGCTATTCTTCTCAGCGTTCTCACCACGGTGGTTGCCGTCGTCGGCTGAGCCGTCCTCTGTGGACAACCAGGTGGGCTACGCCCGCCTTGAATCGACTAGGGTGCACCCATGACCGCGTCCTTTGTTCATCTCCACGTTCATTCTTCCTATTCGCTCGCTGAGGGTGCCATTCCCGTTGGGAAGCTGAAGGATCTCTGCCTTCGCGAGAACATGCCTGCCATCGCAGTCACGGACAGCAACAACCTCTTCGGAGCGTTGGAGGCTTCGGAGACCATGGCTGGGGCTGGTATCCAGTCGATCGCGGGCATCGAGATCGCCGTTTGCATGGGCGGCGAGGCGGACCGCTCGGGAAAACGACCGCCACTGACGAAGTTGGTGCTGCTTGCCCAGAACGAGGTCGGCTATAGCCGTCTCATGGCTTTGGGGTCGCAGAGTTTCTTGCGACCTGCTCGCGATGGCGAGCCCTGTGTCCCATTCCATGATGTGTGTCAGGACACGGATGGTCTTCTCTGTTTATCCGGCGGGTTAGAGGGCCCGGTCGATAGCGAGCTTCGGTACGGTCGTGACGAAGCTGCTGAAACCTTATTGCTGAGCCTGCGCGACGCATATTCAGGCCGCCTATACGTCGAGTTACAGCGTTCACCCATTGATGCGCGCACCGACGACCAGGGCAGGTTTTCTCACGAACCGACACTTGTCGACCTTGCTTACGAGCACGCCCTGCCGCTCGTGGCTACCAACAACGTCTACTTTCCTGGTGCGGATGACTACCGTGCTCATGAGGCGCTGCTTTGTATCGCTGAGGGCAGCTACATAAGCCAAGATGATCGCCGCCGGGTGCCAGAGGATTTTTGGTTCAAGTCCGCGGCGGATATGCAAGCGGTGTTCAGTGACCTGCCTGAGGCTGTCGAAAACACGGTTGAGGTGGCTCAGCGTTGTGCCTATCGCCCGTTGCTTGCTGACCCCATGTTGCCCTCGTTCGCGGGTGACCTTGAAGCTGAAAGCCAAGTGTTGGCTGACAAGGCGCGAGAGGGGCTGGAGGCTCGGCTGAACGCCATTGAATTAGCGGCTCCGCGGGAAGCCTACGAGAAGCGCTTGGAGCACGAATTATCGGTGATCCAAGGGATGGGCTTCCCGGGCTACTTCCTCATCGTCGCTGACTTTATCCAGTGGGCGAAGGCGCAGAACATTCCGGTAGGGCCAGGGCGGGGTTCTGGTGCGGGGAGTCTGGTCGCCTACGCCCTCACCATCACTGACCTCGACCCGCTTCGCTTTGGTCTTCTTTTCGAGCGCTTCCTCAACCCCGAGCGGGTGTCGATGCCGGACTTCGATATCGACTTCTGCCAGGACCGTCGCGATGAGGTGATCCGCTACGTGCAAGAGCGCTATGGCCAAGACCGAGTGGCGCAGATCATCACATTTGGTAAGTTGCAGGCGCGCGCAGTGCTCCGCGATGTTGGCCGTGTGCTGCAAATGCCGTTCGGGCAGGTCGACCGGCTCTGCAAGATGGTGCCCAACAACCCGGCAAACCCTGTGACCCTGGACGAGGCCGTCAAAGGTGAGCCGCGGTTTGAAGATGAGAAGCGGAACGACTCTCAAGTTGGGGTGCTGATCGAAACCGCGTTGAAGCTAGAGGGCCTCTACCGCCACGCTTCCACACACGCGGCTGGCGTCGTCATTGGTGATCGGCCCCTTCAAGAGATCGTCCCGCTTTACCTTGATCCGCGTGCGGATATGCCAGCCACGCAGTTCAACATGAAATGGGTTGAACCAGCGGGCTTGGTGAAGTTCGACTTTCTGGGGCTGAAGACGCTGACGGTCATTCGGCGAGCCCTCGACAATTTGGCAGAGCAAGACATTGACGTCGATATCGACCGTATACCGACGGGTGATGAGGACACCTTCGCGATGCTGACGCGGGGTGAGGCGACCGGTGTCTTCCAGCTTGAAAGTGCAGGGATGCGGGCTGCGCTGAAGGGCATGCGCCCTGATTCGTTGGAGGACATCATTGCGCTGGTCTCGCTCTACCGCCCGGGGCCGATGGACAACATTCCAACATACAACGCGCGTAAGGCGGGTGATGAAGAGCCCGACTACCTTCATCCTCTGTTGGAGGATGTCCTGAAGGAGACGTTCGGCGTCATCATCTACCAAGAACAAGTGATGCAAATCGCCCAGATCTTGTCAGGTTATTCGCTGGGCGAGGCCGACCTTCTTCGTCGTGCCATGGGCAAGAAGAAGAAGGAGGAAATGGACCGGCAGAAGATCCGGTTCGTGGATGGCGCTAAGGACAACAATGTGTCGGCTGCCAAGGCCGAAGGTATTTTCGAACTTGTGGCGAAGTTCGCGGGCTATGGCTTCAACAAGTCCCATGCCGCTGCCTATGCTTGGATCAGCTATCAGACGGCGTTTCTCAAGGCGCACCACCCAGCAGCGTTTTTGGCCGCGTCGATGTCTCTCGATCTGGCGAATACGGATAAACTCGCAGTGTTCAGCGCCGAAGCCAAGCGTAGCTCCGTCGTTGTGCATCCGCCTTGCATCAACCAAAGCGGTGCTGATTTCATCGCAAAAGGCCCACAAATTTTCTACGCGTTAGGCGCGGTCAAGAACGTGGGGTTTGAGGCCATGCGCCTCATTGAGGCCACGCGGCGTGATGGTGGTCCTTACAAAGATCTTCTTGATTTTGCTGAACGTGTGGACTGTCGCCAGGTGGGTAAGCGCGGCATTGAACAATTGGCTCGCGCTGGTGCCTTCGATGCTGTGCATGACAATCGGGCAGAAGTTCTGTCGTCGGCTGACTTCCTCGTGCGCTACTCGGGAAGTCTTGCCGAGGAGCGGTCGTCTGACCAAGGCGGTTTGTTCGGTGCAACAACGAGCGAAGTGGCTCGGCCCGTGCTTCCGTCCGTGACGCCCTGGCCGACCGCAGAGGCCTTTGACCAGGAGCGTCAGGCCATTGGGTTCTATCTGTCAGGCCACCCCCTGTCGGCCTACCGGGATGTCTTGGACGAGAAGGGCATTGTTATGTCCTCTTCAGTCTTGAACCAAGAAGAGATCGGTATACGCAATGTTCTGTTTGCGGGGGTCGTGCGTGACGTGACGAACCGCCGCTCGAAAAGTGGCAAGCCCTTCGCTTGGATTACCCTGTCGGATGAGAGTGGTGAATACGAGGTCACTGCATTTAGTGAAACACTTCAACAATATCAGGATCTTTTCGTACCTGGTCAGCCTCTGATCGTGTCGGTGAACGTCGATGATAGTTCTGGCAGCACGCGCCTCACGCTGGAGGCCGTTCGGCGCTTGGAGGCAGGCGATGCTCAGAGTAGGTCTTCTGGACCGGCATCCGTCGACGTGACGGTCGGCCAAGCGGATGCCTTAGCGGAGATCAGGGCCAGCCTGCGCGCCTGCGCACAGTCGGATCAAGACGCCGGTTTGCGCCTCATTTTGCCTCTCCCAGAGTCGGACATCGAGGTTGTTGTCGCTTTGCCAGCCGATGTTCGCGTGGGTGAGGGAGCCAAGAATGCACTCCAAATGATCCGGGGTGTGGCGGGCCTCGCCTCCACGGCTTAGTACCTGGATACAACTTAGCAGGGCTTTGGCTTCTAGTGGCGAGACTTCTGCGCTAGAGGGACAAGCGGCCCATAGGAGTGCAGGAATGGTCTCGTTAAAACAAAGTCTTTTGCTAGCCTCTCTTTTGATGGTCATCGCGTGCGGCGCGGAGCAAGCCGCCGAACCTCAGGCCAGCGAACCTGTCGCGCAAGATGCCGAGGAGCCGGCTCCCCTGCGCACCATGGCGGCGTTCATTACGGATGAGCCTCGCTTTTCCACGCTCCGAGCAGCACTGGAAGCTGCCGACATGATGGATGTCTTGGAGACCTCTGAAGGCCTGACCCTCTTCGCACCCAACAATGCTGCATTTGATCAATTGCCAGAAGCTGTTTCGGTACAAACGCTGCTCGATCCGGCGTATAAAGACATTTTGCGCACAATCTTGGCGTACCATGTAGCCGACGAGGTCGTGCAGGGTGCAGTCTTAGAGGCTCAGCCCTCAACCCTTACCATGGCGTCAGGCCATCCATTGCCGTTTGACGGATCTGGTGGTGTGGTTTCGCTCGGTACGGAGCCCGGAACCGCTGTGTTGGTTCTGCCGGATATTCAAGTGGCGAACGGCAGGGTGCATGTGATCGATGCCGTCTTGCTGCCTCCATCTGAGTGACGGTACGGCGGAGCGGGCCTTCTTCTCCTGCCATAGATCATGTTTAGGTTTAATCTGTATGCGTGGTAGCTGGTTCTTAAAGAACGCACAGCAAATATTGATCCGTTGTTTCGGTTTTTGGCTTGCCGCCGAGCACGCGACGTAGGCAAGCTGCGTAGAGTGGGTGCTCCGCCTGTTGAATGCGTTCAGCGAGATCGTCGGCGCTTTCGATTGCACTCACCGGCACCACAGCCTGTCCCACTATCGGTCCGCTGTCCAACTCGGCGGTGACCCAATGCACACTACAACCAGACACAGCGACGCCCGCACTCAGGGCTTGTTCGTGAACGTGAAGGCCAGGGAACGAGGGTAGAAGGGACGGGTGGATGTTCAGGATCTTGCTCTCCCAGCGCCCAACGAAGCCGGCCGATAAGACTCGCATGAAGCCAGCAAGGCAGATCAGATCGATCTGCTCACGGATAAGGTGTCTTTCAACTTCTTGCTCGAACGCCTCGCGGCTTTTTCCCTTCGACGGAACCACCAGCGTCTCGATGCCCGCGGCGGTGGCTTTCTCGAGACCAGCGGCATCAGGTTTGTTTGAGACAACAAGCGCGACCCGCGCGTCGAGTTCGCTATCTTGTGCGGCTTCGATCAGTGCCGCCATGTTGGAGCCGCGACCAGAGATGAAAATCGCGATGTTCTGTGTCATGACGAGCGGAGTTCGCCTATAGCAAAGGCGTCAGGTGTCGCATGTAACACTTGTGCTGCATCCTTTGGTGCAACAATCAGCACCATGCCGACGCCACAATTGAATACCGTGCGTAGCTCTTGCAGGCCCAGTTGGCCCGCGTCTTGGAACCAGGCGAACAAGTCAGGCAGCGCGAGCGCTTGTTCGTCATAGTGCGGAACAAGTCCATCGGGAAGAACGCGGGGCATATTTTCGATCAGGCCGCCGCCTGTGATGTGTGACATGCCCCGAAGGAGTTGCTGGTCGAGGAGCGGTTTGATGTCCTCAACGTAGATCTTCGTCGGCGCAAGAAGGTGATCAGACCACGTCCCACCGAATGGCGCCTCGTCGGCGATATTGACGCCCTGTTCGGTCAGCAGCTTACGGATCAAACTGAAGCCGTTGGCGTGGGGCCCGGACGACGGTAGTGCGATCATCACATCGCCCGCTGCCATGGCCTCTTGGTTGGGGAGGATGCGGTTTCGCTCGACGGCACCGACGCAAAAGCCCGCGAGATCAAAGTGACCGTCGTCGTAAAGCCCCGGCATCTCGGCGGTTTCACCGCCAATCAGCGCAGCGCCCGCTTGCCGGCACCCCTCGGCGATGCCTTCGACCACGGACGCGGCTGAGTCTTGGTGCAGCTTGCCGGTGGCGAAGTAGTCTAGAAAGAAAAGGGGCTCCGCGCCCTGAACCAAGACGTCGTTGGCGCACATGGCCACGAGATCGATCCCGATATTGTGATAGGCGCCAGCTTCGATCGCGAGGAGCAACTTGGTGCCCACGCCGTCGGTTCCTGACACGAGGATAGGGTCCTCGAAGCCAGTGGCCTTAAGGTCGAAGAGCCCACCAAAACCTCCGAGTGAGGCATCGGCTCCAGGGCGGCGGGTCGCGGCGGCGAGCGGAGCAATGCGCTTGACGAGGGCATTGCCTGCGTCGATGTCCACCCCAGCTTTTTGATAGGCATCAGTCATGGCTCCCGTTAGGGCTGGCCGCGCCGTTCGTGAAGTATTTTTGCTGTCTATCTGACAAGTTCGTTGAGGTTGGCTTTGTGGTCGCGCCCTAGGGCGGGCTTTGCTAGAACGTTGATGGTGGACCCAAAGGTTTCTTGCATGTCACGCATTTTGCTTGTTTTTCTTGTGTTTTTCTCTGCTCGGGCTTGGTCTTCGGACCGTGTGTTCACGGTGCCCGAAGTGCCTGTTTTTGCCCAGGCGAAAAGCTCAGCGCAGGCGAGGGCTGAGGCCCGGGACCAGGGCCGGGCGGTTGCTTTCGACCTGTTGATGCGTCGCCTCGTGGCAGAGGAGGATTGGATCTACCTGCCTCAGATGAGCCAGAACCTACCGGCGGCGGCCAGCCCGGAGATGTTCGGCGAAGGCTTAGACATTGACCTGTCATCGGAAATGGCGCCGCGCATGAAGACGCCGGTGACGGTCGATGCCAACGGCCTGCGCAGTCTGGAGCAGGAAACCAACGTGTTCGACGAAAAGTCGTCGGGGACCACATATCGGGCCAGCATTACCTACCGTTTCAAGCCCGATGCGATTCGTGCGCTGCTGCAGGGGGCTCGCCTGCCGTATTCGGAGGAACAAGCACGCGAGGCGATGATCTTGCCCGTGCTGAAGACGGCGAACGGCGTCTACCTCTGGGAGGCGAAGAACCCCTGGGCCCGAGCTTGGCTCGATCGCCCGCTCAGCCACGAGCTGACTCCCTTCGTGATGCCCCGAGGCGATATCGTCGATATCGAGGCGATCACGGCCGAGGAGGCTCTCAACCTCGACACGGCTCGCCTACGGGCTTTCGCAGAACGCTATAACCTCTCGCGATTGATGCTTGCGGTGGGCGAGTTGCGAGAGCAGGGCCCCGATTTTCAATTCACCGTCACACTGATTGAGGCGACGCCGCCGGTTGAGGTGGGCGAAATTAGCGCGATCGGTGCACGTGTGGGCGAGGCCTACTTCCGCGGCGGCGTCAACGATTTCCCTCTTCTCGCGCGTCAGGCGGTGGAGGGTACGGTCGAGAACCACGCTCGCCGCTGGAAGCGCCAGACCTTGGTGGATTTCGGCCTGCGCAGGACCTTGCGCCTCACGGCCTGGTTTGAAAGCCAACGCGGTTGGTCGGATATTCAGGATGCGATCCAGTCGTCGGCCCTGGTGGTTGAGCGGGAGGACGGCGTGTTCAATCGCAAGAACGCCATCGTCGACCTGACGGTGGTAGGTGAGGCCAACCAGTTCAGACTGGCGATGGCCCAGCACGCGCTGGACGTCTGGCAGGATAGCACCGGCCGTTGGCATATCGCCGAGAAGGATCTCGCGGCTGAGCTCAAGAAGGAACTCCGTCCACTGACGACTGATCTTGACGAGCAGGTTGAAGAACGTCGAGGCCTTGGCCGGATCTTCGGTCGCCGCAACAACCGTTCGCGAGATACCGAAGACGACGTGCCGGATCTCCCGGAGGACCTCTTCGGTGATGACCCTAACTGACGACAAGGTCGCTGGCGGTTTTGACGAAGCGCAACAGCCGCTGCTTCCCTTCGCGCCCCGGATCACGGACCCTTCGCCTTACCGGCCGAGTGACTCGCAAGCCGATGCCGGCGAGCTGCTCGATCATTTTGTTCAGCGCATGGTGGAAGCGCGCGGTGGATTGACGACCTTGTTGCTGTCGGGCCCGGAGGGGTGCGGCAAGACCCGCATGGTGGAAGAGGTCTTGGCATCGAATCCTTCCGTGGACGGCATGTGTTTGCCTATCAAAGGCATCGCGCCCCTCGACCTTTTCGCCGAGATCAATAGCGCGGCGGCTAGCGGCGGTATCTTGGTCCTGGAAGACCGTCGGTCTCCGGACAAATGGTTTCTGCATGATCCCACCAATGTGCCGCCTGATCTGACGTCTCGGCTGATGGCTGCGCCTCGGCTGACACTTGATCGGCCTGGCGACAGCGCGCTGCTCCGGGCGTTGCGGGCTGACCTTGAATTGCATGGCCATCGCCTCAGCCATGCGGCGCTCAAGCAGGCGGCTGGCTCTCTCCCCAGGACGTTTCATGCGCCGCGTGCGTTCTGTCGCGCGCTGGACGCCACCCCGTTGGGCCTGGCGTTGCCGGAACGACTTGAACTTGCCTTGGAAAAGTCTCACGCGGCGTTCAGCCGCTAACACCGCAAGGATCTCCCCATGGGCGACGCAGCCATGACTGACGACGACTTGAACCTGCCAACGATCACGCTCGATAGTCCGGACCGCTACATCAACCGTGAACTGAGCTGGCTCGATTTCAACGACCGGGTGCTCGAACAGGCTAACAATCCCGACCAACCCCTGCTGGAGCGTCTGCGCTTCCTGTCGATCTCAGCGAATAACCTCGACGAGTTTTTCATGGTGCGGGTCGCTGGGTTGGTCGGCCAGGTGCGTTCCGGCGTGACCAGCCGCAGCCAGGAGGGCATGAGCCCCGGACAACAGCTGAAGCTGATCAATGAACGGGCGCTGGCCTTGATGGCCAACCAACAGGAAACATGGCGCGACCTTCGTCATCAGTTGGCTGATCAAGGTATCGAGGTTGTCACGGCGTCTGAGCTCTCCGACGAAGAGAACACATGGCTCGAGGACGAGTTCCTGACGAACGTCTTCCCCGTCCTCACGCCTCTCGCCCTCGACCCGGCGCACCCGTTCCCTTTCATTCCTAACCAAGGGTTTGTGCTCTGCTACCAACTCGATGGGCCTGATGGCGAGCTGACGGCGCTGCTGCCGATCCCCAGCAAGGTGAAGCGGTTCATCCGCCTACCATCGACCCAAGAGCCCGAAGGTGGTTTGCCTAAGGTGCGCTTCATCAGCCTTGAGCAGACGATCTCGCACTTCCTCAAGCATGTCTTTCCCGAGCGCGAGATCCAGTCGTCGGGTGTCTTCCGCATCATTCGTGACAGCGACGTCGAAGTGGAGGAAGAGGCCGAGGACCTCGTTCAACAGTTCGAGACGATGTTGCGACGCCGTCGCCGCGGCGATGTCATCCGGCTGACCGTGGACTCTAAAATGCCGACGGCGTTGCGAGAGCTGGTGAGCGCAAAGCTCGGTGTGCAGCCTAATTATGTGGTGCTTGTGGACGGTCTCCTAGGACTGGGCCAAACATCGCAGATGATTCCATCCGACCGCGGGGATCTGCAGTTCCAACCTTTCGAAGCGCGCTATCCCGAACGGATTCGTGAACACAGCATGGACTGTTTTGCGGCAATCGCTTCCAAGGATTTGGTGGTTCACCATCCGTACGAAGAATTTGATGTGGTGGTTCAGTTTCTTCAGCAGGCTGCAGCGGATCCCGATGTCATCGCGATTAAGCAAACGCTCTATAGGACGTCGAAACAGTCACCGATCATCCATGCACTGATCGAAGCCGCTGAAGCCGGGAAGAACGTGACAGCGCTGGTGGAGCTCAAGGCCCGTTTTGACGAAGAGGCGAACATCCAATGGGCTCGGGCGCTCGAGCGCGCTGGCGTCAACGTGGTATACGGTTTCGTTGACTACAAGACCCACTCGAAGCTGAGCTACGTGGTTCGTCGAGAGGGCGGTGCCACGAAAGGCTATGTCCATGTTGGTACGGGTAACTACCATCCCATCACAGCGAAGGTGTACACAGACATTTCGCTGTTCACCTGTGATGCGAAGGTGGTGCAGGACACGGCCCGGGTTTTCAACTATGTGACAGGTTACGCAGCACCAGCAGGATTCTCGCGGTTCGCGGTGGCGCCGATCAATTTCCGTCAGCATATTGATGAACTTATCACGGATGAGATTGAGCATGCTAAGGCTGGTCGGCCGGCGTCGATCTGGGCCAAGATGAATTCGCTGGTGGATGGCAAGATCATCGATCGTCTCTATGCGGCGTCGCAAGCGGGCGTGAAGATTGATCTCGTGGTTCGAGGCATCTGCTGCCTGCGGCCTGGTGTGCCTGGCTTATCCGATAATATTCGTGTCAAGAGTATTGTGGGTCGGTATCTCGAGCACTCGCGAATCTATTGCTTCGGTGCGGGGCAAGATCTGCCTTCTGATGCGGCCAAGGTCTATATTTCGTCGGCTGACTTGATGCCGCGAAATTTGAACCGCCGTGTCGAGGTTCTTTGTCCGGTGACGAATCAGACCACGCATAGTCAGATTTTGGACCAGATCATGGTGGCGAATTTGAAGGACAACACGCAAAGTTGGTCGCTCGGTGCGGATGGGAAGTACACGCGCGTTCAGCCTGCTGAGGGCGAGCAGCCCTTCAACGTGCAAGACTATTTCATGACCAACCCTAGTCTTTCGGGACGTGGCCGCGCGCTCGACGATGAACCGCCCCAAGATCTTACCGTGCGAGGCTAGCGGATGGTGGGGCAGGCTGCACGATCCGCTGTCGTTGATATTGGATCCAACTCTGTCCGCCTCGTGATCTTTTCTGGCACGCCGCGTGTGCCTGTCACCATCACCAATGAGAAGGCTCTGTGTGGCCTTGGTGATCGTGACCCCGAGACAGGCAACCTTCGCCCCGAGGCCATCGAGCGCGCACTTTCAACCTTGAAGCGGTTCGTGCACGTCCTGGATCAAGAACAACCAGCCACGCTGGAGGTCTTTGCCACAGCGGCGGTCCGTGATGCGCCGAACGGGCGGAGTTTCTTGCGGGCCATCGACGCGATTGGCTTGCGACCTCGACTGATCAGTGGAGAGGAAGAGGCCCGCCTTGCGGGGCTGGGCATTCTCTGCAGTGCGCCGGAGATCATGCGGGACAATTTGGCGGCTGTGGGCGGCGACCTGGGTGGCGGTAGTCTCGAGCTAAGCCTACTTGGCGGTCCCGAGGCCGAGGTTGATAATATGATCAGCCTGCCTATCGGATCTCTTCGGCTTTACACTCAGTTTGCTGATGACCGACAAACTGCAGCTCAGTACTTGGACGAGCAGTTTGCCCAAGCCGATTGGCTGGCCGGTCTCGAGCAGACGCATCTCTACATTGTTGGCGGGGCATGGCGCGCTATTGCGCGCGTTGGTATGTGGTTGGCCGAGCATCCGCTGTCCATCCTTGATCACTATTCGATGTCAGCGGATCAGGCCCGAGACGTTTGCCGGTTTGTGGAGGAGGCCAGCGAAGAACAGCTTTTCAAGATTAAGGGCGTTCAGAAGAAGCGGGTGCCGACCTTGCCCATGGCAGCCATGGCCCTCCGTAAGCTGATTGATAAAAGTAGTGCAGAGAAGGTTGTCGTTAGCTCTTGCGGCGTGCGTGAGGGGTTGCTGTTCGATCGCCTACCCTTGCGTATTCGTCGAGAGGAGCCGCTGTTCTCCCTAGCCAAGGACTTGGCCAAGAGCCACACAGGCGGCCGCTTGCCATCAGTTGATGCTGTCATGAAGTTTGTCGATCCGCTGTTTCAGGACGATGCGGCGATGCGGCGTCTAAGACAAGCGGCCGCCATGATGATCCGTGTGGCGAATACATCTCACCCAGATGAGCGTGCCAACCACGCGGCGGCTATCATCATGTCGGGTGCTTTTGTGGGCATCGATCATGTTGAACGGGCCATCCTCGCGACGATGGTCAAATGTCGCTTTGGGGGTTCCGTTGGCAAATCGGATGCCATTGTCCCCACGTCGGTCATGTCGGAAGAGCAGATGGACTATGCATTGCGTGTGGGTCGAGCCCACCGATTGGCCGCTTCGCTCCGTTCACCCCTTTATCGCCAACGCTCTGGTTTTACTCTGTCGGTCAGCACCGAGGCTGTGCAGTTGCGTGTGTCTGACAGCGTCAAGGATGTGGTGGTGGAGCAGGCCCTCAAAGATTTGAGTCGCCTGGCTGACGCGTTTGGACTGGCCTACGAGATAACGAGTTAGCTCGAAATTTCGTGGACGCTAACGCGCCGGCGGGACAGGCTGAGCGCTAGTTCGCCTCTTTTCAGCTTTAGGGCCATGTTACCAAACACTTCGCGGCGCCAACCGCGCAGCGCGGGAACATCGGCGTCATCATCGAGGGCGATGGCATCAAGGTCTGAAGAGGACGCGAGTAGCTTAGGTGCCACATCATGTTCAGCGCACTGCCGTTTGAGCAGTACACGCAGCAATTCAACTACATCCTGCGGTGCTTGCTCACGTGGCTTTCGGTCGAGTTGCGGCAGCGCCTCCTTGTCCATCGCCTTGCCATCCGTGATGGCTGCTAGGAGCGCCTTGGCCGTTGCTGAACGCTCAAAGCCTTGCGGGATCGAGCGCAATTTGCCGAGGGCCTCAGGTTTGTCCGGTTGCGCACGCGCCAGCTCGAATAGGGCGTCGTCCTTGAGCAGGCGGCTACGCGGTACATTCCGCGATTGGGCTTCGGCCTCACGCCATTTGGCGAGGGCGATGATGGGACCCAGCTCTTTGGCCTTAGGGTTGCGTAGCTTCAGGCGCTGCCAAGCTTCGTCGGGATCAACCGAGTACAGATTGATGTCGTTGAGCGCTAGCATCTCTTCCTCGACCCAAGCGAGACGATTGCTGTCGGCGAGTTTTTGGGTGAGTTTGGCGTAGACGTCGCGCAAATGCGTGACATCTCCCAACGCGTACGTCAGCTGTTTGTCTGATAACGGACGGCGTGACCAATCCGTGAAGCGACTGCCCTTGTCCACTTGCGCGCTGGTGAGATCGCGGACCAGCGGTTCGTACCCGACTTGATCGCCGTAACCGAACACCATCGCTGCAATTTGTGTGTCAAAGAGGGGCGCTGGGACCGTGCCCATCAGTTTGACGAAGATCTCGAGATCTTGGCGTGCGGCGTGAAACACTTTCACCGTTTCAGGCGCAGTGAGCAGTGGGTAAAGTACGGCCAGGTCAATACCGTCCGCTAGCGGATCGATAATGACCGCATCGTCTGGCGTAGCGACTTGGATCAGGCAAAGTTGCGAGAAGTAGGTCTTCTCGCGCATGAATTCCGTGTCTACCGTGATGAACGGAGCGCCCTGGGCGCTGTTGACAAAGGCCTGAAGGCCGGCGGTGTCCGTGATGACCTTCATGCGTTTGAAGCGTCCTTTACTAGGGTCAGTGTTGGCCAGCGCTCTGTTCCCCCTTTGCGAACAAGATGAAAGCCTTCGTCTTCATAGGCCCTCTGCACGCGCTCTTCTTGCTCATCAAGCAATCCTGCGAGGATTAGATGGCCCTTGGGTGCGATCACCTGGTTGATGTCGGGCGCTAACTCCACGAGTGGACCTGCTAAGATATTGGCAAATACCATTTGATAGGGCGCTTGGCCTTGGATGAGCTCAGCATCAGTACCCGCGGCCACATCCCATTGCACATCGGTGACGCCATTGATCTCAGCATTCTCGCGCGCAATGTCCACGGATGTTGGGTCGATATCGGTGGCGATGATCGGGTTGTTTGACCAAATCTTCCGTGCACCAAGGGCAAGGATGCCAGAGCCTGTGCCGATGTCGAGGATCGAAGCGGGTTGTTCGCCGGCCAGTTCGGTGAGAGCCTCAAGGCAGCCTGCCGTGGTGGGGTGGTGGCCAGTGCCAAAGGCTCGGTTCGCCTCGATCTGGAGCTTGATGCCTTCGTCGCCCATGACTTTGTCAGCATCGTGACTACCGAAGAGAATAAACATGCCAGCGCGAATGACACCGAGGCCTTCGAGGGCGTGAGCGACCCAGTCGCGTTCTTCGAGCACCTCTTCGGTGGGCTCGCCCAAACCTTGGGGCAACATAGCCTTAGCTTCGGCGCTGAGCGGCTCTTCCGCATAGGTGTGGAGCAGCCACGGCGCGTTCTCTGGCTCAGCACTGGCATCGTCATCGCGAACGAGCGAGGCGGCGTCCACCGGTGGGTCGATCAGCTCAGTGAGCACCTGTTCTGCGGCTTCGAGCAGGGGGCGAGGGCCTTGCCAAGTGGTGCGAACGGTCATGCTTGCACCTTGATCAGGCCGTGCTTCTTCTTTCCGATCGACAGCTTTATTTGTCCGTCCACAACATCGTCGGGGCTCAGCTTTCGCTCTTCGCTCAGGGACTTGTCGTTGATCTTGAGGGCACCCGCTTTGATGTGCCGACGGCCTTCGCCATTGGATTGAATGAGGCCAAGCTCTTGGAACGGAGCAAATAAGGCGAGGCCGTCGCCAAGGTCTGCGGCGTTCGCTGTGATGGACGGCAGATCGCCTCCCGCAGCGCCTTGCTCGAAGACTTTTTGTGCAGTCGCTGCAGCGTTCGCTGCAGCTTCGGCGCCGTGGAGAAGTGTGGTGGCTTCCGTGGCGAGGATCTTCTTGGCGTCGTTGATCTCACTGCCTTGTAAGGCCTCGAGCCGACGAACTTCGTCCATGGGCAGCAGTGTAAAGCGGCGTAGCCATTTGCCAACGTCAGCATCGTCGGAATTCCGCCAGAACTGCCAATAGTCGTAGGCGGACGTTCTGTCAGCATTGAGCCACACGGCACCGTTCTCGGTCTTGCCCATTTTCTTGCCGGACGAGGTGGTTACCAACGGCGTGGTCAATCCGAACGATGAGCGCTCTTCACCTTGGGTAGCGCCAACACGGCGGATAAGCTCGACGCCGTTGACGATGTTACCCCATTGATCGCTGCCGCCCATTTGCAGGACGCACTCGTGACGCCGTTGTAGCTCGAGGAAGTCGTAGGCCTGCATCAGCATGTAGTTGAATTCGAGGAACGTCATGGGCTGTTCGCGATCGAGGCGCAGCTTCACGCTATCAAACGTCAGCATGCGGTTGATCGTGAAATGAACGCCATAGTCGCGCAGGAAATGAATGTAGGAAAGCTCAGATAACCAATCATCATTGTTGGCCATGATGGCATCGCTCTCGCCGTCGCCAAACCGCACGAAAGGTTCGAACGCGCGTTTTATTCCGGCGATGTTGGCTTCGATATCTCCGTCGGAGAGAAGTTTGCGTTGTTCGTCCTTACCCGTCGGATCGCCGACCTTGGTGGTGCCACCGCCCATCAGGACGATGGGTTTGTGGCCGCAAGCCTGAAAGTGATGCAGCAGCATGATTTGCACGAGGCTACCCACGTGCAGGCTGTCTGCCGTTGCATCGAAGCCGATATAAGCTGACTGCGTTCCCGCGCTGAGTTTTTCGTCCAGCGCCGTCATATCGGTGCACTGATGGATAAACCCGCGCTCATCGAGCGTGCGGAGGAAATCCGATCGAAATTCTGCGGTCATGGGTCAGCTTTCATGCGTTCGGGAGCGAGTATCGAATGGACAACACGGCTGTCCAGTCTCCTGAACAGCCGTGCTTAGCGTCTATTGTTGGGAAGCTCTAGGCTTCGCTTCGGTGCCGAGGGGTTTACTCGGCAGCCTGTTCGCCTTCGCCGCTATAGGCGATGTGGCGACCGTGGCAGTGCTTGTATTTCTTGCCGGATCCGCAAGGGCAGGGTGCGTTGCGGCTGACGCGACCCCACGTTGAAGGATCGTCGGGGCGCACTTCGCGCTGCACGCGTTGAGCACGGATGGATGAGGTGCCCACCGCTTGGCCATAGCCTCGGATCGGCGCCTCGGGTCCGCCGTGGCCCGCATCGTTCTCGCCGGTGGAGGCGTCGATGTGGACCTCTTGCATGTCCTCGTCGGAAATCTGACCGCGCTTTTTCAGCTCTTCGATGAGGCGCTTCGCTTCTTCAATGTCGAGCTTCGGCGCTTCGGGTTGGCGGATTTCCACGTGGTAGAGACCGCGCGTCACGTCCCGGCGCAGGCCGTCGAGCAGCATTTGGAAGAGCGCGAACGCCTCCGTCTTGAACTCGTTGAGCGGATCCCGTTGGCCAACGCCGCGCAGGCCGACCACGGAGCGAAGCTGATCGAGCTGTTGCAGGTGCTCGCGCCAGTTCTTGTCGATGGTCTGCAGTAGGATCGCTTTTTCGATCTTGCGGCCGTTCTCCTCACCGAAATCAGCGATCTTGGCGGCGTACCGTTCGTCGACTGCGGCACGAACGCGCTCAGTGATTTCAGCGTCAGCAACGCCTTCTTCTTTCGCCCAATCGTCGACCGGTAGGTCGAGGCCAAACACTTCCATGAGGTCCTCTCGAAGACCTTCCGTGTCCCACTGCTCGGCATAGCTCCGCTCTGGGATAAACTCACCGACCACGTCTTCGATGAGCGTCTCACGCATGTCGAGGACGATGTCGTTGACGTCGTCAGCGTCCATGAACTCGATGCGTTGTTCGAAGACCGCTTTACGCTGATCGTTCATCACGTCGTCGTACTTAAGGACGTTCTTACGAATATCGAAGTTGCGTTGTTCAATCTTCTTTTGAGCGTTTTCGACGGCCTTGGTGAACCATGGATGCTCAATCGACTCGTCGGGTTTAATGCCGAAGCGCTTCAGCATCTTCTCCATGCCCGAGCCGAAGATGCGCATCAGATCATCTTCGAGCGACAAGTAGAATTTCGTGGTGCCTGGATCGCCCTGACGACCCGAACGGCCACGGAGCTGGTTGTCGATGCGGCGACTTTCGTGGCGCTCTGTACCCAGAACGTAGAGACCACCGGCTTCGAGGACCTTTTGCTTTTGTTCTTCGACCCGCGTTTCGATTTCGGCACGCTTGCGAGCGATGGTCTCGGCGTCGTCTTCCTCGGTGAGGTGGGTCATGATTTCCATGTCCACCGAACCGCCGAGCTGAATGTCCGTACCCCGACCAGCCATGTTGGTGGCGATGGTCACAGCACCAGGCTCACCGGCTTTTGCCACGATTTCAGCTTCTTGCTCATGGAAGCGAGCATTGAGGACATTGTGCGGCACAGGCACCGGGCGGCGTGCCATGGCATCAACCTCATCAGCCAGGTCGGTTAGCTCTTTCTTCTCGTCTACCTGCTTGTCTTTAAGTTCATCAGCTTGCTTACGAAGGTCGGTGGCGACTTGCTGCCAGAACTTTTTGTTGCTGAGGAGCGAGGAAAGATATTCCGACTTCTCAATCGACACGGTGCCGACCAGGACTGGCTGTCCATGCAGGTGGCAGCGAGCGATCTCTTTCGCAATCGCTCGGTACTTCTCTTGCGCCGACATGTAGAGTTCGTCGTCGAAGTCGTCGCGCGCGATCGGCTTGTTCGTGGTGATCTCGTAAACGTCGAGATTGTAGATGTCCTGGAACTCGCCTTCTTCTGTGATGGCGGTACCGGTCATGCCCGAAAGCTTGTTGTACAGACGGAAATAGTTCTGGAACGTGATCGATGCGAGGGTCACGTTCTCTGGCTTGATCTCAACGCGCTCTTTCGCCTCGACGGCTTGGTGCAGGCCATCCGACCACCGACGACCGTCCATCATCCGACCGGTGAATTCGTCGATGATGATGACCTTGTTGTCTTTGACGATATAGTCTTTGTCGCGTGTGAACATTTTGTGCGCACGCAGAGCGTTTTGCACGTGGTGCACGATGCCGACGTTCTCGGCTTCATAGAGGTTCGGTGCTTTCAGCAGGTCACGCTCGGCGAGAAGCTCTTCCGCCTTCTCGTTACCCTCGTCGTTGAGGATGATGGTGCGCTTCTTCTCGTCGATCTCGTAGTGCTCTTCCGAGAGCAGCGGCATGATCTCGTCGACGGCCAGGTAGAGCTCGGACTTGTCCTCGGTCGGGCCAGAGATGATCAGCGGCGTCCGGGCTTCGTCGATGAGGATCGAGTCGACCTCGTCGACGATGGCGAACGCGTGGCCGCGTTGTACCATCTGGTCCTTCGACTGCTTCATGTTATCGCGGAGATAGTCGAAGCCGAGCTCGTTGTTTGTCGCGTAGGTGATGTCCTTGGCGTACATCTCACGGCGCTCATCATCGTTGAGCTCGTGGTAGATCACGCCGGTACTGAGACCCAGCTGGGCAAAGACCTTGCCCATCCATTCTGCGTCACGCTTAGCGAGGTAGTCGTTCACGGTGACCACGTGCACGCCGCCGCCGGTGAGGGCATTGAGGTAAGCGGGCAGGGTGGCGACGAGGGTTTTGCCTTCGCCCGTCTTCATCTCGGCGATATTGCCGCCGTTCAGCACCATGCCGCCGACGAACTGCACATCGTAAGGACGAAGGCCGAGGGCGCGGCTGGCGCCTTCACGGACGAGGGCAAAAGCCTCGTCGAGGAGCTGGTCGAGCGTCTCGCCATCTTGATAACGCTGCTTGAACTCATTGGTTTTGGCGATGATTCCCTCATCAGAGAGGGCCGCCATTTCGTCGCCGAGTTCGCCAATTTTCTTCGCGCGCTTCATCAGCGGCTTCAAACGCCGTTCGTTGGCGGAGCCGAAGAGTCGCTGCGCGAGCGATTTTTTTGCCATGTTTACAGTGCCTTTTTGATCCTCTGTGCCTCACCCCGACCGTGCTGGGAAGCACCAATCGTGCCGGGACAAAACCTAGCCTGCTCGCAGATAGGTAAGGGGGTGTAGCGCTGTCAAATGTCCAAAAGGTGTGTCCTCGTGGCACTTGTTTCGCACTGCATCCTCCGTCAGAGGTCCGCGCGCCTGTTAAGGAAGCGTTTACTTTCTAAATGGGGTTGTATGACCGACGTGAAGAACACGAAAAAACCCGCCTTCGGTAGCTTTTTGGCTGCTCAAACAAGCATCTGCCGTCAGGCCCTGGCTACCGTCCGGGCCCGCGAGTTGCTTCGCGGTGTTTTCTTGGCGGTCCTCGTCACCGCCGCGAGCCTAGAGGGTATCCGCTTCGGGTTGATTGAGCGTCCGCTTGGTCCGGGTGAATTGGATCTGGTGGAAGATCCCGTGGTGGCGTCGGTCGGCACACAGGTTTTGCGGGTTTCCGACGCATTCGCTCACGCCGCCTTCGTCGGTGAGGACGATGCTCAAGATATGAGCAGCTTGATCCAGACTGGGACGCTCGACGATGCGGTGGATCACCTGGCGCTAGCTGAAATGGCTCGGGAAGAGGGTTTGGCCGATGCGTTGGAAGTGCGCGCCGCGGTGGCCCTAGCTGAGCGGCACATTCTCGCCGAGGCCTTCCTAGAGCGCGCTGCCAACCAAGCCATTTCCGAAGAAGCGATCCTTCAGCGCTACCAGGAAGAAACGCGGGCGCTTGCTCGCGAGGGTGTGATGCGGCTTTCGCAGATTGTTGTGCCCACCAAAGAGGCCGCCGAATCGATCCGAGCGAAATTGCCCCGGACGGATTTTGTGATGCTGGCGCGTCAGCGCTCCATCGACGAAGCCACGGCTTCGGATGGCGGAGCCATGGGCGAGGTACGCGCCGCGGATCTTCATCCCCGCTTGGCTGATGCCGCGGCGGGCCTAGGCCTAGGTGGCTTTTCCGATCCGGTGGAGACGGAGGCCGGGTGGCACATCCTCAAGCTGGACGGAATGCGGGCCGTGCGCTTGCCGCCACTGGAGGACCGCCGTGATGACATCGAAGACGCCCTGCGCCGCGAGGCCTTAGCGGAAGCCCTGGCCGAAGCGCGGGACCGCGTGCCGGTCGATCTTCGTGATCCGGCAGCCATTGAGGCGGAGGCCGAAACCGTGGCAGGGACCATCGCGTTGATCCGTGGTCAGTAAGTCGCCCCTTGATGATACCCGTTGCCGCTTGCGCTTTGATTGATCGTGATGGCCAGGTGCTGCTTGGCCAAAGGCCTGCGCACAAGCATCATGGTGGTCTGTGGGAGTTTCCGGGCGGCAAGATCGAGGCGAATGAAGAACCCGCGACGGCGTTGATCCGAGAGTTGAAGGAAGAGCTTGGTATCGATACGGAGGAAAGCTGCCTTGCGCCGCTCAGTTTCAGCACCCACGGCGAGGTCCTTCTGCTGCTTTACGTTTGCCGAAAGTACAAAGGTATCCCGGCTCCCCTCGAGGGTCAGAACCTGGCTTGGAGCTCGCCAGACAAGTTGATGGGCTTTGATCTTTGCCCCGGAGACCGTCCGCTGGCGGCGGCGGTGCGCGACTTGCTCGCTTAGATCAGTCGTCTGCCTGCGGAATGTTAGCTTTGATGGCGTCTGCCATGGAGACTTTACCGCTGCCCGGTTTTAACGGCTGTTGCTGGCTTGGGTGAGGGGCCCAACCGGTGATCACGAGAATATCGAACAGGATTTCCTGGCTGGATAGTGCGGCCATGGCGGGTGCCAGGACATCGCGGCGTAGGGCGCCTTTGGGGCCTCTTACCAGCGTCGAGGTCTCACCCATGCCGCGAAGGTCACGAAGCAACCTCAATGGATCCTGGTAGCGTACACGGAGCGGTTGGGTGTCCGCGACGGGTAGGGCGAAACCTGCTCGTTGCAGCAGGGCCCCACCGTCTTTGATGGCGACCATGGGCGCGACACGCGCGCCCACGCCACCGGTGGATTGCGCTTCGGCCCCATGCAGCGCTTGCCTCAGTTCACTGAGAGTTTGTCCTGCTGGGAAAGAGGCGATGAACAGACCGTCGGGCTTTAGTACCCGACGAGCTTCGACCAGGGCCTCGGGCAGGCGGTTCTCAGCATGCAGACTCATCGATGAGATCACGAGCTCGAACTGAGCGTCGGCGAAGGGTAAGCGGGCGGCATCAACTTCTAGAGCGTCGGAGATGCCTTGCGCCTTCAGAAAGGCGGCGGATTCCCCGGCGATGGTCACGTCTCCCACTTGGCAGGCATCGGTCAGACGTTCCTGAAGAATTGGTGCGCCCGGCCCCATGAACAACGCCTTGTCGAAGCGCCTCAGCGTGGTCTCGAGCCGGTCGACAATGTCATCGGCCACACGCTCATGGATAAACGCATGTTCGCGAAAGTTGACTGCCGCGCGTTCCAAACGACGTCGCCTTAGGGCGGGCGAGAAAACCTCAGGAGGCGGGCGCTGGACCATAGTCTTTTGGATACCCATCGGTGGCTTCCTGTTCTGCCGAAGCTCGCACCGCGACTCCAGTCCCCCCTAACGGCGGCGGGCCGGCTGCTTTTTCCACACCGCTGCGCCATCACCGGACAGCCTGTGGAAAAATCCGGAGCGTTTTCCCCCGAGGGTTGGGGACAAGTCCGATTTCTGTCGGAACCGTGTTGTCAGGCTTGTGGATTACCCTTCGAGGATGAGGCTCACGAGCAGGTCCTTTGCGTCAGCTGTGCGGCGCCGCGAGGCTTGCCGACCCGGCTCACGGGCAAGGATCGGCTGAACCGCCTGCGCAGCGCGGTGGGCTATGACCAGGTGACGGCACCGCTCATCATGGCGCTGAAATACGGCGATCGGCATGATTTAGCGCAGATCTTTGGACGCTTGCTCGTCTCGCCGCTGGAGGCCTTGAGAGCGCCGAGTGACGCGCGATTGCTGCCCGTTCCCCTGCATCCGCGCCGGTTGCGGGAGCGGCGCTTCAACCAGTCCGGCCTGATCGCGCAAGCGTTGGCTCAACAAACCGGAATGCCGCTGGATCAGCGCTCGTTGCAGCGCCATCGGGCCACGCCGCAGCAAAAGGGGCTGGGACCGCAGGCTCGTCTCCGCAACGCCGCGGGCGCATTCACCGCCACGGATGGGGCCGAAGGCGGCGCTTTCATTCTGGTCGACGATGTGCTGACCAGCGGAGCAACGCTGATCGCCTGTGCTCGCGCGTTGCGCCGAGGCAAAGCGCGGTGGGTCGGCGCTGTGACCGTTGCGAGGGTTTTACCGAACAGCAAGGACCCCGATATCACCCTTCCTGAAGTCTGAAAGAGATCACATCATGGCCAAAGTTACGATCTACACCAAAACCATGTGCCCCTATTGTATTCGCGCGATGCACGTCCTGAAAGAGAAGGGCGCGGACATCGACGAAATCCCCGCCGCCTTCGATAAGGCGAAAAAAGAAGAAATGATCCAACGCTCTGGCGGTGGCCGGACCTTCCCGCAGATCTTCATCGGCGACGAGCATGTCGGCGGCTGCGACGACCTGTTGGCGCTTGATCGCGCGGGCAAGCTCGACGCGAAACTGGCGGCCTAAGCCATGAGAGCGGCGGTGGTCCAAATGCGCTCCGGCATCAGCCGGTCGGCCAATTTGGAGGCCGCCACGCGGCTTATCGAGCAGGCGGCGGAGCAGGGTGCGACCCTGGTGCTCACGCCGGAAATGACGACGTTGCTCGATCGGCGTCGCGAGCGGATGCTGGCCACATTGGCGGAGCCTTTGCCCGACGAGGAAGAGCACTTCGCGGCACTTTCCCAGCGTTTGGGGATAGCGTTGGTGATCGGCTCCAGCCCCTTTGCTTTGGGGGCCAGCGAGAAGGTGGCCAACCGGTCGGTGGTCTATGTGGAAGGTCGGCGCCTTGCGGCTTACGACAAGGTGCACCTCTTCGATGTCGACCTCGACACGGGTGAAAGCTGGCGCGAGTCCAAGCTCTATGCGGGCGGTGAGGAAGCGGTAGCTGTGGATCTAGGCGAGGCGACCCTTGGCCTGTCGATTTGCTACGACCTGCGCTTTCCTCACCTTTACAGGCAGTTGGCCCAAGCTGGCGCTACCATCCTCACGGTGCCCGCCGCCTTCACGGTGCCCACAGGTCGGGCCCATTGGGAACCTTTGCTGAGGGCGCGGGCGATTGAGACCGGCAGCTTTGTCCTCGCCGCCGCGCAAGGCGGTGAGCACGAAGACGGCCGCGTGACCTATGGCCACTCGATGATCATAAGCCCTTGGGGCGAGATCCTGGATCACTTGCCCCATGACGAGCCGGGCGTCGCAGCGGCGGACCTCGACCTCTCGCGGGTCGGCGACATGCGCCAGCGCATCCCCTCCTTAGGGCTTGATCGCACGACGAAACTCCGCATGTTGAAAGCGTGATCAAGTACGCTCTCCAATGCGCTGAAAACCACAAGTTTGAAGGCTGGTTTTCCTCAAGCGCCGATTTCGACCGCCAGAAGAGCGAGGCTCTGCTGGAATGTCCTGTTTGTGGCTCTAAGCATGTGGAAAAGGCGCTTATGGCGCCTGCCATCGTGAAGGGTGGCAGCGTGAAGGCGCCTGAAGCCCTCGCGAAGATGGCTGAGGAGTGGAACAGCGCTGCGAAGAAAGCACAGGACTACGTCGCCAAGAATTTCGAGCATGTGGGCAAGAAGTTCCCCGAAGAAGCGCGTCGCCAACACTACGGCGAAACCAAACCTGCACCAATCTACGGCGAAGCAACGCCGAGTGAGGTAAAAGAGCTGAAGGACGAGGGCGTCACCGTCGCGCCGGTCCCGCAGCCGATCCCCACGCCATCCGACACTAAGAAGAAGCTGAACTAGCTCCAAGACGTGGAAAGCCTTGGTTTGGCGGGCCTGCAGGCGCGTGCGATAATCGAGCATGCCTCTTGATTCGCTCGCCACCGATGGCACACCGCTGCTTGGCGTCACCTGTTCCGCTCGCGGACGCATATGGCGGCAGCGACCGATTTGTCGCCGTACATCGGAAACCGCCGTTCAGCGTTTGGGCGTTGATGCGCTGTTGGCGGACGTCTTGGTGGCGCGTGGTGTGACGCTGGATGAATTCGAGGCGCACCTCTCGCCGAGCCTTAAGAGCAGCCTCCCCAATCCGTCGATCTTGGAAGAGATGGACGCCACGGCTGATCGCCTGGCCGATGCAGTGATCGGTGGACAGACAATAGGCATTTTCGGTGACTATGATGTGGACGGCACCACGGCCGCCGCGCTGCTGACCCGTTATCTGCGTGCGGTCGGGTCCGACCCCGTCGTCCACCTGCCTGATCGGTTTACAGAAGGATACGGCCCCAGCGAAGCTGGGCTGCGCAGCCTCGAAGAGCGCGGCGCGTCGGTGATCGTGACGGTAGATTGCGGCTCTAACCACGGTGCGGTGCTGGAACCTCTGTCAGCGGATGTTGTGGTGTTGGACCACCACTTGATGACCGCGCGGCCTGAAGTCTTTTCCCTGGTGAACCCGCAGAGGCCAGGGGATGCCTCAGGCCTTGGCGGATTGTCCGCTGGCGGCGTAACGTTCATGACGCTCGTCGCGTTGAACCGAACCCTTCGCCAGCGTGGATTTTTCAGCACACGGCCCGAGCCCAAGCTTCTGTCCTACCTTGACCTCGTCGCACTAAGCTTGATCGCTGATGTCATGCCGCTGCGCGGTCTCACGCGAACATTGGTATCCCAAGGCCTCAAGCTGATCGGTGATCTTGAGCATAGTCTGGGCGGTAATCCCGGTCTGCGAGCTTTGGCGCTGGTTGCGGGTCTAAAGGGTGAGGCAGATGCCGGGCACCTGGGCTTTCAAATCGGCCCACGGATCAATGCCGCTGGTCGCATTGGTCACGCCAAGGTCGCATTCGACCTTCTGACGACGGACGAGTCGAGCCGCGCCACAGCCATTGCTCAAAAGCTTGAGGCCCTGAACAAAGAACGCCGCGCGATTGAGGACAAGGTCCGCCGTGAAGCGTTGGCCCAGATCGAAGCAGCAGGCGAGGTGCCGGACGGTGCCTTGCTCGCGGTCGGCGAGGGCTGGCACGCCGGCGTGGTCGGCATTGTGGCTGGGCGCCTGAAGGAACGATTTGACAAGCCCGCCTTCTGCATCGCGATGCAAGATGGCGTTGGGACGGGCAGTGGACGCTCTGTGCACGGTGTTGATCTGGGCTCAGCGGTATCGGAGGCGGCCCGTCTTGGCATCATCGAAGGTGGCGGCGGCCACGCGATGGCGGCGGGCCTGACTATCCGACAAGACCAGATCGAACCGTTCCAAGCCTTCCTTGCCGAACGGTTGGGCGATGCCGTGGCGGAAGCCACGGAGGAAAGGCCCCTCGACCTCGATGGCGTCCTGTCTGTCGGCGCGGTGCATGGTCGAACCTGCGAGGCGCTCAAACCTGCCGGGCCCTTCGGCGCGGGCAACCCCGAGCCGACCTTCGCGCTGTCGGATGTCACCATCCGTCACGCGCGCATTGTGGGCGAGCGGCATGTCTCGCTGCGAATCGAAGATAGCCTGGGCAAAACCGCCACGGGAATCGCGTTTGGCGTGGTGGGAGAGCCCCTCGGTGACCTGCTTTGTCAGGAGGGCAGGCCGCGTGTGCACCTCGCAGGCCGCGTCAAACCCGACACTTGGCGAGGTGGTGAGGCGGCGCAGTTCGACGTCAGCGACGGCGCAGAGGTGGTAGGAGCGGAATAAGTTGCTGATATATAGAGGAATTCACCGTCACGTAGCTGGGAACAAGAAAAGCCAAGCCAGATAGAAACTCAGCGAAAAAACGCTTGATCCGCCTCGCTCAATTTCCTATGAGCCCGTCTCCGGGCGCAAGCTCATGCGCTCCCTTCGTCTATCGGTTAGGACGCCAGGTTTTCAACCTGGAAAGAGGGGTTCGATTCCCCTAGGGAGTGCCATTTTCGCTCTTGCTGGTGCGCTTTACCGCTTTCGTCAAAATGTCGCATAAGTCATGTTATTTCATGCTTTGAGACATTTGCCGAAGGGAGAACCGCGATGCGCCTCAAAAATTCCGTGAGTACACTGATCCTGACCTGTGGGTTGGCTCTGACACTAGGAGCGTGTGGCGAGGGCGGGGCCGAAACTTCCGGGGAGGCTCCCGCGAAAAGTAGCTCTGCATCTGCCAAAATGGCCAAGGCTAAAGGGTCTGGTGACCTAGGCCTTGCGCCTGAGAAGATCCTTGCGTTTGAGGTGTCCGGATTGCGGCCCGAAATGACTGTGGAGGAGGCGAAAGCTATCCTGGCGGCGGACGGTTGGTCTGGGGAGATTGGCTTCTACAATGACGAAGAGACGTTTCAAGATACCGGTCGCGAAGTTCTCAAGGGCGAGGACATGCGGTTGCAGGTCGCAGCCTATCGTGACCCAGAAGGCGTAGCGCGCGTCTTCAGAATTCGTCTCTATCAGGTCTTCGGCGGCATCCAAGATCTTGACTCTTGGCAGGCAGCCCTCATCGAACGTTATGGTCCGCCTACGACCAATACGTTCCCCGAATCGTCGGAGAGCTTTGGGACCTACCGGATGAGTTGGGAGACCTATGACGGCCAAGGCGATGGCCGATCAGGCGCCGCGTGGGCGCGGGAGAACATCCCCAACTTTGGGTGCTGGCACCGCAAGACTGTCGATGAAGTTCTCGATGCATGCGGTGGTAGCCGCGAGAGCCTTCGGACTGAGATCCGCAAGACGGTTTTCTCCGATAACATCGCGCTATGGTTTACAATCTATCAGAACCAAGGTGACGAAAGCGGATCCAGCATGGAAATTGCGTTGGTGGCTTCCGCTCTACGCAGCGCCAGCGAACGCTACACACAGGTTATTGAACAGCTTGACGCCAATGAGGCCGCTAAGGCGAATTCAGAAGGCGCCAAGGTCAATTTCTAACGCGGCTTATTGAACGGAACCCTCAGTATACCAATGCATGGGGACAAATATTGTTGGTGGCGTCTGCCGCCAACATGACGATTTGCGAGATCCGCTGGGCTGTTGGCGGACCGACTAGCCTTGCTGATATATTGTCAATGCCGTGCCGCTATCCAGTCCATGACCACGTCTTCGCCGCGGCGGTAGCTTTCGAAGTCGAGGGGTAGAGGCACCGTCGGTGAGAGAGACCCGGCGGGGACTTCGTACATCTCGTTCATGGTGTAGCAGTAGGGTTCGCCTTTGCAGCCCTTTTCCCAATCGTGATAACCAGTGGCGTAGTTTACGTAGTATGCGGAATTTGGCAGTCGGAAGTCGCCGCCGCGTTCGGCCCAAAACTTCTCTCGGTCGCCCATTTGCTCGCCGATGATCATGCCGCGGTCACCGGCGTAGTATTTCAGCATAGCGACGGTCACAATCCCTGCAGAGAACGTGTTGGGGCCGGTGATGATATAGATGTGGCCATCCTCTTTCACCTTGTTCGGCGCTGTCTTCGCGAACTTCATCGACTTGGTGTAGTCGCCGCCATCATGCAGGCGAAAGTCGAGGACGAGGTAGTCCAAGCTGCCGTCCTCGTGCTCAGTAAGCATCTCTTTGTACGCGGCAGGAATGGACTGTTCGCCTGCGGAGAAACCGGGCAGAGCTCTTATGTAAAGGCCATTGCCCTCCATGACGTAGGAAAGCGTTGCGCCAATCTTGGTGAGGTAGGCCGGCAGAGCGACTCCGCCGTCGTCTAGGACGTGCGACCAGCCTTCATAGATTGGGTTCTGGGTATCAGGATTGATCGTATACCACGCGGCGCGCCAGGGCTGCTTGACGGTTTCGTCTGGGGGTAGGGCATCGAACGATACCGTCTCGATGGTACCGTCCGGTGCTTCGAGCGTAAGCTCGATTGCCTCAGAGGAGGCTGCATGCCCGGCTGCAGACAGTAGGTCCGGCGATTCAATCAGCAGTGTGCTGTACAATTTGCGCCAAGTCTCGTTGCCGCCCTTATACTTGTACAGGGAAGGCCGTAGCTCTTCGACCGGCACGCCTTCCACCTCAACAACCCGGTGGCCAAGCGTTGCTGCCTTGTCGGCCGCCGCGCGAAGAATGTACGTGCCGTCGCTGAACTCGTAGAGCCGCGCGCCGATGGTGCTAAATTCGGTGTACTGAGGGCGGTAACTCAAGTTGGTGTGCCCATTATCCGCCACAGCCACGGCCTCAGCCAGTGCGAGGTAGAATTCTGCGTCTGTCAGGCTGGAGGCCCGCTCGTTCGCGGCATCGAGCTTGGCCGCAAAAGTCACGGCCTCGCCAAACGTGAAGGAGCGATCGTATTGCGTCAGCTTGCCGAGGTAGTCGACGTCCTGCATCCGTGCTTCCACCACACTCGTGGGTGGTTCGTAGTCTGGGGCCTCGATCATCGGCAGGAACACCCAGAACATGCGGATGAAGGGCCAGTAGAGAGGCAGGGTGAGGACACTCAAAACGAGCCAGCCGAACAGCCCGAACTTCAAAATCTTCCACATAACTAGACCCCAACTCCACGCATTACGGGCCCGACTGGATGAGGCATCGCGCCGGTTGTCAATTGTCCAGGCCAGCTGATCCCATGGGCTCAACAAGAAAATCGATGAACAAGCGCAGAAGCTCCCGCGATTTGTACTCTCGCGGGTAGTAGAGATAGGCGCCGGCAATGGGCCGTGTGTGCTCTTGCAGGAGCGGTATGACCTCGGACGCGAGCCCTTTTGGGCGATAGTCGGCGAAGGTGAAGCCCAGACCGAGGCCGTCAGCGACAGCGGTGAATAGCGAGGGCAGGGTGTTGACGATGAGCTTGCCGCTCACCGCCACCGAATAGGTGCCATCCTTGCCAACAAACTCCCACGGTGCGAATGTCCGTAGGCGCCCGAAGCGATAGCGAATACACTCGTGGTGCACCAAGTCTTGCGGCGCTGTGGGGGCACTGTAGCGATCAAGGTAGTCGGGGCTAGCCACCACCGCGAGGCTGAGGGGAGGACTGATCCGTATCGCAATCATATCGGGATCGAGGCGTTCACCCAGGCGAATGCCTGCATGAAAGCCGTTCTCGAACAGATCCACCATGGTCTCGTCGATGCTGATCTCGAGCTCAACATCGGGATAAGCCTCTCGGAAAGCGGCAAGTTTATCCGCCACGAACATGTCGTAGGCAAAGCCTGGCATGGTGAGGCGGAGCGTGCCGCGTTGGCTTCGACCTGCGTCACGGGCTGCCTGAAGCGCTGCACGAATTTGATCGAACGCCGGATGACAACCTCGAAAGAGCAACTCCCCTGCTTCGGTGAGGGAAACGGACCGCGTGGTCCTGGCCACAAGCGCAACGCCCATCTGATGTTCGAGGGCTTTGAGCTGATGGCTCACCGTCGAAGCCTGAACCCCAAGCGCATCAGCAGCCGCCTTGAACGAGCCGTGGTGAGCAATGGCTTCAAAGATCTCCAGCGTGGACAGAGGAAGGCGCATTATTCGATATCATACAGGAATAAGATGAAAAATGCACCCATTAATGTGATCAGGCGCTTCGATTAGGTGCTCCTCAGCGAAGGAGTTTTCCATGGCAAAGCTGATCAACCTGCAGAACACCGCCACCCCGGATAGTGTCGAGAGCGAGGCCGTCTCGTTCCAGAGTGCAGGCGTCACTCTACGGGGTACACTGTATAAACCTGCGCGCTCACGCTGGGCCAAGATCTTGCGCGGCGGTAATCGACTGCCAGCTGCCGTCGTCACGGGCGCTTGGACCACAGTGAAAGAGCAGATGGCTGGCACCTACGCGCGGGAATTGGCCGTACGCGGGATGATTGCGCTGAGCTTCGATTTCACCGGCTGGGGCGAGAGCGACGGAGACCGACGCTATGTTGAGGACCCTGCCTTGAAGACGGCGGACATTCACGCTGCGGTGGACTTCCTCGCGCAACAGAAAGGTGTTGATGCGGAGCGTTTGTTCGGCCTCGGTATCTGTGCATCGTCCGGCTACATGGCTGAGGCGGTTGCCGATCATGCTGGCCTCGCAAAGCTAGCGCTGGTGGCGCCTTGGCTTCACGACTTGCCGATGGCGGTGTCGATTTATGGGGGGCTTGAAGGCGTCAATGAGCTGATCGCGGCCAGCCAAGTGGCGGCGGGATCGGCGAGTGTTCCTGTTCTCACAGCCGCGAGCACAACAGATGACACAGCGCCGATGTTCCAGGCGCCTTACTACACCGAAGACAATCGTGGGCTCATCAATGCCTATGATAATAAATTCAGTGTACTGTCTTGGAAGCCTTGGTTGACCTACAATGGTCAAGTGTCGGCCAAACGGTTGACCAAACCGGTCTTCCTCGTGGGCTCAGCGGGCATGGCTTTGCCCGCCGGCGCGGAAGCCTATGAGCAGAGCACAGGTGCCCCGCTGCAAAAGCTCTGGTTGGCCGACGATATCAATCAATTCGATTTCTACGACCGTGCCGATGTCGTGCAGTCTTCTGCCGATGCCGTAGCCGATTTCTTTCAGGAGTAAGGGGTATGCAGATCAAATCGATCTTTACAGCCTTATTCGCCCTCAGCCTTCTCACCGCTTGCGACACTGCAGAGACCTCCATGACTAAGCCTGATGTTCAGCAGTCAACGCCAGATGAGGCAGCCGTCGCGACTGTTGTGGAGGCCGTGGCCAACCTCGCGGATCGGCGCGAGTTTGATGCGCTGTCGAGGCTCTTTGCTGAGGAGTTCGTGCTCGATTACTCATCGCTCAACGGGCAGGCCGCTACTTCGACGACGCCTCTGGCTTTGATGGGCGAGTGGGCCGCCGTCTTGCCGGGCTTTGATCGCACACGACATGACCTGTCCAACATTCGTGTGCAAATCGAAAGTGCCGAGGCGACCGCCACCGCCGATGTTGTGGCGTTGCACTGGTTCGGTGCTTCGTTTTGGCAAGTCTCAGGGCGGTACGATTTTTCGCTCCGGAAGAGAGCTTCGGATTGGCAGATCACCGCCATGACGTACACACTCGAGGATGAAACGGGATCTCGTGAGATCTTTGGTCCTGTCCTCGAGGCTGCCGGCACCAAAGCTGTCCCCGGGCATACCCTGGTTGTCGCTGAACGGAACAAGGCCAGCGTCCGCCGCTTCTTTGGTCTTCTCGAAAGTGGGAACATCGACGGCATGGTCGAACTATTCGCTGAGGATGCGATGCAGAACAATCCGTATACGGGTGGTGTCTTTCCCAGCGGTGCGCGCGGAAAGGAAGCGCTATTGGCCTATTGGTCTCCCGTGCCGGATCGGTTCGACAGCATGCGCTTCCCCATCGAGCAGCTGATGGCTCTAGAAGACCCAAACATCGTTTTTGTGCGCTATCGCGGTGAGCTGGTTCTTCCGGACGGTGCAGGCGTCTATCAGAACCAGTACTTCTCGACCTTCCGGTTCAATGCAGACGGTCAAATCACCGAATATGTGGAGATCTTCGATCCCGTGGTCGCGGCGCGAAGTTTCGGTCTGCTCGAGGAGTTGCGCTAGCTCACGACGGCGGGGCGGGGTTCTGGACCCGGCCCTGCCTGCTGTGATATCTGGCCGCCGTGACCGAGTTTACTGTTGCCGCCTTCTACAATTTCTTCCGCCTCGAGACGCCTGAGCGCCATCGGGAGCCGTTGCTTGCCGTGCTGACGGACAATGAGGTCTGCGGCACAATCCTCCTTGCTGATGAAGGTTTCAACGGCACCATTGCCGGGCCGCAGGCCGGGGTGGAAGCAGCGCTGTCGGCTTTGCGCCACCTGCCGGGTGCGCCTGCCTTTGAGGTGAAGTTCAGCGCAGCCCCGAAGCAGCCGTTCTTACGCACGAAGGTGCGGCTGAAGAAGGAAATCGTCACCATGGGTGTCGAGGGTATCGACCCCAACGCGCAGGTGGGGCGGTATGTGACGCCGAAGGCTTGGAACGAGGTTTTGGCTGATCCCGATACCTTGGTCATCGATACACGGAACGATTACGAGGTTGGCATTGGCACCTTTGAGGGTGCGATCAATCCGAGGACGGATTCTTTTCGAGAGTTTCCCGCCTGGTTCGACCAATTCCGTGCGGAGAATCCGGACAAGAAAATCGCGATGTTCTGCACCGGCGGTATCCGCTGTGAGAAGGCGACCTCGTACGTCCTGTCTCAAGGTGTGGATGACGTTGTGCACCTCCAAGGCGGCATCCTGAAGTACCTCGAAGAGGTGGATAAGGCGGAGAGCCGTTGGGAGGGCGAGTGCTTCGTCTTCGACGGTCGCGTCTCCGTGCGGCACGGCCTTGAGCCGGGCACCTATGACCAGTGCTTTGCCTGTCGTCGCCCTATTGATGAGGCGATGAAGGCGCACATCGCTTATGTGCCGGGCGTGTCATGTCCTCAGTGTATAGATGAATTCAGTGCTGAAGAGCGCGAGCGCTTCGCTGAGCGTAGCAAGCAGATGGCACTGGCGGCTGAACGCGGGGAGAAGCATCTTGGCCGCTGACGCGCCAAGAGAGCTGCCAGAGGATCTACCGGTCCTCTATTCGTTCCGGCGTTGCCCCTATGCTATGCGAGCACGGATGAGTTTGGTATTAGCGGAGAAGCCTGTCCGCCTAAGAGAGCTGGTCCTGCGGGACAAGCCGGCGCCGATGTTGGAAGCTTCGCCTAAGGGCACCGTGCCCGTCTTGGTGCTGAATAATGGCCAGGTGATCGACGAAAGCCTCGACGTCATGGCCTGGGCCAAGGAGCCAGCGTGGATCAAGGGCGCGCATCATGAACTTGTCGCGCGCAATGACGGGCCCTTTAAGCGAGATCTGGACCGGTACAAATATCCCAACCGGTATCAGGATGTGGATCCCTTGTTGCATCGCGAGAGCGGTGCTTCGTTTCTGCGAGAGCTGAACGCGGTGCTAGAACAGCAGCCTCATCTTGCTGGCGAGCAGCCGGGCTTTGCGGATTATGCGATTTTTCCCTTTGTGCGGCAGTTCCGTATTCCAGATGTGGATTGGTTCGAGGCGCAACCTTGGCCGGCTTTACTGGCTTGGCTAGCGGGGCATCTCGCTTCGGATGTTTTTGTCCGTAGCATGAAGAAATATCCGCTTTGGAACGATACTCAGGAAGAGTTTGTGTTCGGCGTTGAGGACGGCGCGGGCGCCTAACCCTCTAGCTCTTCTCGCTTCATCTCCAATTCAAGCCATTGTTCTTCAGCCGCTTCCAGGGCCGTCTGGGCCTCGGTCAAGCCTTCTTGCGCGCGTTGGAAACCGTTGGGGTCCTGCGTGAAGAGGTTGGGGTCGGCGAGGGTGCTTTCATGCTTGGCGATGGCGGCTTCCAGCTGTTCCATCCGTGCAGGAAGGGTTTCCAGCGCGTGTTTGTCTTTGTAGCTGAGCTTCTTCGAAGACTTTTTCGAGCTCGGGCTTGATGAGATCTTCGGCGAGGACTTCTTTGTTTCGGCTTGCCGGGCTCGCAGAGCGTCGGCGCGCTGTTCCGCCATGTCGGCATAGCCGCCGGGATATTCCCGCCACTTGCCTTGACCTTCTTCCGGGACAGGCGTCAGCACACTGGTGACCACCCGATCAAGGAAGTCTCGGTCGTGGCTGACCAACATCAACGTACCCTGATAGTTGGCTAAGGTCTCCTCCAGCACGTCCAACGTTTCAAGGTCGAGATCGTTGGTCGGCTCGTCGAGCACCAGAAGGTTTGATGGCTTGGCCAACGCGATGGCCAGGGCCAGGCGGCCTCGCTCACCACCCGAAAGCGCGCCGATGGGTTGCCGGGTTTGTTCCGGCGTGAACAAGAAATCCTTGAGATAAGAGAGCGCATGACGAGGTTGGCCGCCCACAGTGATCTGATCGCCACGGCCTTCCGTCAGCGCATCGATGAGGCGTGTACTGTCTTTGAGTCCAACGCGCTCTTGGTCGAGACCCACAATTTCGAGCTTCGTGCCGTGCTGCACCGTGCCGTCTGCCGCCTCGAGTTGGCCGAGCAACAGCCTAAGCAGCGTGGTCTTGCCCGCACCGTTCGGTCCCACGACGCCGAGGCGATCGCCACGGTTCAGCTTCAACGTCAGGTCGGAAACAATCGTGCGGCCACCGTAAGCGAAGCTCAGGCCATCCGCATCGATGACTTTCTTGCCTGAGGCTTCAGCCTCGGAAGCGGCGAGGGTGACTTGTCCTTGCGGCCCCCGACGGTCTTGGCGTTGTTGCCGCAAGTCGTTGAGTTGCGCGAGACGGCGAACGTTCCGCTTACGACGGGCGGTCACACCATATCTCAGCCAATGCTCCTCACGGACGATTTTACGGTCTAGCTTGTGCGCCGCGAGTTCTTCGTCTTCGAGCACCTGATCCCGCCAAGGCTCGAAGTGGGAGAATCCCTTGTTAAGGTGCCGCGGGGGGCCCCGGTCCAGCCAGACGGGCGCGGTGCTGAGGTGCTGCAAGAAACGACGGTCGTGGCTTATGAGCACGAACGCGGACCGTCGGCGTTTCAGCTCCGCTTCCAGCCACAGGATCGTGTCGAGATCGAGGTGGTTCGTGGGCTCGTCGAGGAGGAGAACCTCGGGATCATGGGCAAGCGCGCACGCCAGCGAGAGACGCTTGCGCCAGCCGCCGGACAGTGTCGTCACCGGCTGATCGAAGTCAGTGAACCCGAGCTTGGAGAGCATGATGGTCGCACGGGTCGCGGCGTCGAGACGCTGGTCCGCCGCTTCGGGCACGGTGCCGCCG
>JABSRH010000059.1 GCA_013215175.1 Parvularculaceae bacterium | reverse complement strand
CCCGGGGAATGCCTTGAGCGGCGCGAGAACGCAAGCGCTCACGCTCTAATGAAACGGGATCGCCAGGGCGACGCCGGACAGGCTCTGGTGCAGCACGTGGACGACCAGGGCTGAGCCGACCAAGGCGCCGCCAATCGCCAGCCCGTCGCCGAGTAGCGAGGTGCCCTTTGGCCCTGTGTCGCCGCGCAGCTTATAGCCGATCCGGGCTAGCACGCCGTAGGCGAACACCGCGCCGAACACGACCGCCGAGCGGAAGTCGCCATTGGCCAAAAGGTGGCTGAGGCCGAACAGGATCGTCCCCGCGATCATCGGGTGCCCGGTCAGGGACTTCAGCCGCCCGGCCGGCAGGTACGCCGCGTTGATCAGCGCAAAGGCGACGGGGTTCAGCACATAAGGCGCCCAATAGCCCCAGCTCGGCGGCGTGTAGAGCTGATCCCCTGGCCAAGAATTCCGCCAGCCGAGGATGATCAGCACCAGCCCCGCCATCGAAAGCGCGGCATAGATGCTCTTGTAGGGCAGCTCCCCGACCTTGCCGATCAACGCCTCCCGCGGCCCCCGCGCAAAGCCGGTGAACAGATGCGTGGCGATGAACAGCACCAAGCCAAGATAGATATGAGACATGCCGGGGCCCTCCCTTTGCGGGAGACGTTAGCGCGCTTTGAACCGCAGGGCAGGGGGCAAAGACAGCTCGGCTGGCGTCATCCCGGACCCGATCCGGGATCCATCAAAGAAACAAACGGCCAAGCAACAACCTCACCATCCAGCGCTCCCCACGGCGAAGACCGTGGGACCCATCTCCCAACCAAAATCGCGCGCGAACCCTTGGGCGATGAATGCCAAGGTCAAGCCGAGGCAAGCGCTCTGCTGTTGGAGGCAGCGCAACGAGAAAGCTTGGTCCGGTAAACCCGCATCAAGCCTGCGATGGTAGATCATCGGATGAAGCTTCGCCGCCACCGTTAGAAGGCGCAGTCTCAGAGGGAACAGGTTCGTCGTCCCACGTAGAAACTTGTGGGAGCGGAACGTTCTCAGGCCAAGTCACGTTTGCCGCCTGCCAAAGCTGATCGGGGTCGATGTTGATTGCGAGGCTAAGGTCTACGCCCGCTAGATTCGTGCCTCGAAGATTGGCATTTAAAAGATCTGTATCAAGAAGAACAGCGAAATGGAGATTGGCGGCACTGCGAAAAACGTTAGCACGGTCAAACGAGGAGAGGTTCGCGCCTATGAGATTGGCGTTTGTAAGATTCGCTTCGACAAGCGTCGAATCCCTTAGATCAGCACCCGCCAGCATCGCAGAGCTGAGGTTTGTTCTCCACAGATTTGCATCGATAAGGTTCGCGCCCGCAAGGTTCCATCCGACCATTTCGCGCTGTGGCTGTTCTAGGCCCTTCAAGTGACACCGCCGTAGATCGACTAGATGGCCCCTGTTCCTATCGCCTTCAGTCAAAGTAATGAGCGCATCCATCGTCGCATTGACCGCTTCAGTGGGGCGCTCAGTGTTGTCTTGTTCAGCATCGTCCGTCCGTACCGTGACGCCAGGAGTGTCGAGCGCCTTGGCCGCGCCGCGTAGTTTCTCCAGCGCCCGTTCCGCCCGGCCTTCCGGGCCCGTTTGGGTACGGACAAAGCCAACGAGCACGCGGATCACCAGCTCAAGATAACCCTCTCGGTCTTCTTGCGCGAGACCTTGCAAGCCGTAGACCCCGGCAATTTGGATCGCTTGGTTATGCGACTCCAGCAGGCTTGCGGTTTTGACGAAGCGGTCATTCCGCTCAGCCTTCTCGGCGATGTCCTTTTGCTGCTCGCCAACCTGCTTCTGCTGGTCGCTAATCCGTGTACGCCGTGCTGCGTTATGCAGCTGAAACAGGCCAAACAGTGCACCGACGAGGCCCGCCAAAGCGAACAGCAGGTTGCGCAGGATCTCGGCGTCGGCCTTCCGTCGCTCCAGATCGAGAGTCTCCGCCATCTCATCGGGGAACACCGTCTCCTCGAATAGATTGGCAAAAGGGCGCCAATCGAAAGCGAGCTCCACTAGCCAAAACACGGGAAAGGACAGCAACATGCCAACCACCGACAGCAGGAAAACCCGCAGAAACGCCTGCTCCACCCATCGGGAACGATCCGCGCCTAAGAGGAACCCAAGCACCCGCTCGCGCCGCGGTACTGTCTCTACCGTGGTCTCGATTCCTGTGTCGTCGTCTTCCACCACCATGGCGTGATCCTGCACCGCTAAGTAGATTTCAGCAAGTGGAACTGCTATTTAGCGTCATCCAGCCTCCTCGCGCATCCCTCCCACCAAGCGCTCGCCACGGCTTGACCGTGGTGCCCATCTCCCGAAGCCAGCCGTGTGAACGGCGGCGAAGTAATCCCCCCAAATCCCACCCATGCTACAACCCCACCATCGGCAGGGCTGGGACGTTCCGGATCGTCAACGAGCGCCTGTCATGGTGCAATGCTCCGTAGGGCGACTGTAACGGGCGTGAGCTTTAAGTTAGGCCGTTCGGAACGTAGAGAGCCTGCATCGCTCTGGCGCGTGGACCTGGTGGGACAGGTTTATGCCGCAGCACTCCTCACATAGAACCCATTCGCAGCGGCAACGCGCGCCAGGGCTTCCCAGACACGAAAAAACCGCCCCTAAGGGCGGCTCTCAGTGCTGCGCGGAACACAGCCTGCGCTCAAACAGCCGAAGGCGTTAGTGCCAGCAAAGACTCGCTCAAACAGCCGAAGGCGATAGCGCACATAAAAAGTAGGGCGCCTTGCGCAGCCAGCCGCCCGAGCCCATCTTCATCCGGCTTGATGGGAGAGCCCGAGATGTGCCGGATGTTGGCTATAGTCGCCGCCACCTTTGCCGTGGCGAGTTGCTCGCTGAGTGAGAAGGGCCCTGACCTCTCCACCGAACTCGAAGCGTTGCAAGCCACCAACCCTGACGTGCCCGGCTTCGCCCTGACCGTCCGTCGCGCGGGCGCCGTGACCAGCGCAGCCACCGGCGTCGCTGAGCCGGACGGACGGCCGATGACCGCGGGGACACCCGTCCGTATGGCGAGCATCACCAAGACATTCGTGGCAGCCAGTGTGCTGCGTCTGTCCGAGGCCAATCACGTCTCACTCGACACACCGATCCGAGGGCTGATCGACCCGGTTTGGAACGATCTCTTGGCCAGCGATGGCTATGACACCGGCGCGATCACGGTTCGGCACCTCCTCATGCACGCGGGCGGCCTCCCCGATCATGTGGGTGACGCCTACATCGAAGCGGTCTTCTCGAACCCGGATAAGACGTGGACGGCAGAAGAACAGATCCGTTTCCTCGTAGAAACCACCGAGCCGCTCAGCGCCCCAGGCGAAGCGTTCAGCTATTCAGACTCTGGCTACATCCTCCTCGGTCACATCATCGTTCGACTGACGGGCCAGGGTCTCGACAAAGCGGTGCGTGAGCTGATGAAGTTCGATGAGCTCGGCATGGAGACCACATATTGGGATGAACTTGAAACGCCTCCAGAGGGCCTGCCCGTCAAGGCGCATCAATGGCTTGATGGCGCCGACACGTTCGACCTGAACGGCACCCTCGATGCCTATGGAGGGGGCGGTATTGTGGCCTCTACCGAAGACATCGCCCTGTTCTACGAAGCCCTGTTCGGCGGTGAGGTTTTCGAGAAAGACGAAACGCTCCGTAAAATGACGATCGCGACTAGCCATCCCGAAGACAGCCCTTATCGGTTGGGCCTCTTCGTCTACAACATCGGAGGGCGCCCAGCCTACGGCCATAGCGGGTTTTGGGGCACATACGTCGTGCACGTCCCTAGCACCCGGGTCACCGTCGCCGGCGTCGCGCTGGACGCTAGCGGTTTCGACAGTTTGCGGCTTTTGGCGAACGAGCTGGCGGAGCAGTAAGCGTGCCTTGTGATGCCCAAACCAAGGCACTGCGGCGTCAGCACGAATTGACCGAGAGAGGCTGGGCCGGAAGACTGCCATCAAGCTAACCACGCGAGCCCGCAGCATCATGACCACCGCCGACCCTTTTATCCAAGCCGACCTCGGGCCTTATCTTCACGTTGCCGATGGCGACTTGCAGCTACTCTCCGTGTTCGACGACCTAACTTATGATCGTGCGGACGCGGACATGCTATCACCGGGCATGCGCATGTTTCTCGCGCGCACGCTTAAGCCGCTGGGGTTTCAGCAAAAGTCCGGCAATGTGTTTGCTGAGCGTGCGTCGGGTATTCGCTGCCTGTTGCCGAAGTCACATGCGCTAGGCGCTTCGCCGTTTGATATCCTGCGGTACACTGATCGAAAGCCAGGAGACTATTTCGTCCTCACGCCAACGCAAGTCGCTTGCCAGTTCATTGAACACTATGATCATGAAGAAGCGGTGGCGCGGACCAAGGGCTTAATCCGTAAACACCCTATCAACATTCTCAAACTGATGGATTATCTCGAGCGCAAGCCTGAGCACGAGATCTTTCAAAATGCGATCGGCCACTTGCGCTTCGTCCAACGCGAAGCGGTGGAGTCGAAAGACCTCAGGCGCCTTCGCCCCCTAGGTTTTTCCGCCTAGTGCACTTGCCGAGCTAGGCAGCCACCGCCTCGATCATCTGCTTAAAGAACACCTGCCCGTGGGCGCCTTCGCCCATGGAGCGCTCCGGGTGGGGCATCATGCCCAGCGTCCGACCGTCCTTCGAGACGATGCCTGCAATGTTCCGTGCTGCGCCATTAATCGGCTCGACATAGCGGAACGCCACCCGGCCTTCGGCTTCGAGCTGGTTCAGCTCTTCATCTGAGGCCTGATAATTACCGTCATGATGAGCCACCGGGAAGCGAGTGTAGGCGCCGGCGTCATAGCCCTTCGTGAACGGGTTCTCCGTCCCCTCAACACGCAAAGTGACCTCACGGCTTATAAAGTGCTGGTTCGTGTTGCTCATCAGAGCACCGGGCAACAGACCGCTTTCGCAGAGGATCTGAAAGCCATTGCAGATGCCCAAGGTTGGCCCACCGGCCTCAGCCCGCTTGATAACCGCCTGCATGATCTTCGAACGGGCCGCGATGGCGCCGCAACGCAAGTAATCCCCGTGGGCAAAGCCGCCTGGTAAGATCACCAAGTCGAGGCCCTCGGGCAGCTCGGTTTCTGTGTGCCACACCATGGTGGGTTCTTCGCCCGTGACGGTGCGCAGAGCGACTTGCGCGTCGCGATCACAATTGGAGGCGGGGAAGACAATCACAGCGGTTTTCATGGCCGCGCCTTAGGCCCGCTCTGTCCGTTGCGAAAGGGGCAAGGCAGATTTACCGCCCATCGGCGTACTGTCCGGCGAGTTCGGTCGTAGGTTCAGTGCGTCAACAGTGAAGAGGCGCATCGCCATGACCACCATCGCTATCGTTTATCATTCCGGCTTTGGCCACACCCAGCTTGTCGCTGAGGCCGTGCAAGCGGGGGCCGCCGGCGTCGAAGGCGTCGACGTTCGGCTGCTTACTGCGGAAGAGGCGGGCAACGACCTCGACAGCCTCGCCGACGTGTCGGGCATCATCTTCGGTTCGCCGACTTACATGGGCTCCGTCGCCGGTGAGATGGAAATGTTCTTCGACAAGACCTCAAAGGTCTGGTTCGTCCAGGGCTGGAAAGACAAGCTTGCTGGCGGCTTCACCAACTCTGCGTCCTTGTCGGGGGATAAGCTGTCAACGTTGCAGCGTATGGCGACCTTAGCGGCTCAGCACGGCATGAACTGGGTCAATGTCGGTATTCCGAACGAGCTGACTGACCCGAATTTCTCCGGCGACATGACCGAGGCCCGGAACCGCATGGGATCCTACCTCGGCGTTATGGCCCAGTCCCAGAACGCTGAGCCCGGGCCCAACAACCCGCCCAAGGGCGACGTCGATACGGCTAAAGCCTACGGCGAACGCTTCGCCAAAGCGGCAAAGCGCTGGGACGCTGGCGCTTAAGCTCGGGTGCGCTTCGGTTTCATCCGACGCTGCACACTGACCATGATCAGGCCCCCGGATGCCATTAGCGCAAGGGAGCCTGGCGTGGGCACTGGCTCCGCAGCCATGGCGGTGGAGCCGTCCACGGAAAAAGTTAGGCCCGTTTTGCCCTTGTTCTCGAAGAAGACGAGCTCGAAAAGTTGCAAGCCAGTGCCGGCGTCCGTTGTGACGCTGGTTGAGCGATAACCGCGCGTGCCGGAGTGACGGCTGATCTCGTTGCCGCCGATAGAAAGCCGGAACCCATCGTCAGAGGCCACGTTGAACGTCTGGGCGCCTGCCTCGAGCCGGATGAAGCCCGTGAAGACCCACACGGACGTTTCCAGCACCACATCGGTACCCACAAACGACGCGAAGTCGGCCCCGATCATATCCGATACCGTGTTGGTGCTGCTGAGATTGTTGGAGCCGTTAGGATAGTCCAGCATCGTGACGTCAAACGTCCCCACCGCTGTGTCGCCCGCGATACCAGCGATAGCCTGCTCAACGCTGCTCAGGCTGACCGACAAATCATAAACTGCCGCCTCCACATCGACGAGCACCGCCGATGCGTTCGATACGCCAAGGCTGAGCGCGAGGCTGCCAGCAGCCAGGATTGCTTTCTTGAACATGTGTCTCTCCCACACTCCGGCCGAAGGTTCCCCAACCCATGGCCATCTTTTCCCAGTGGAGATTATGAGTGAGATAAGATATCAATTGCTTGCGAACAGGCACAAAAAAGGGACGCCGAAGCGTCCCTGAATGGCATAAAGATGTCTCAAGTTGAGCTACTTGATCTTGCCTTCTTTAAACTCAACGTGCTTGCGGATCACCGGGTCGTACTTCCGCACCACCATTTTTTCGGTCATCGTCCGCGTGTTCTTCTTGGTCACGTAGAAGTAACCCGTGTTAGCGGTCGAGTTGAGGCGGATCTTGATCGTTGTTGGTTTAGCCACGGGGTCACCCAAAGGTTCGAAAAATCAGAACCGCGGCGTTTAAAGGCTCGCGCGTGTGAGTCAAGCGATAGCTGGCGTAAAGAGTGAAAGAGAGCTCCCATGATGATCCGTGATCTATGCCCCCTCGACGAGGATGCGTGGAAGGTCCTTTGGGAAGGCTATCTGGCTTTCTACCAAACCGAGCTGTCGGAGGAGCAGACAGAGCTGACATGGGCTCGACTACTTGATCCGCTTGAGCCCGTGCGAGGTTTGGCAGCAGAGGTGGACGGACAGCTGTGCGGCTTCTCCCATATGCTGGTTCACCGCTCCACTTGGGCCAAGGTGGGCTACGGTTATCTCGAGGATCTCTTCGTGCACCCTGACGATCGCGGTCAGGGCATCGCCCGGGCGCTGATAGAGGCGGTCTACCACCAGGCTGAGGCTGAGGGGCTGTCGCGTGTCTATTGGGTGACCGCCGCTGATAATCCCGCCCGCAAGCTCTACGACCGGCTCGGAAAAGAGAGCGGCTTCGTTCAGTATCGGCATCCTGTCGAGCCGTGAAAGTGGGTTCTATGTTGCGTTCTTTGTCCTTCGTCGCTGTCCTCTCATCGCTGGCTCTTCTCTCTCCAGCCTCGGCGGAGGAGCCACCGCTTGCTGCGTTCCACGGTACTTGGCTCTTAGAGAACGATCGCTTCGAGCAGGTTTGGGACGGAAAAACGGTGGAGGTTCTGACGATCCCGAACCACGTCACTGAGTGTGAGCCGCTCAACACGGTGGGCAGTGTCCTCTGCCAAGTGTCAGCCGGCGACTTCACCGGGCACATCCTCTGGACCACCAACGGCCCGGACGAATCGGTCCGGCATCAGTCGCATTTCGGCACCTCGCGACTCGGCGTGGGGCAGGGTGAGCTCGATGATGACGGTAATTTACGGCTCACGATCCAATTCAGCGACGAGCCCGAGGGCACTTACCGCTTTTACGAGTATGTCTGGAATGGCCACAACCGGTATACCATGTTGTCGACCCAGTACGGCCAGGATGGGGAGCCAACTGGCAATTATTACAAGGGGTCATGGGTAAGGGCGGGCATGCAGTAATTTGCGATTTGTTCGCAGCAGCATTGATAAGAATTCGCACCTTCACAGCCCACTGTGCAGCTGGTTCGCAAAGTCTCTGCAAGGTATTCGCAACAGCATTGCAAACGGTTGTCAAAGTCAAAATCAAAGAAAAACAGTTACTTAGGCTTGCGCCGTTGAATCAATACTGATAGCTACTGCGTCAGGTTGATTTGGACGGAGACGAACCATGGATTGTAAGACTTGCGCCTTCTTCAATGGCAGCGACAGTGAGTGCCGCCGTTACGCCCCGCAGCCGGCTGAGGGCGAGAAAAAAGCATCGTGGCCGACAGTGGCTGCTGATGACTGGTGCGGCGAATACCAAGCCGACGCAGAAAAGGCGAAAGAGAGCGCCTAAGCCGCTTTCGAACTTCCCTCTTTGGGAGGGCCGGTGCTGACGCGCCGGCCCTTTTTTGTGCCTTCGCAGGTGCGACATTTTTTCTTGATAATCAGTCGCACATTCACTTGAACTTCACCTGCGAGTGATTATTATCTTCGCATGGTCACACAAGACGATCTCCTGCTGCTCCACCATGTCCGCTCGCACGCTTGCGGTGGCAATTGCCTCGCTCGTTCCATCGAGTCGTTGAGCGTCGAGCCCGGCCGCGCGGCTGGCAAGGTTCTGTCGTGGAGCTTGTCGCGTGTTGTGGCGCACGTGGAGCGTTTCGGTCGCCGCGGCTGGCGTTGCGGTGATGGCGTTGTGCCGACCGCGCAGGAAGTCCGTTTGCTGAGCATGGTCAAGGCGCTTGCCGCTTACGATCGCGCCGGCGCGGAGCAAGCCGCCATGTGGCTCGTACCCCGCCGTGAGATCGCCAAGCTCATTGAGCGAGCAACGCCGCTGGCTGCCTTCTACGAAGCTGCGCGTCCGGACCGCCAAGCTGCCCAAGCATAAGCGCTGAGCACCACCACCAGACCGAACATCAAACCGTTCGCGCCTGCCGCTGACCGGTCGATCCCTGCACTGAACGGTCCCAGCACGGCGCCTGCTGCATAGGTGAAGACGAAGGCCGTATTCGCCACTGCTAAGGCTGTGCCCTTGAACGTGTTGCCGATCACCACGAGGCCAGCGGTATAGATCCCACCGACGGCACCGCCCCAAACGAATAGCACGGCGTACAGCGCCCAGAGATTGCTCTGCACGATGGGGATGAACAGGGCCAAGACCGCGCCGGCAATCGCGCAGGCTCCCATAACGCGGCGGGCGGGGAACATGTCCGCCAACTGACCAACAGGGATCTGTGCGGCCAGCAAACCCACGCCATAGACGGTGACGCTGAGGGCACCGATGCCCACGCCGTAACCCAACTCAAGCGCCAAAATTGGCAAGAAAATCAACATGGCGCTCTCAACGCCAGCGAAGATCGCAGCGGCGCCGAACAGCACGGGCGACTTGAGCATCGGCGGGAAGATGCTGCCGTCGTTGGCCTCGTCAGCTGCCTTCGGAGCCCTGACGAAGAAGAGCGGCACCGCAGCTAGTCCGTAGACGGCGGCACCGACTACCCAGGGCAAGTATCCTTCGTACCCCGTCGCCGTGAGGATCGCTGGTCCGGCCGCAAACCCAAGCGCCAACATTGTTCCGTAAACGCCGATGACTTTCCCGCGGATCTTGTCCGGCGCGATGCCGTTGATCCAAATCTCCGACGCAGCGAACAGCCCGGCGCCGCCCGCACCAAAGATGAAGCGCAGTGGGTACCACATCCAAAGCTGGTCCCCCGCCCAGAAGACGAAGAGGTAGGGGATGATCATCGTCAGAAGAGAGAGGACGATGAATGCCTTCAGGCCAATCTTGGCAATAATCCGCGGGTAGAAGGGCGCGCCGAGCAGCGAAGCGATGGCGCCAAAAGCCGCGTTGTTCCCAATAACCCAGTCAGCCGCACCGTGCGACTTCAGAACGTAGGTGAACAACGGCAGCGAATGGCCAAAGCCCAGGCCTGCCACCGAGATTGCCGCGATGGCTGCCGAGAGGCTCGCCCACGGGATGCTTGTTTCGTTGTCGGGGGCGGCCTCGGTCATGTTCAGCCCCCTGATACAAAAACGGCGCCCCGGCAAGAACCGGAGGCGCCGCTTTTCCCGCCAAAAGGGGCGGTGCTGCCAGAACGAGCGTCATAACAGGAAGGAAGGGAGGACCGCTCGTCCTGACGAAGAAGGCTTACTCAGCTTCGACGACCACAACTTCTTTGATCTTCGAGCGGCTCATGCGGCACTCGATCACGGCATCGTCAGCGCCAACAACATTGGCTTCGAGCGTGATCACGCGGTTACGGTTGCCTTTGTCATCGATGAAATCGAGTGTGTACTCAGCTTCGCCGAGCAGACCGGCTTCGTCGATGGCAGCGCGGCAATTGTTGATGTCATCGCTAAGGCTGGCGAAGGCTGTGCCCATGGCGAAGAACGTGGCCGTGGCGGCAGCAGAAACAGTCAGAGTTTTCAGCACAGTGGCTCTCCATTTTGTGCGACGCAACAGAAATAGGCAACCTCTATCAATAATTCAACTGGCACTTTTCCGACAAGCATTATAGATTTCATCTATGAGCCGAACTCGTCTCGAAGACCTCGATCTGAACCTCATCGTCACCCTGCATTGGCTGCTGACCGAGCAGTCGGTAACCCGCGCCGCGGCGCGATTGGACGTGTCGCAGCCGACAGTTAGCCATGCTCTCAACAAGTTGCGGGACCTTCTTGGCGACCCTCTTCTGATCAAGTCGGGCCGAACAATGCTGCCCACGAAGAAGGCCGAGGCCCTTCAGCCGCGCGTGGCAGAGACCGTGGATATGATGCGCGGGCTGCTGCTGGAGGAACAAACCTTCGATCCGGCCAACCAAGCCGGCAAATTTCGAATAGCGGTCATCGACAGCATAGGGGCATTGGTGGTCCGAGCGTGGCAAAATGCCGTGCTCCCTGAGGCGCCTAAGCTTGAATTGGACATTTTGCAGCCTGCTGTTCCTCAGGCGCAGGACCTGATTGCCGGGAAAATCGATGCGATCATCCTGCCTGAGCCCAAGCTTTTGTCACTTCCGCCGGGTGTGAACATCGATGAGTTCGTCCAGCGCCCGCTCTTCAACGAGAGTTTCGTGACGGCTGTGCGCCGGAACCATCCGTTAGCGAACGGCCTTGATGTCGATAGCTACGTGAAAGCTGATCATATCCTGATTAATCCGGAAGGGTTGGATGTTGGCGAGGTGGATCAAGTTCTGCATGCGGCAGGCCTAAAGCGCCGCATAGCGTTCCGCTCAGAGACATTCCTGCTGGCCTTGGAAGTGTTGAAGAACTCGGACTTCATCCTCACGGCGCCGAAGTCGCTTTTCCGTTTTAATTCAGAAAACTACCAGATTTTTCCGTGTCCGGTGAACGTGGCCAGCTTTGCCTTCTATATCGGCTGGCATCCAAACTGGACGCATGATCCGCAGCACCGTTGGGTGCGTGAGCGCCTAATGGCCGAACTAGCGCGGCTTACGGACGAAAAATAGAGCTGTCAGGAGGCTGACGACCAGCCTCCTGACGCCGTGCAACAACACGGACACAAGTGTGAGAGGGGCGAGGAGCGCCCGCGTCGTTGCGAAACGCTACGACTTAGGCGGCGTCGTTGCTCGCGATGACCCGCGGGCCTTTGCCTTCGACTTCATCCGTGCCGATGGAAATCTTGCGGGGCTTCATCGCTTCGGGGATTTCCCGCAGCAATTCGATGTTGAGAAGGCCGTTCTCAAGGCTCGCGCCGCGCACTTTCAGGTGCTGGGCCAGGTGGAAGCGGCGCTCAAAGCTGCGACCAGCGATGCCTTGATGCAGGAACTGGCGCTCTTCGCTATCGCCTGAGCGGCTTCCGCTGATTTTCAGCGAGCGATCGGTCACTTCGATATCGAGCTCGTCTTGGGTGAAGCCCGCCACCGCAACCGTGATGCGGTAGTCGTTCTCGCCAAGAACTTCGATGTTATAAGGGGGGTAGCCGGCGGTTTCGGCTTTCGAGAGTCCGTCGAAAAGTTCATTGAACAGGCGGTCAAAACCGACGCTGGAACGATAGACGGGCGTTAGGTCGTAAGTTCTCATGTTATCCTCCTATGAGCAACAACAGTGCGCTTTCGCGCGTTTTTCCGGACCCATTATGGCGTCCGGTGAGATTAAGATGGCAGCGTCTCGCCAGCGTTCAAGACTGTCGGGACATTTTTCCGGGGGTTGCTGCTGGCGGGGAAGAGGGTAAGCCGTGGGCGCACATCTATTAGGGGATTATGCGATGAAACGCACACTCGCTTTCTCAAGCCTCTTGGCCCTCGGCCTTGTCGCTTGCGCCGAGAACACTGGCGAAGACACCACCAAAGCCGAAATGATGAAAAAGGGTGCTGACGCTGCTGAAGCGGCTGCACCAGAAGCTGAAGCTGCCGTGGATCCTGCGGTGGCCATGCAAGCTGCGCTTGAAGCGGCTGTGGCATCCGAGCTGCGCGGCGATGCGGCCGCTCGCGACGAGTTCCGCAACCCTGTTGAGACACTGATGTTCTTCGGCGTGAAGCCATCGGACACGGTGGTCGAAGCATGGCCAGGCGGCGGTTGGTACACGGATATTATTGCTCCTTACCTCGCCAGCGGTGGCGGCAAGCTCTATGGCGCGGGTTTCGATCCTGAATCGTCGAGCGACTTCGTCCAGCGCGCGATCACGACCTTCGACGAGAAGTATGTGGCCAACCCCGAAGTCTACGGCTCGGTTGAGCGCACCGTTCTGGCTCGCGACAAGTCGATGGTCGCGCCCGCAGGTTCGGTCGATGTGGTCCTGACCTTCCGTAATGCCCACAACTGGGAAATGGGCGGCTGGGCTGATCAAGCCTTCGCCGCGTTCTACGAAGCGCTGAAGCCAGGCGGCACCCTGGGTGTGGTTGATCACCGTCTGCCTGAAGACGCCGACAAGGCTCGCGAGATGAGCTCGGGCTACCTGAAGGTCTCGACGGTTCGTCAGCTTGCAGAAGAGGCAGGCTTCGTTTTTGATGGTGCGTCCGAAGTGAACGCCAACGCGGCGGACGATACCGATCACCCGTTCGGCGTTTGGACGCTCAAGCCTAATAGCCGCAAGACCGACCGTGAAGGCAATGCGCCCGAAGGTTTCGATGCTGAGGAATACCTGGCGATTGGCGAGAGTGATCGCATGACGCTTCGCTTCAAAAAGCCAATCGAGCCGACGGAAGCACTGCTTGAATAGTCACGCAGAAGCATTGAGCGAAGCGGCCAAAGGCTGCTTCGCCGAAGCATTCGACGGCGTTCTCCGCATTGAATGCAAGGGCGACGGCTCCTCCTTCTGGGTGGACGGCCGCGCCCAACCCCCTGTCATCTCTGCACAAGCGCCAGCCAACGTGACGGGTCGCTTTTGCCTTTGGCGAGGTGACGCACCGACCTTGTCTTCGGTATTGTCCGGCCAGCGTCGTCTCGAAACGGCGTACACGGCAGGTCAATTGAAGATCAGCGGCGACATGGCCGTGATGGCTCGCCTCGAACTAGGAACCGACACTTGAACGAAGCCCCCATCGTCCGCACCGAGAGCAACACCCTACCTGAAGCTGCCAAAGCCTTTTGGCTTGATAGCTTCGATGGAGCTCGCCTGCGTGTGATGGATTATGGCGGCGACGCGCGCCGAGGAACAGCACTCATCGTGCCCGGATGGACAGAGGCGTGCGAGAAATATGCGGAGGTCGCTCTCGACCTGATCGACCGCGGCTTTCACGTGGTGGGTTACGACCCGCGCGGGCAGGGGCTGTCTCAGCGGGTAGCCGACGGCGACACTCGCGGCCGTGTGGACAGCCTCGATAAGCATATCAGCGATCTAGGCGCGGTCATCGATCATCTGTCCGCTGAGCGACTGACGCTCGTGGCCCATTCCATGGGCGGCCTGATCGCGCTCTCATGGTTGGCCCAAGGCGGCAAGGCTGAGGCCGCTGTCCTGTGTGCACCAGCCACGCGCCTTTATCCGCTGGCCCCTGTCCGCATGGCGGTCAACGTTTTGGCTTGGGCCTTCATCACAGTGGGGCAGGCTGACTTTCCCATGGGCAGAGAAGGCGGCATGGCCATGGAGTTTGAGGGCAACAAATTGACCTCTGACCCCAAGCGCCATGCGATGCAGAAGGACCTACTTCTCGCCAACGAAGGCCTGGACTTACCGCGCCCCTATCCAGCTTTCGTTGCGGCGATGCAGCGCCAGCAAGCGGTGTTGCATGCCGAGGGTGGTCTTGACGGTTTGACGGTGCCTACACTGATCATCAGTGCGGCTGGCGATGAGGTGGTGGATGCCACAGACCATCCGAACATCGCCAAGCGTTCGTCCCACCTGTCCTTGGTCACCCTTGAAGGCGCTAAGCACGAATTGCTGATGGAGCGGGACGAGATCCGCGACCAATTCTGGGACGCGTGCGATGCGCACCTCGACCGTTACGTCACGTCGGACGATGCTGCGAGCACGTAGGTGCCGCCGGTCTCCTCTGCAGCAATTCCTTCGAGCACCAATTCTAACAGGCATGCCGTGACGAGCCGCGCTGGTGCGCCCAGTTCAGCGATCAGAACGTCGGCATGTGTGGGTGTGAAGCTCAGTAGGCTTACCAGCTGCTCACGGAAGGTCTCGTCGACCTCGTCATCCGCATGGCTGCTTAGCAGCTCATCCGGCGCAGGTTCGCACAGCACCTGCTGACGCGGCCCAAGGTCAGCCAGAACATCGGCTGCATCTCGCACGAGCACAGCGCCCTTCTTGATCAACCGGTTCGTGCCAGCGCTACGTGGGTCAAGAGGTGATCCGGGTACGGCAAAGACCTCACGACCTTGTTCCGAGGCCAATCGCGCCGTGATGAGGGTGCCGGATCGCTCTGCGGCCTCCACCACGATGACGCCTTGGCTGAGCCCCGAGACGATGCGGTTCCGCTTGGGGAAGTCCTGGGCCCGCGCCACCATGCCGAGGGGTTGCTCAGAAATGACCGCACCACGCTCCGCAATGTCGCGGTGCAGGTCGGCATGCTCTGGCGGATAGATTTGGTCCGTACCCCCAGCCAGAACCGCGACGGTGCCCGTGGCGATGGCCGCGCGATGAGCGACGCCGTCGATCCCTCGCGCTAGCCCTGAGGCAATGACATACCCCTCCGACCCGAGCTCGCCGGCAAGATTATCGGTGAGCTGACGACCAGCTGCCGATGCGTTTCTTGCGCCCACCATCGCAAGGGTCGGTTCATGCAGCCATCGCGCTTCGCCGAGGATCCACAGGCAAGCAGGCGGATCGGGGATCGCAGCGAGCGCGGCGGGATAGTCGGGCTCTCCCACGCTGATCAGCGCCATGCCCTGTGCCGCGCCGGTCTCAAGCTCTCTGTCCACCGCCGCATCATTAGCCAACCTGATTGGGCGACGGCTGGCTTCCTTTGCAAGGTCCGGCAAGGCATCGATAGCATCGACCGCGCATCCCAGACGCGCCATCAGCTGCTGATAGGTTAGGGGACCAATCCCGGCGGACCGGATGAGGCGCAACCGCGCCCGACGCTCTTCGAAACTCACTGCCTGCACCATAGAACAAATACTTAGCGCCGCTGTCCCCGGTTCCCATGGTGGCGACTTTAGAAATCGATGTGTGATTCACTTACGAA
>JABSRH010000058.1 GCA_013215175.1 Parvularculaceae bacterium | reverse complement strand
CTGGAACTGCAACGGCACAGGCGGTAACAAAGACCTGCAAGGTGTTGGCGGCATCGACTGCTTGTTCTCACTGCAACTCAGCATCCCAGAGTTCCTGATGGCGGAAATCGCTGACGACGGCGTTGCTGTCATCGAGATCCTTATGTCAGACGCCGTGAACTCGTTTGACGAGCTCGATCAGCAGATCGTAACCTTTGAATACACAGCCGGTTCGGCCGCTGTGCCTGTTCCAGCAGCAGCTTTGCTCTTCGCACCGATCGCAGCTGGCGCTGCATGGCGCCGTCGCAAGCAAGCGTAAGCGCTAGCGACTTAGGAAAACCAAGGCTTGAGGCGCGGTCAAACGCGCCTCAAGCTTTTTTTATGGACCCACAAGCGCGCGATATCCTCCAGTTCTACGCCGAAGCCGGTGTGGAGACTGTCGAGTCGGACAGCGCCGGTGGCCTTTGGAACTGGCAAACCCAAGCCCCTCCCCCGTCTGCTGCGCCAATCCAGGCCAGTCGCCCAGCAGAGGGCCACACTCCGCTACCAATGGCTTCGGCAGCTGCCAGCACGGACGAAGCCCTCGCCCACGCTGAACATACGTCGGCAAGCGCAACCAATTTGGAAGCCCTAGTCGAGCTCATCCGAGGCTTCGAGGGCTGCCCCCTCAAAGACGGTGCCCGCGGGCCCGTCGTCTTCGACGGCATTCTCGGCGCCGACATCTTGGTCATGGGCGAAGCCCCAGGCCGTGAAGAGGACCGCATGGGCAAGCCGTTCGTCGGCCGCTCTGGCCAGCTCCTCGATCGCATGCTCGCCGCGATTGGCCTGTCTCGAGCCCCGCAAGACGACCAAAAAGCTGCCTGCATCAGCAATGTCGTCTATTGGCGACCTCCAGGAAACAGAAACCCCACCAAGGCCGAGCTCGCGGTCTGCCTACCTTTTGCTCGCCGGTTCATCGAGTTAAGCCAGCCCAAGCTGGTGCTCACAGCCGGCAAAGTACCGACCGAAGCCCTCTTCCCAGACGTCTCGTCGATTATCCGAGCGCGGGGACAATGGCGTCAGCTCGACCTCAGTGGCGGGCAATCGGTGCCCGTCCTGCCGATCTTCCACCCAGCGTTTCTTCTCAGGCAGCCAGCTCAAAAACGCTGGGCCTGGCATGACCTTCTGGCGGCGAAAGCAAAGCTTAACGAAAGCCTGTCCTAACGTAGGCTCGGGCCCCTTGTTTCATGGGAAAAGGAGAAACCTTTGACCCTACGCGTTATCCTCGCCGTCGCTGCAGCCTTGTGGGCTAGCGCGCAGGCATCGAAACCAGACGTTCTCTCTAACGCAGACGAGAAGCGCTACCGCGACATCTTCATGCTGCAAGAAGCGGGACGGATGAGCGACGCCGACGTTCTCATCAAAAAGATCGATGATCCTGTCTTGCTGGGTTACGTATTTGAACAGCGCTACATGCACCCCACGGCCTACCGCTCCAGCTACAAAGAGCTCGAGCGTTGGTTAAGTTCTTACGCTGATCATCCGGATGCTCGCCGTGTCTATCGTCTTGCGCTGAAGCGGAGGCCCTCCGGCGCTCGCCCGCAAAAGCCTGTGAGCCGTCGCTGGCGCACCGACGACGGTGTCGAGCTGACGCCAGAACTCCAGCAAGATTATGCTCGTGTCAGCACAGCCCGCCGCAAGCAAGTCACCAACATCGAGAACCGCGTTCGGTATCTTCTGCGTAAGGACCGCCCCACGCAGGCCCTTAACTACCTAAACGACCCACGCCAGTACAATGCGCTGACCAGTCGGCAGACGGATCGAATTCGCGGCTGGATTGCCGAAAGCTACTATCTCAACGGCAAGCTCACCGAAGCACTGCGCATCGCTGAGCCAGCCGCTCTGCGCTCAGGCGGCAGCGCCGTCATGGCACACTGGACCGCGGGCCTCGTGCATTGGCGCCGCGGTGACGTCGATCGAGCCTACACGTTCTTCAGCCGCATGGCTGACGAACCTCATCAGCCAACCTCTTTGCGCGCGGCAGGTGCCTACTGGGCCGCACGCTCAGCCCTCGCGACCGAGCGTGGTGAGGAAGCACTGCTCTACCTCGACATCGCCAGCGCCCATCCGCTGACGCTGTACGGACAATTGGCCCTCGGACAATTGGGTCGAGACTCAGGCATCGACTGGACAGCACCGGAACTGACCGAAGGCGAACTTGACCTCCTACTCGACAAAAGCCCCCGCCTCATTCGCGCTGTGGCCCTGGCTGAGGTCGGCCTCGACGAAGAAGCGGCTCTCGAGATCCGCTACGCCCATGGCGAGCTAAAAGACGACGACGATCGCAGCCTTCTCGCCCTCGCCGCCGCACTGGAAAGCACCTCCGCCCAGGTCCACATCGCCGAAGCCACGGGCATCCGCGAGGACTCAAACCAAGAACTCTGGCCCGCCCTTTATCCGGCACCGGAGGACCTCGAACCCATCGGCGGCTTCACCATCGATCGCGCCGTGTTGTTCGGCTTGATCCGCCAAGAGAGCAAATTCATGCGTAACGCGGAAAGCCGCGTGGGCGCCGCGGGCCTCATGCAGCTCATGCCGCGCACGGCTAGCTATATCACGGGCGATCGCCGGCTCGCCGTTTCCGGCTCGAAGGCATCGCGCAAGCTCTTTGATCCCGCCTACAACCTGCAACTCGGCCAATCCTACGTTGAGATGCTCCTCACCGAGTACAATAACGGTCGCGCCGACCTGTTCGAGATGGCCATCAGCTACAATTGGGGCCCCGGCAACTTCCGCCGTTGGCAGGCCCGGTCGGGCATCACCGATCAACTGCTGATGCTGGAAAGCGTTCCCAACAAAGAGGCCCGCCACTTTGTCGACGTGGTGATGACCAACATTTGGGTCTACCGCGATCGCCTCGGCCAAACGGCCCCGGCCCGCAACGAAGCAGCCGCTGGCGCTCGCCCCGTTTACCAAAGCGTGGAGTAGACAGCCGCAGGGCTTGCGAAAATTCGCCCAAAAAGTTGGCGATCAGCTGATTGCAATTGCCGCTTGATCCGATTATGGGACCTCTTCCGGTCGGGGCGTGGCGCAGCCTGGTAGCGCACCTGTTTTGGGTACAGGGGGTCGCGTGTTCGAATCACGCCGCCCCGACCAGTTTTTCTTCAAGTTATAGACTCAATCTGTCCCCTTGGGGTGAGTTCGTGCGATCATGCGGCAGTCGCCCTTGCACGTCATCGCCACCTCGCCCACAAAACCCCTATGTTTGCGCGTATCTTCAAGCCGTCGAAAACCGCCATGCAATCGGGCAAAGCCAAGTCAGCCGCCTGGGTGCTCGAGTTTGATCCCGAGTTCGCCAAGCGCGTGGACCCGCTCATGGGCTGGACCAGCTCCTCCGATACCCAGAGCACACAGGTGCGCCTCACCTTCGAGTCGAAAGAACAAGCCGTGGCCTACGCCAAGAACCACGGCATCCCGCATCAGGTCTTCGAACCGACCAGCGGCAAGCGCACCTTGAAGGCCTACTCAGACAACTTCACCTCCAACCGCCGGATGCCTTGGACGCATTGAGCGGCTCATATCGTGCGCTATCGGCCTTGCGGCCTATTTGAGCGCGGAACGTGCGCTAACGGCCTTTCGGCCTGTTTGAGCGCGACGGGCCACAGCATCGCTTCACCACTTGAGCGTTGGGCGTACCGTGGTAAGCGCTGCCACCATGGCTCCTTAGCTCAGCTGGATAGAGCACCCGCCTTCTAAGCGGATGGTCGCAGGTTCGAATCCTGCAGGAGCTGCCATTCCTACTCCCTCTTTCGCGCCCGGCGCGCCGTGTAGAAACCGATTGCTGAGCCAAATAACCATGCACCGGGAGGTACAGGCACTGCTGCATCGATGGCCGCTGTCTCTTGCAGCATACCGACGTTCTGGGCACCGAAATCAATGGCGACCACCAGATCGTTATAGTCTTCGTCGCCACCACCATAGAGGTCTTCGAAGCCGATCATCACCTCCGGCCGGATGTCACCCTGATCGTCTTCGACCAGTAGGCTGACCACATGCGGATCGAACCCGTCGCTGTTCATGCCGGGCTCGGTGCCATAAATGTGCTGGCCACCGTTCGCGCCGTTGGCCACAAGCATCAGGCCAAGCCGGTCGCCTTCGTTGAGGTCGAACGTGGTCTCAACGAAATCGCCGGGATCAAGTGGTTGGCCCGTGCCCATCGACGCATCCGGAAAGAGGACTTCCCAATCGGTCTCGGTACCATCGGCGCGAATGGCCTTCGCCAAGAACGAATTCTTGTACCCAGCACCCTCCGTCACAAAATAAATCCGTGGGCGGAAACTCACTGTAGCTGTCAATTGTGAGGGGTCCAGAGCAATAAGTTCGGCGTTGTCAACAGCGATGCCCTCACCCAGCGTTTCCTGCTGCAAGTCGAGCATGAGGTTAAGAGCCTCGCTCTGGAAGATCGCAGCCTTTTCGTCCGAACCCGCCACGAAAACAGGAGAGGCAGCGCCCAGGCCCAAGGGGCGCGCATTGGATTGAATGTCCTTGATGGTGCCGGCCTCGGCGGTCGTCGTTATCGATAGGCCGGTGGCAAGGGTAGCCGAGAGACCGCAGCCGAGCAGCAAACGGTGTCGAAGGGATTTATGGGGCACGCGATGCATCTCCTCTGAGGGCGTCGAGTTGGTTCGACTTCTCCTCTAGGAGACCACATTCACGGCATGCGCCCCATTGCCCGGTCGGGCCGGAGGCGCTGCCCAAAAGGTTAGGTAAGCGTTAACTGCGAGTCACGACTCCGCCGCGAATACGCCCCTCGCGACCGCGCGTGCCAAGACATCGCCTGCGATGGAGCCGAGTTGTGTCGTGGTGATGAGCGGCGCCGCTACAGGCTTGGCTGCTGTGCTCAGGGCGAAGACAATATCGCCGTCTGTTGGTCCGTGTGCCGGTCGGATAGCTCGCGCCAAGCCATCTTGGGCCATGATCGCGATCCGTTGGAGATCAGCGGTAGGCAGATCAGCGTCGGTCGCGACCACCGCCAGCGTGGTGTTGGACCGCCCAGGAACACCGATCTTGCTATCGGTGGGAAAGCCAGCGGAACGGGTATCTCCTGGAAACCCGCGACCGCCGAACTCGTCACCAACTTCGAACGGCGCTGCCCAGAATTGATGGGTGCCGGCCACATAGGGTGAGCCGAAACTGTTGACTGCGACCATAGCGCCGATGGTGAAGCCGTCGTCTGTCACCCAGGAGGCCGTGCCCAAGCCACCGGCATAGGCCCCCGACGTGGCGCCGATGCCTGCCCCGACGGCGCCGATCTCCATTGAACCGTTCACGGACTGAAACGCCTCGAGACCAAGGCGAGCATAGGGCGGTTCAGCGCCCCAATCCTTGTCGCCGCCATTGGCCAGATCATAGAGAATTGCGGCGGGCACGATCGGACTCACCGGCACGCCCGGTTGATCCACGAGGCTGAACCCTTTTCGCTCTGCACCCAGCTGTCGGCAGACGGCATCAGCTGCGGCCAAGCCGTAAACAGACCCCCCAGCCAAGACCAACGCATCGATCCGATCCACCAAGGTGTCGAGCGCCAACGCTTCGGTTTCCCGCGTACCGGGGCCTCCGCCCCGGACATCGACGGCGGCGCGCAAAGGATCCTCGCCTACCAAGACGGTCACACCGGTTCGCACAGCCTTATCGTGCGCATGGCCCACTGCCAGGCCGGCCACGTCGGTTATCTGGTTTCTTTTTCCGACGGACATGCTTGCCTCCTGGCCGCGCTTCGCCAAAGTTGTGCCCTTCACCGAAGCCTTGGAGCAAGCATGAACCTTCGCCACGCTGCCCTTTTCGCCAGTGTTCTCGCCCTTGCTGCCTGTGGTCAGCAGGAGGACACCGCTGTCACCACCCCGCCCGCCGAGGTCATGAGCCCGGATACGCCTTCGAGCGTGCCTTGGATTGTGGCCGCCGCGCACCCACTGGCGGTGGACGCGGGAGCCGCGATCCTCGAAGCCGGTGGCAGCGCAGTGGACGCCGCCGTGGCCGTGCAGACCGTGCTAGGGCTTGTCGAGCCGCAAAGTTCAGGCCTCGGCGGCGGCGCTTTCATGCTGTTCTACGACGCATCGGCGGGTGAATTGATTGCTTATGACGGCCGCGAGCAGGCACCAGCGTCGGTGACGCCGAACGTTTTCATCCAGGAAAACGGCGAGCCAATGGGCTTCTTCCAGGCCGTGCTATCGGGCAAGGCCGTCGGCGTCCCCGGTGCTGTAGCGATGCTGGATCTCGCACATAGGGAACACGGCGAATTGCCGTGGTCGGATCTTTTCGATGATGCCGAAGCCCTGGCGCGCGATGGTTTTCCGATGCCAAACCGCCTCACCAGCACGTTAAGCCGGTTCACCCAGTTCAAAGCCGATCCCCAAGCGGCCATCTATCTCGACAAGGAGGGCACGCCTTTGCCCTTCGGCGCTCTCGTGAAAAATGAGCTGTACGCTGACATGACGGCACAGTTGGCGGCCGAAGGCGCTGCCCTCTTCTATTCCGGCGATGTGGCCGAAGCGATCATTGCGCGGGTCAATGAAAAGACTGGCGAGGAGACGATCACGCTCGACGACTTCGCCGCCTATGAGCCGGTGAAGCGCGAAGCGATATGTGTGGATTTGGACAAGAACAGTGTTTGTTCAATGCCGCCGCCGAGTTCGGGTGGCGTTACGCTGCTGCAGATCATGGAAATGTTCGAAGCCAGCGCTGGCCGCGTGAGCCCCGATGACGCACTGCTCGAGTATATCGAGGCAACCCGCCTCGCGTACGCCGACCGTGGTCGTTTCCTGGGCGACCCCATCAGTATGGGTACGGACGAGCTGACGGCAGAGGAATTGGTCGAAGCCTTGACCAGTGACGCCTATCTGAGCGAGCGAGCCGAAGCGATCGGCGACGCTCCTGCCGTAAGCGTGGAGCCTGGGAACCCGACGGGCGCCTTGATGCTGCGCGAAGGCCGCATTGACGGCGATGCCTATGAGGTTCCGTCCACGTCGCACTTCTCGATCCGGGATCGCGAAGGCAACGTTGTTTCCATGACCAGCAGTGTGGAGATGCCATTCGGCAGTCAGATGATGGCTGCTGGTATGGTGCTGAACAATCAGCTTACCGACTTTGCACGTGTTCCGTCGGCGGATGGAATCCCCGCAGCGAATGCCCCCGGTGCCGGCAAGCGGCCCATGAGCTCAATGACGCCTGTCATGGTGATGGATGAGAATGGAGAGCCCATTGTCGCCATCGGCAGCCCCGGCGGGCCCGCTATCATCGGCTATGTCGCGAAACCACTGATCAATCATCTCTTCACGGGTACGAAGCTGTCCGAGGCGATTGGCTTGCCGCACATCGTGGTACCGCGAGGCACACTGATCGTTGAAGAAGGCGGCAGCGAGGTTGCAGCCGCCGCCAAGGATCTCGGCTATGAGTTGCAAGAGCGCGGCCTGACCTCAGGCCTTTACGGTTTTACCGTATACAATGGCGAGGTCGATTTGGTGGCTGACCCCCGCCGTGAGGGATCAGCCCGGATGGAAGGGCAGAACTAGTTAGCCTAGCTCTTCCAAACGCTTCTTCGCCGCTTGGAGCTGCTCGAGTTCGGTTGAGAATTTTTGGACGCGCTGGCGCTCTTCCTCAACCACCTCGGGCGGCGCTTTGGCAACGAAGCGTTCGTTCCCGAGTTTCCCTTCGGCCTTTTTCAGCTGGCCCTGAGCTGTACCGATCTCCTTGTCGAGACGAGCAATCTCCGCACTGAGGTCAATCACGTCGGCAACCGGCAACGCGAAGGTGGTCCCACCACTGACGATTTGAATAGAGCCGCGCGGGGCCTCGTCGGCGCGCTCAATCGTCTCGACCCGCGCCAGCCGCTTGATAGGTCCAGCTTGAGCGTCAAGCAACGCCTGGGTTGCCTCCGTCCCGCTTAAGCAGAAGAGATTAAGCTTAGCCGCAACGGGGACGTTGACTTCAATCCGTGCACTTCTGATCTCAGAGATCAGCGCGATAGTGGCCTCAATCTCAGCCGCCGCAGCGGCATCTTCGAAATCAGAGCTCGGCCAGGCTTGCTCGTCGATGCTTTGGGTCCCCTCGTTCATGGCCGGATAGATCTCGCGGCAGACAAACGGCATGAAGGGTTCGAGCGTTGTGAGGATCATCTTCAACGTCTGGCCAAGGACCAGCTTGGTCTCGGCCTGTGCTGCAGCGTCGCCGTCGTCGAGAACCGGCTTCGCCAGCTCGAGGTACCAATCGCAATAGGTTCGCCACGTGAACTGATAAACGGCAGCTGCTGCTTCATCAAAGCGGAACGCTTCAAGGGCTCGAGCCACCTCGCGGGCCATGCTAGAAGCTTCGTGAGCGATCCAACGGTTCAACGGCAGTTTCAGCGCGTTGAAATCGACGACGTCATCCGTCATCGGCACTTCACGGATCTGAAGGAAGCGGGCGGCATTCCAAAGCTTGGTGCGGAAGTTTCGATAGCCCTCAACCCGCTGCTTCGACAGGGAAAGATCCCGGCCCTGGGTCGCTTGGCTGGCGAGGGTGAAGCGCAGGGGATCAGCGCCAAACTCGTCAACGTATTCGAGCGGGTCGACGATGTTGCCCTTTGACTTCGACATCTTTTGTCCGTGCTCGTCACGAACCAAGGCGTGAATGTAGACCGTCTCGAACGGAATCTCTTTCCGGAAGTGCATCGCCATCATCATCATGCGCGCCACCCAGAAGAAGATGATGTCAAACGCCGTGGACAGAACAGCCGTCGGATAAAAATCCTCGAGCTCCTGCGTTTCATCCGGCCACCCCATAGTCGAGAACGGCCAAAGCGCCGACGAGAACCACGTGTCGAGGACATCCGGGTCTTGGGTCAGCTCAACGGCTTCGCCGTCATAATGCTCCGTTGCGAGACGATGGGCATCCTGCTCATCTTCCGCACAGAATGGATGGCCGTCAGGCCCGTACCAAACCGGAATGCGGTGCCCCCACCAGAGCTGGCGCGAGATACACCACGGCTCGATGTTCTCCATCCAGTTATAGTACGTCTTGGACCAATTCTCCGGCACGAATTTGGTCTGGCCTGAGCGCACCGCCTCAATCGCAGGTCCGGCTAAGGTCATGGCATCGACGTACCATTGATCCGTAAGCATCGGTTCGATAACGACGCCGGAACGATCGCCAAAGGGCTGCATAATGACTTTGTCTTCAATGCCCCGCAGCAGACCCGCCGCTTCGATCTCTTCGACCACCTTCTTGCGAGCTTCGAAGCGGTCCATGTTGTGGAACCGCTCTGGCACGTTGTTCTCTGCCGTCGAGACCATCTGAGCTTCGTTGCCCATCAGCTCGATCAGCGGGATGTTGTGGCGCTTGGCTACTTCGAAATCGTTGAAGTCGTGCGCGCCGGTGATCTTCACCGCGCCCGTCCCCAGCTCAGGGTCCGGGTACTCGTCAGCAATGATCGGGATGAGGCGATCGACGATAGGTAGGCGGACCATCTTGCCGATCAGGTTCTTGTAGCGCTCATCGTCGGGATGAACCGCCACAGCGCCATCGCCGAGCATTGTCTCAGGCCGCGTGGTGGCGATGACGATTTCTTCGATTCCGTCAACAGGACCGTCCGCCAACGGATAGGCGAAGTTCCACATCTTGCCATTGATCTCGTTGTTCTCGACCTCGAGATCCGAGATCGCGGTCTGGAACTTGGGATCCCAGTTCACCAAGCGCTTGTCGCGGTAGATCAGACCCTCATTGTACAGCTCAACGAAGACCTTACGCACAGCCGCGGACAGACCGTCGTCCATGGTGAAGCGCTCGCGGGACCAGTCGAGTGAGGCGCCCAAGCGTTGCAACTGGCCCTTGATGGTGCCGCCGCTCTCTGCCTTCCAGTCCCACACTTTCTTCACAAAAGCTTCGCGGCCAATGTCGCGGCGATGCGGCTCTTGGCGCTCCGCCATCTGACGTTCGACGACCATCTGCGTGGCGATGCCCGCATGGTCCACGCCGTATTGCCACAGCACTTTTTTGCCCTGCCTGCGTTGGTAGCGGCACAGGATGTCCTGCAGCGTGTTGTTCAGGGCGTGACCGACATGGAGGCTGCCCGTGACGTTGGGCGGCGGAATGACGATGGCGAACGGATCGCCTTCACCAGACGGCTTGAACAAGCCCGCCTCCTCTTGCTCGCGGTAGAGGCGGGGTTCGGCTTCGGCGTGGTCAAATGACTTGGGCAGGTCTCGCATAGGGCCCGCTTAGCGGAGCCCGCAGCTTTTTCCAGCACATGCCGAACACCAGACAAAAAAGAAAGGGCGGCCGAAGCCGCCCTTTCGAAAGTCTTGAGCTTAGTGCTCAGCTTACCACTCGTAGCGGAAGCCGATACGTGCCGAGTAGAACGACAGGTCAGGCTCGTCGAAACCGGTTGGATCGTTGTCCAACTGGTTGAACCGGTAGACGCACGATGATTGCGTCGTACAGGTCGTGCGAGCGAGGTCGCCGCGCAGAGCCATCGCACCGTCAACACCGTTGGCCGCAACATCAGCAACCGACACCAAGTCAGCCCGGACCGTGTTGTCAGCGTTGAAGCCTGGCGAACGCTTAAACGTACCCCAGTCGTCGTTGATCATGTTGCCGATGTTCTCGATGTCGAGAACGAACTTCAGCTTGTTGCCTTCGAAACGGCTCGTGAAGAGGTTTGCGAATGGCAGCTCTTGTTCGAAGTGCAGGTCCCAGAACTGGTTCCATGGGCCTTCGTCGCCACCACGTGGCTGGATGCCTGGAGCCATACCCCGCTCACCTACGAACTGAGCGAACTCACCCAGAGGGAAGCCACTCGCGAACACGACGGCTGGGTCGTTGAACGAGCCGTTGGCGTAGTTAGGCACGTACAACAGGTCGTTGTCGAACGGGTTCTCGCCGTCACCTGCACGACCGAAGAGCGCGTTGTCGCGGTCAACGTTGAACGTGTAGCTGAACGTGTCACCCGACTGGATGTCACCGAAGAGTGTTACTTGCGTCTTCAGGTCGCCGAAGATCTCTTTCTGGTAGTCCAGGAAGATCTTGAACGCGTGCTCAACTTGGAAGTTCGAGGTGCCTTCGCCTGGGAAGTTACGGTCGCTATCCACGATCGCACGCCAGTTCGACACACCACGTGAGCTCGTGCCCGGCGTGACGCTGTTAATGTCTTGGTTGGCGTAGGAAAGGTCGAAGCTGAAGCCGTTCTCAAATTTCTTCGAAAGAGCAACGGTGAAGACGTTCGAGTAACCCTCGTCGAAGTTGTCGAGAGCAACAACGTTCGAGATACCCAGGTCATCAAGGTCAGCATAGATCGGACGACCGTCAGGCGCGACGCCCGTTGGCTGCGTGGCGGCTAGGTCGAGCTGAGCCAGGTTGCGCCATAGGAAGCCATTGTTTGTTTCCGTACGGATGTACTGGAACGTGAACTTGTAGTCGTCACCAAGGTCAAGTGGCAGACCAAACTTGTTGAAGTCAATGTCAAACTCTTGGTCGACGCGCAATGAGCCCTTCCAATCCGATGGGATCTCGAAGTCAGGGGAGATCACGTCAATCGGCACGAAGGTGTCGATCGAGACCATCGCAAGCTCATCCTGCAGCGACTGTGGCACGACGTTCGGGTCAACACCCGAAACGGTGTCACGAACGTTGGCTGCGAGGCCTTGGAACGCGTTCGAAACCCAAACCTGTGGGTTACCACCAGAGAACAGACCGAAGCCGCCGGTGATTTTGGTGCGTTCGAAAGGCTCGTACTCGAAACCGACGCGTGGCTGCCAAATGTCCAGGCCATCGAGGTTCTGAGCTGACGAGAAGCCATATTCGCTTTGGAACGTTGGCGAGTCGATTGGCTCATCGTCCTGAGCATAACGCTCGTAACGGATGCCGTAGTTGACCGTCAGGTTGTCGAGCAAGCGCCACTGGTCTTGAGCCAGGAACGACCACTTGGAGAAGCCCCACTCAGCAGCCGCGTCGTTGGCGTCGTTGGTTGGCGAGTTGTTGTAACGAACGTCGGCGACGCCGTTCACGAGGTTGTCGTAACCGTCGAAGATGAATTCACCATTCGAGCGCTGAACGAACAGGTTGAACAGGTCGTAGTTCTCGTACTCAACAGCGACGGAGAAGTTGTGGTCTTCCCAGCTATAGTCGGCACGAGCGAGGAACTGCAGGCGTTCGTCTTCGAAAGCGTTTGCGTGACGGAAACGATCACAAGCACCGGTGACCTGGAACTCCTCGTCAGGTGCGATTTCTGACGTGTCCAGCGTACCTTCGAGAGGCGTGCCGATCAGTTCGTTTGGCGTCAGCTGGATTTCGATCTCACCAACACCTGGGTTGCCACAGATCTGACCACGGACATTGTCTTTGTAGTTCAGGCGAACTTGTGTCGACAGGTTCGGCGTCCAGTCCGAGAAAAGCTCAGCCGTGTAGACTTCGACTTCCTGTGGGACGTTATACCAAGCCGACGAGAACTCGTTGTTCGAGATCGACTGAAGGCCGTTCTCTTCGGTAGATTGGTACGTGAAGTTTGCACGGTGCTCGTCGCTGATGTTCCACGACAGGGTACCAAGCAAACGCTCGGAGGTTTGTGGAGCAGCAACCGTGCCTGGGCGACCACCCATATCGATGCCGTAGGTATCGATGACGAGCTGGTTGATGCCGTCGAAGAAGGCCTGCGTCACACCATCCTGGCGGTCTTCATCCTGGAAGTTACGACCCGAAGCGGATTCGAACTCGTCGTAAGATACAAAGAAGAACAGCTTGTCTTTGAGGATCGGGCCACCGAACGTGAAGCCGAACTCTTCTTCATCAAAGGCAGGTTGCGAAATGTTGGTGTCGCCGTTGACACGGTTACCGACCCAATTCTCGTTACGCGTATAGTAGAACGCCGAACCTTCGAATTCGTTCGTGCCGGTTTTCGTCACAACGTTGACAAGACCACCGGTGAAGCCAGAAGCGAACACCGTGTAGTCTGCAGCAACAAGCGATGCACTCTCTACAGCGTCGAGGTTAATCGGCGAACGGTTGGTCGGATAGGTAGAGCTAGAAAGACCAAAATCGTCTTGCAGAAGCGCACCGTTGATCGACAGGCCGTTAAAGCGTGGGTTTGAGCCAGCGACCGAAAGGTTGCCTTCGCCACCTGACTGAGCCAGCGGATCGCGGTTCAGAGTTGCGATCAGGTCACGCTGTACCGTTGGAGTCGACGCGATGTCGTCAGCCGTGAACGACGAGCCAACACCATTGTTCAAGTCGAGGCGGTTACCGCCGATGGCGCGAACGACGACTGTGTCTTCCGTTTCGCCAAAGAGCGTGATCGAGTTGGACGATGGGCGGAGGTTCACACCCTCGCGGCGGGCTGGGCCCGTCGGTGTCTCGGCAGAAATGGTGTAAGGACCACCAACGGCCAGACCGCTTTCGAAGAAAGCGCCGTTCGACGATGTCGTCGCACGCTTAACGCGACCGGTACGTTCGTCAGTGATCAGGACGGTGGCGCCAGCAACTGGATTGCCGTTGGCGTCAACGACGCGGCCCGAAATGTCCGAAGACGTAAACTGTGCGTGTGCTGCGGGCGTGAGGGACGCCGCGATGGCTAGGGCAGCTGCGCCGCCAGCCCAACGTGAATTAAACATGAAAAACCCTGATTAGCTTGCTTGTAGGCCTTATTGACCTTGCCGCGCGCCTAGTCGGGGCTTGTGACGCTTTCGCACTAGATTTGTGACAGAGCTGTGACAGTCATCACTTCCTTGTTAGGTGATGCTGGAACGCCACACTGAATTAACCCTATTTCTACATATGATCAGGGACAGCGATCCCCAGCTGAGCGAGAATGTCTGCTAACTGACGGAATGTCGCAGCCGATAGTGCTAAACGGCTACTCCGTACTGTGATGTTATCCTCATTCGCGATGGGACAGGCGGCGTAGAATTTCGAGAACGCCTGCGCCACCGCGTAAGCATGTTCACACAAAAGATGAGGCATCCGCCGCTCGTAAGCCGCCTTGTGCGCATCGGCGTAGCCGAGCATCACCGACGCGAGATCGATCTCTGCGGGCTCTGTGAGCTGGATTGTCCCCTTCGCCGCTTCCTCAATGGTCGTGCCCGCCTTGGCGAAGACAGACCGCATACGGACGGAGGCGTAGAGCAGGTAAGGACCCGTCTTACCCTCAAACGCCACAAACCGATCGAGATCAAAGATATAGTCGGTGGTGCGAGGGTTGGACAGGTCGGCGAACTTTAGCGCTGCCAGACCGACCATGCGCGCCACGTCCTGGCGATCAGCCGGAACTTCGTCACCGTCGCGGTCGTTCTCACGCAGCCGCTCCTCAGCCTTGCCGACCACCATGTCGATCAAGTCGGCCAGCCGGAGAACGCCGCCTTCTCGGGTCTTGAAGGGACGGCCGTCCTTGCCGTTCATGGTGCCGAAGCCCGCATGCTCCATGTGGTCTTCTTCGTAGAGACCGAGCCTCGCGGCGGTACGGAACACCTGAACGAAGTGCTCAGCCTGACGCTTGTCCACCACGTAGATGCAGCGCGCAAAGCCCTCGTCGGCCCGCTCGACCAAGGTCGCGAGGTCGGTGGAGCCGTAGCCCACCGAGCCGTTGGACTTCACCATGAGCAGCGGTGGGATGTCTTTCTTATCGGTGTCTCGTGCGACCTCGACCACGCGGGCGCCGTCTGATTCGACCAGGAGACCCTTGGCTTCGAGGCGCTCGACGGTTGCCTGGATCAGGGGATCAACCGACGCTTCACCGCGCCAAAGCTCGAATTGAACGCCAAGCTCGCCGTAATCGGTTTCGAGCGCAGCGTGACTGACGTCTATAAAGTGTTGCCACAGAGCGCGATAGCCAGGGCGGCCGCCTTGCAGCTCAGCCGTGGCTTGCTGCGCCTCGGCCATGCGTTCGGGGTCTTCTTTGCAGGCACCTGAGGCCGCTGGGTAAATCTCGGCGAGGTCGGTTACCGAGACCGGGCTATCCTCTGGGAAGCCATCGGTCTTGGCCTCGTCAAAGTAGGGCAGATCCGGCTGGCGACGGCGAATTTCCGCGATGAGCTGGCCCATCTGGAGGCCCCAATCACCGAGGTGGATATCACCCACCACTTCGTCGCCCGCGCGACGCATGATGTTCTTTAGGCTCTGGCCAATGATGGCTGAGCGCAGGTGACCTACGTGCAGGGGCTTGGCGACATTGGGCCCGCCATAGTCGAGAATGACCTTCTCGGGATCTGTCCTGAGATAAGCACCACCGTGCGAATCACTGACGAGCTCGGCCAGCAGACCCTCAACGAACGTCTGGGTCGGCGTGAGATTGAGGAACCCTGGCCCGGCGAGCGTTACGTCGTCAAAGGCGTCCAGCGCATCGAGGCGTGCCTTTAACCCCTCGGCCAGCTGACGTGGGTTCATCTTCGCGGCCTTGGCGGCGGCTAGCGCGCCGTTGCATTGAAAAGGCGCCAGGTCCGGACGATCCGAAACGCGCACAGCACCGAGCGCAGCGTCGAGGCCCTCAGCGGCGAAGGTTTCACCCACCAAGGCACTCAGCCGTTGTGTAATGGAAATCATGATTCCTCAGGGAATTTCAGGCTTTTGCCGGAACGGTTGTAGATCAGTTGGCGCCGTTCGAGGACAAAGCCGACAGCCAGCTCGAAGTGCACACCCGACGTGTCTTCGCCGCGGCGAGGGACAACGATTCGGGTGATCTCAGGGGCGATCGAGGCAACGCGCTCACCGGCGCGGAAGG
>JABSRH010000057.1 GCA_013215175.1 Parvularculaceae bacterium | reverse complement strand
TTATGTCTGGGTACGGGGGGTGGCGGATGCCAATCCCCGCGGCAACTCGGACTCAATCCATATTGGCCTGAATGGTCAACGACTTACGGGCAATGGCGGCCTGACAGGATTTGGCGGGTCACCGACTTGGGGTCGTCGCGATACGTATACCGGCCAACCGGTGCAGTTCAATGTTTCCGCGCCAGGCGTGTACGACATCAATATCTGGGCCCGCGAGGACGGGGTAGCGATCGACAAGATCATCCTCACCCAAGATGCATCCTATGTTCCCACAGGCACGGGCCCCGCAGAGAACCAGTTTGTCACACCGGGTGCTGATTATCTCATGGACCCGACCGAGGGCGAAGCCCGTCGTGAGTCTGCTGGCTTTATCGAACTCATCGAGCGTGTATTGCCCGAAGAAGCCGCCCTTAACTTCCGCACGGCGCTGACTTTGCTCGACGCGGCACAGGTCAAGCTGAACCGAGCCGCCGCTGGTTTAGGCGCGACCCAGTCGCGGATTGAGCGACAACAGACCTTCCTCTCGGATCTTGATGCTGGTCTGGACCAAGCCGTGGGCGCTCTCGTGGATGCGGAGCTGGATGAACTCTCGAGCCAATTGGTGGCCACCCGCGTCCGCGAGCAATTCGCCATTAACGCCCTGTCCAGCGCCAACGAGCGCAAGGCTCTTATTCTGCAGCTCTTTTAACATTCAATAAACGAACAATAACGAAAAATAAAAAGACTATCTTCTTTTAAGTATACATGTGCCATATTGGGAATACTTGCGGCGAAGCGCTGCAACCTCTCCTTTTTGTTATCTGATTATCCACCTTCAGATCCTAGACAACAGGTTAGCGCGATCCCGCGCGAGCTGAATAAGGACTGTATTGATGACGGGGGTGTTCACCAACGCATCAGCGCAAACTGCCCTCCGTACGCTACGAGCTGTGCAAGCTCGCGGTGAGACAGTTCGTGCCGAAATTTCTACGGGCCTCAAAGTCCGATCCGCCGACGACAATCCCGCTTTTTTTCTCGTCGCGAACACGACACGCAGCGACATCGCGATCCTCCGCGGCCTTGAAGAAAACCTGACGGTCGCCCGTGGCGCCATCCAAACCGCATCGGCAGGCATTCGTCAGCTCGATGAGTTGACCCTTCAACTCACGGACCTTGTGCCGGTGTCGCAGAACGGTGTTGGCATTCAAGAGCTAGAAGCGGTGTTCGATGACCTCGTGGATCAGATGCGAGACATCATTGACGCCACGGCGTTCCAAGACACGAACCTGCTGAAAGAGGGCAATTCATTCAACAGTATCATTGGTGTGGATCGCCAGCAAGGCAGCTTCAACCTGCAAACGATTGGTGTACGTAGCGGTGATCTCGATCGTGTCGCGTTCAACAATGCTGTCATCGAGAGCGGTACGGAATTCGTTCTGAACGCCGAGAACTTCTCTTCGAAGCAGGCTGTGGGGGTTGATGATTGGACCCCATCGGCAACAAACCCTGGCTTTCTCGAGTGGGTCGACCTTCCTGGTCCGAACAAGATTTATCTCACGCCTGCTGATGTGGCAGCTAATTCTCCACGCTTGGATTACCAGGTTCAGATCACGAACCCGGGCCGCTACTACGTCAATGTCCGCGGCATTGGTGTTAGCGGCACAGCCGACTCCGTACACGTTGGTGTCGACGGAGTGGTGCTTTCTGGCACCGGTGGTGTTCGGATCCCTACGGCAGGGGGTGCCGCGCGTTGGGGTACGCGAGACACCTTGAGCGGCCAGCGCGTGTTCATCGATATTGCAGCGCCAGGGCTTTACACGATCAACATTTGGGGTCGTGAAGACGGTACACTGATTGACGGTGTGCAGTTCACCTCTGATCCGTCCGAACCGACTGGCGCGACACCATTGCCGCCGACCACGGCAATCGGCGGTTCTGATATTCCGTTCTATACGGATCTTGTTGAAGGGGAAGCGCGCCGCGCACAGGCTGGGTTCTTGGAATTGATCTCTCTGGTCAATCCTGAGGCCATGCGACTGGCCGCTGACTCAGCCATGCTCGTCATCGATTCAGCTCGCCAAAAGCTGAACCGTTATGCGAGTCAGCTGGGTGCCTATGAGCGCCAGCTCGACCGGCAAGAAGTTTATCTGCAGGATCTGGCCGCGGGTCTTGGCGAAGGTGTGGCCGCGCTTGTGGAAGCCGACCTTGCGGAAGCATCGTCACGGTTACAGGCTGAACAGGTGGCCGAACAATTGGCCACCCAAGCTCTGACGATCACGAACCAGCGAAGCTCGCTGGTTCTTTCACTCTTTCAGTAAGCTGATTTAGTCCAAAACCGCATCAGCAACAGCCTTCAGGCCTGAGCGCTCAAGGATCGCCTTCTGCGTTTGCGCTGAGACTTGATTGATCCCCTCCTGCGGCCGTGAACCAGGGTGCACAGGCCGACGCAAGGGGCGAGAGCCAGCCGGCATCGCCATCACTTCTGCCACCGCATTCGGCACGTCCATCGGATCCGTGGAGCCACCGTTGCGGCCCTCAATTTGCGAGAGATAGGCCGCATACGTATCTCGCAGCTCCTCCGGGGTGCGCTCCAAAAGGTCGTCGGTGAGTGCCTGCGCATTTTCCCAGATTTCCGTCGGATAGCCGCCGGGCTGAATGATCGTGACCTCAATCCCGAAGCCTGCCGTCTCGTAGGCCATCTGCTCGCTCATGGCTTCGAGGGCAAACTTGGTGGGCGAGTAGAGCGCGAAGCCTGGGATGATGACCCGGCCCAGCTGTGAGGACACGTTGACGATCAGACCGCTGCCTGCCTCACGCATGGACGGTAGGACTTCCCGCGTCAGGCGCTGGGGGCCGAAGACGTTGGTATCGAAGATCGTCTGCATGGCCTTTTCGTCCTGCAGCTCCACCGGCCCGCCATAAGCAATGCCAGCATTGTTCACGAGCACGTCGATCTTACCGCCTGCCTTGTCCAGCGCCTTGGCCACGCCCCGCTTGATCTCACGCGGCTTGGTCACGTCGATCTCAATCACCGTGATGTCGAGATCGTCGGATGTCGCCAGGGCCTCGAGCTCCTTCGCCTCGGGACGGGGGACGTTGCGCATGGTGGCGAAGACCTTGGCCCCTTGGCGGGCAAGGCTCTCTGCCATTAGCCGACCGAAGCCAGACGACGCGCCGGTGATCAGCACGGACTGGCCGCTGAGGTCATGCCCATGCCCGTCGGCTTTTGCGGTGCCCGTCATGGCTGCGGCGCCTGTGACACTGGCGCCCAGGGCTAAAACGTGGCGGCGATTGAGATCGGTCTTCGTCATGGAATTCCTCCGGTGTTTTGACCGGAGCGTAAGACATCGCCCTCGGAACGCGAAGCCTTGTTTGCTGAAAAGACAGACAAATCACGGCAGCGTGATGGACAAATAGAACGATGTATTCATCACTAATATCTGTTAAGACTAAGATCTATTCATACCAATGACTTTGGCTAATACAATACAGTTCCATTCCGTCAACCCGAAAGTAAGAAATGGGCCAGAATCTGGCGAGGCGCGGGGGCGCTATTGGTGGAAGGACAACGGGGATGACGAGCCTCCTCAATGACTTGCAGGCCAAATCGGCTCTGCTCCAGATACAGAACAGCAATCGAGGCCGCTTCGACAATGTGCTCACGGGCGCTCGCAAGCAGCCACTGGCCTCCACGCAGGATGCATTCTTTTCCATTTCGAACGCGGTGAAGACCGAGAGCTCGATCTTTAGCGCCTTGAATGATGGTCTCGGCCGTGCCCGAGCGTCGGTGGCGCTCGCTTCAGCGGGCACAGACAAGATCGGCAGCGTGCTGGACCGTGCCGAAGAGATCATTGGCGCCGTTGAGCAAGGCGCGCCAGGCTCAGCCTTTGCCAGCTCTCTCTCACGCCTCGAGGAAACCGCGACGCTAGCTGTACAGTCTGCCGGCCGTACGGGTACGAACCTTTTGGTAGAGGGCGAAACCCTCAGTGTGACACTCGGCTTCAAAGCTGGTGGTGCAGGCTTCGACTTCCGTCAACAGACGATTGAAGCCGTAGGGCTCGGCGCCACCGACGGCGCGCGAGCAGCATCGACGACAGTGACCGACACAGTGACCGACACAGTGACCGAGACCGTCGAAGTCAATGTGACGCGTCGGGACCGTTTCAACGAACGTATCGACTCCCTGAATGAGCGGGTTGCGCGCGTTGGGGAACGCATCAGCGCCACAGAAGATCGCATCGCAAGTGCCACCGATCGGCGGCAGGAGTTGAGCAACCAGGCCGCATCCTTCCGGACAGAGCGCGCGGATATTGAGCAGCAGCTCGCTGACGGCGGCGCACGCCCCGACGATGCTCGCGACCAAAGACGCGTTCGCGTCGCGCAACGGGTCTTCGAGCGTTCGGAGAGGGTTCGCGCGCAGGGCAACGAAGATCGTGCCGACCGTCTGTTGGCTCGTGCTCAGCGCGCAGCCGACCGTGCCGGTGTGACGATTTCGTTGGAAGACCTCAGTCGCCTGGACAACCGCTCAGATCGTTTAGAGCGCAGCATACGGAGGACAGATCGACAGGTTGTCCGGCTCGATCGTCGCATCGATAGCCTCGAAAACCGTGTCGAGCGGTTCAATCGCTCACAGGACCGACTGGAAACTCGTGTTGAACGCTTCGAGAACCGCATTGCATCGCTGAGTGAAGCACAGCTTGATCGGGTCGTCGGCACACGCACCGAAACGGTCGAGCGCGAGGTGACGCGGACAATCGAGAGCCCGCTTGCTGGTTCCTTTGAGGACGTGCTGGGCGATTTGTCGGATCGGATCCGTGCCGGTGATACCGAAGGCGCCCGCGCCATCGTCGCCGAAGTTCGGGAGCGGATCGGCAACGTCGACAATCAGCTTGGGCAAATTTCCGACTCCCTCAACCGCCGTGGCGGCTTCTTCTCAGCGTTGACGGAACGGCTAGACAGCTCAGTCCGTTCACTGGTGCAGCCCCTCACAGAAGAAGACGCCGCACGGGCGGCCGCTGCGGCGATCTCCGAGTCCAACCGCGTCTCGCGTCTGTTTGGCGATGGCGACGTCCGTCCTGGAATTCTTGAGCTCTTCCAAGGCTCGCAAGAAGCGGACAGCACCTCCACCGTGGTGGAAGCGCCCGAAGCTCCGGAAGCTGACGAAGAAGACGCCGCCTAACTTCTCCTCCCTGCCCCCGCCCCTCGCACACCAAAAAGCCCGGAGCTTTGCAGCTCCGGGCTTTGTTGTTTCAGAGGCCTGAAAGCGAAGCTTAGAACGCTTCGGCTTCCAGCTTCATCATCGTGCTGGTGCCCGTCTTGACCTTCGCCAAGTGCATGGAGCTTTCAATCAGCACACGCTCAAAGAAGTATTGTGCGGTGACGAGCTTGTTGGCGTAGAACGGATCGCCATCGCCGATGCGCTCTTGAGCTTCCTTGGTCATCATCAGCCACATGTGACCGATCGCAACCAGGCCAAAGAGGGTCAGGTAGTCGTGCGATGCTGCGCCGGCCTGATCGAAGTCGGCCATGGCGTTCATGCCCAGCCACTGGGTTGCGTCTTGCAGCTCGGCTTTGGCTTTCAGGAGGCCGTCGATGTAGCCGTCGAGGACATCGTTCTGGCCTTTGTTGTCCGCACACCACTGATCGATCTCAGCGAAGTAGGTCTGCCAATAGCGACCGCCTTCGGCCATCAGCTTACGACCAACGAGGTCGAGAGCCTGGATGCCGTTGGTGCCTTCGTAGATGAGGGCAATACGGACGTCGCGAACGAATTGGGACATGCCCCACTCTTCGCAATAGCCCGAGCCACCGAAGACTTGGAGGCTGTCATTGGCGCCCTTCGAACCTTTGTCGGTCATGAAGGCCTTAATGACGGGCGTCAGCAGCGCCATGTAGTCCGAAGACTTTTGGCGTGTCGCTTCGTCGGGCGACTTGTGGCTCATGTCCTCGTGGAGGGCAGCCCAGAAAGTCAGGGCACGGGCGCCTTCGACAAACGCGCGTGTGTCCATCAGCATGCGGCGCACATCGGGGTGAACGATGATCGGGTCCGCAGGCTTCTCTGGTGCTTGAGCACCTTTCACCGAACGTGACTGCAGACGGTCACGGGCAAACGCTGCGGCGTTCTGCATGGCGACTTCCGCCGCAGCGTAGCCCTGCAGGCCAACGCCGAGGCGTGCTTCGTTCATCATGACGAACATGGCACGCATGCCTTTGTTCTCTTCGCCCACGAGGAAGCCGGTGGCTTCGTCGTAGTTCATGACGCAAGTCGCGTTGCCGTGGATGCCCATCTTTTCTTCAAGGCCACCGCAGCTGACATTATTCCGCTCACCGAGCGAACCATCGTCATTGACCATGAACTTCGGCACGATGAAGAGCGAGATGCCCTTGATGCCTTCCGGAGCACCTTCGATGCGCGCCAACACCAAGTGGATGATGTTGTCGGACATGTCGTGCTCACCAGCGGAGATCCAGATCTTCTGACCACTGATTTTGAAGGTACCGTCGCCGTTAGGCACAGCCTTCGTGCGGATCAGGCCCAGGTCCGTGCCGCACTGCGGCTCGGTCAGGTTCATGGTGCCAGTCCACTCGCCCGACGTCATCTTCGGCAGATACTTTTCCTTCTGCTCGTCCGATGCCGCAGCGTGGATGGCGCGCCATGCACCAGCCGAGAGACCTGGATACATGCCGAACGCTTGGTTCGCCGACGAGGTCATCTCGCTGATGGCGATGGCCAACGTGGTGGGCATGCCTTGGCCGCCATAGTTGGGGTCCATGGCGAGTGAGCCAAAGCCCGTTTCGCAGAACTGGTCGTAAGCGGCTTTGAAGCCGGTAGGCGTGGTCACCGTGCCGTCATCGTTGCGCTGTGCGCCTTCAATGTCGCCCACACGGTTGAGGGGTGCGAGCACATCGCGGTGCCATTTGCCGGACTCTTCGAGAACGGCGTCGATGGTGTCCCGGTCCGCATCTGCGAAACCTGGAAGGTTCGAGTAGTTTTGTAGTTTCAGAACGTCGTGCAGCAGGAACTGCATATCGCGCACAGGCGCTTCGTAGACTGGCATGGAAACTCCTCCAAAAGGCTCCCCGTTACGGGGGGAGCTGGCCACTTTTTGCCCGCTTCGTAGTCGGGAAACGCGCCGAATGCAAAGCCGCGAACCGTCGCTCTTTCCAACCGGTTGAGGCGAACGCCCTTGAACGCCTCCGCAAAGCAGTCCACACGCCCAGGTTGAAACGGGCATGCAGTTTCGCAGAATGTGGAACGAGACTCTTCACGGCTATGGTAAATCACCCTAACTCGCTCCATCGTGCCAAGAATAACGCCGCTGTAACCAGCTTGCGTGACGCCGGGTCTGATATGAGGAAGCCGATGAGTGCCAAGTCCAACGTCCCCTGGAGCGTGAAAGGCATCGATGCCGACGCCCGCTCCGTGGCGAAGGAATTGGCACGTCGTGAGGGCAAGACCCTCGGCGAATGGATGACGGCAATGATCCGCCAGAAGGGCCTTGATGAGGCCGGTCTGGCGGAGGACGACCAACCTTCTGACAAAGTGATCTCGGGCGTTACGACGGAGCAGCTCCGCGATGTGATCGGCTCGCTCAACCGCCTGAACGAACGGATCGCTGAGACTGAGAAGAGCCTCTACGTCAATGAACGCCAGGCCCGCGAGGCCATGGGTGGCCTCAACAAGGGCCTGGAGACCGTCTTCGAGCGCATCAAGCGCCTGGAGCTTGAGCCCGGCGGCTCGATCCCTGGGCTTGAGCCGGAGCGTATCGCCGAGATGGGCGAACGTCTCGATCGCCTTGAGGGCGGCGGAAAGAAGAGCTGGGTCGACAGCCTCAAAGCGCTAGAACGCGCCCTGACCACCTTGGTTGTTCAGGTCGAAAGTTCGCGCGAGGAGACCGAAGAACGGCTGTCGAAGAATGAGGACGTGCTCGCGGCTCTTAAAGACCGCTTGGACGCTGACGACGAAGAGCTACGCCACGAGATCGGCGAACTGCTCAATGCCATCGACAAGACCACTGAGCGGGTCAGCTCCACCGAGGAGCGGGTCACTGAAGCGCTCAACGTGGCACGGGAAGCAGCGGAGTCGCACGACGAGACTTTCATCGAGCGGACCAGCAACAATCTTCGCCTGCTGGGTAGCGAAATCAAACGCACCAGCGATCAGATCCGCGGTCTCGAAAGCTCAGTGGATAAGCTGCAGGACAAGATCGAAGCCGGCGAGCAGCGCAGCGCTGAAGGCATCAGCCGTGTGGCTCAGTCTCTTGAAAACCTTCGCCATCAGGTTGAGACCTCAACGCTGAAGACTGGCGATCCCAGCACGGCGACCGTCCGCGCTTCCGTTAGCGAAGCGGAAAAACGCCTGGGCGCTGTTGAAGGCGCGTTTGCGGCGATGGTCGATCAGCTTGAGGGCCGCATTTCCACGGGTCCCGCCAACACTGAGCTCAAGGAACCGAACGCGACGCTCGACCAAGCACCGCAGCAAGACCCCTTCAGCTCAGCACCCGCGGCGGACCCGCTCGACGGTCCTATGGACGATCCTCTCAGCCTTTCACCGCGCCAGACGCCGGAGCCTGACCCGTCGGGATCTGGTGAGCCGTCGGCTTCCGCGAGTCCTAGGCTCGCGCCGCCTTTTGGTGGCTTAACCGGCCCCGGGACCATGGCGATCGGCAACGCTGCCCTAGCTATCGACGAAGAGCCGTTCTTCGGCGAGGCTGAAGTGGAGCCGGCTGCGACGCCAGCGCCAACAGCCGCACCAGAAGTCCGCGCTGAACCAGAACGCACGCCGGACCAAATCCTGGGCCGCGATGCTGCCTTCGATCCGGCACCCGCGCTGAGCGATCAGGATGACGACGGCTTCGATTGGCCGACGCCGGAACCGACCCTAGAAGCTGACGATCGGCCGCGGCAGACTTTTGCGCGCGATCCGCTCTTCGACGATGAACCCACGGACATTGGTGAGAAATTCCAATCGTTCTTGAAGTCTCGCTTCGGTCGCGACGTCGACAACAACCCGACCCTCGGGTGGGCGCTCCTGGCAATTGCCGCCGGATCAATTGCTTACGTGGCTGTCCAATTTGTCGCACAAGATGAAGCCAGTCCGGTGGTGATGGACGTGCCGACGCCGCAGGTTTCGACGGGCACTTCATTAACGGCAGCCGAGCCCACGCAACCCTCCGTTGCGACACTCTACGCCACCGCGAAGGAGCAGCTTGCTACCGCTTCGACCGACGCAGAGCGCCGCGATGCTGTGGCCCTGCTCACGTCCGCTGCCGAGCGCGGCTCATCCGTGGCGCAACACGATCTTGGTGAGCTCTATCTTGCTGGGACCGACGTCCCTCTCGATGGCCTGTCGGCCCGGCGCTGGTTCCGTGCTGCTGCCGACAATGGCCACCTGCCCTCCGTCAATCGCCTGGCCTATCTCGACATGAAAGGCATTGGCGGCCCGGTTGACGAACGTCGCGCCATCGATGGTTTCACCCGCGCCGCACAAGCCGGTCACACGCAAGCCATGGTCAACCTGGGCACAATCTATAATCCCGAGAACGCCTGGCTGCCTTCGAGCCAGCGCAACGCGGCTGAGAGCTTTTACTGGTTCCGCTTGGCTGAGCTGCGCGGAGATCGTTCTGCGGTGGATGAGGCCGATCAAGTGGCGAGCCGTCTCGCGCCCGATATTCGCGAGGCTGTGGAGATCCGGGCAGAAGCGTGGCGGCCGTCCGCGCTGTCGCGCTAATCCGCGTCACTCTTTGATCTTTTCATGACAATTTAGGTGCTGCTGGCACAAGCTCTTTCCCTGAGAACACAATCGCTGCACAATCGCCACTCCGTCTCAAAGGGTGAGCCATCATGGCAACCATCGCCGTCATCGGAGCGTCAAGCTACGAAGGCCGTCAAATGCTGCTGTCGTTGAGTGATCACGGCTTGGCGCATGTGGGCTTTGACTTTCTGCTGCCCGACGGCGCGGGGACCGATCCGGCTGATCTCATCCGATTGGACCTGCGTGATCCGTCAGCTTTAATTGCCGCATTCCAGGAGCACGGCGTCACCGATGTCATCCATCTGCCCCATCGCGGCACGGTAGAGCATTCGCTGAAAGATCCTTTAGACGCTTTCGAGGCGGTTCTGGTCCCGCTGATGACGACGCTGCGCGCCTGTGCTGAGTTGAGCGTCGGGTCGTTCGTCTTGTCGTCGACCGCTTCTGTCTACGGAACACCGAGCACCATCCCCGTCACCGAAACAGCGCCCATGGCGCCGATCTCACCGCAAGGCACCGCTGCTGCAGGCGCCGAGCGGATGGTGGTGGACGTTTGCCAGGCGCATAACATTCCTTACGCGGTGCTTCGCTACTTCAACGCGGCGGGTGCCGACCCCATGGGGCGAGCCGGGGAAAGCGACGCGCCGAAGCACCTCATCACCGCCGCCTTGCGGATCGCCACGGGCCGCCGTCAGGGACCCTTGAAGCTCTATGGCAACGACTATGACACGCCGGACGGCACGGCCATTCGAGACTATGTGCATGTCGCGGACGTGGCCTCAGCGCATATTTGCGCCGTGGAGCATTTGCGCGATGGCGGCACCTCGACGACGCTGAACTGCGGCTATGGCGAGGGTGCGTCGGTTCAGGATGTCATTCAATCCGTCCAGCGCGTAACGGGCAAAGCGCTGGACGTCGTGGTGGTCGGGCGGCGTGAAGGTGATCCACCCCAACTGATCGCCGATACCGCCGCGATTCGAACGACGCTCGGGTGGCGCCCGGCGTTCAACGACCTTGATCTCATCATCCGTACAGCGATGGACTGGGAGGATCAGCACGGTGCCCCAGTTCTTGAGACGACTTGATCTACCCCGCTTAGCCCGCCTGGCCCTGCTGCCCGTCGCACTGTTGATCGCCTACCTGTCGCTCAAGCCTGTGGGCGACCCGACAGCGCCAGGGCCCTGGCTCCTCGCAGCTATCGCGGAATGGTTGCTCGGCGATCCATCACAAACGGATAAAATTGGCCATTATCTGGCCTACGGCGCGTTGGCTGGCTGCGCCATCGTTGGCTTCGTGCAGCGCTTCTCCACCTTGCTGCTATTGGCCGGCGTGCTAGCCTATGGCGCTCTGTTCGAAGGCTTGCAGAGCCTGACGCCTGAACGTACAGCATCCCTCGCTGACATGAGCGCCAACACGTTCGGCGCCTTAACTGGCCTGATCGCGGGCCTGCTGTTCAGCCGTTTGATCGAAGGAGATGCCTCATGAGCCGTCCACTGATTGTTATTCCCGCGCGGTATGGCTCAGAACGCCTTAAGGGCAAGATGCTTCTGGCGGAGACGGGCAAGCCGCTGATTCAGCACACGTGGGAAGCTTGCATGAAGGTGCCTGGCGTCGATGTCATTGTGGCGACTGATCACGCGGACATCGAGAGCGCCGCCAAGGGGTTTGGCGCCGCGGTCGCCATGACTGACCCTGCCCACCAATCCGGCACGGTCCGCGTGGCCGAGGCCGCGAAAGGGCGCGACGCCTCCATGGTGATCAATTGCCAAGGTGACGAGCCCGAAGTGGAACCGGGCAATATCATCAAGCTGATCGACGGCCACATGGCAGCGATGAAGGATGAACGCCCAGCCTTTATCTCAACCCTCGCGTGCCCGTTCCCTGACGATCTCGACACGAATAATCCTAATACGGTGAAGGTTGTGACGACAGCGTTGGGCGGTGGCAGTGAGGACGCGCTTTACTTCTCGCGATCGGTCATGCCGTTCCCTCGCACGCGCGAGCACCAGCCGAAGATGCACATCGGTCTTTATGGGTTTGCACCGGACAGCCTCCAGGCCTTCGCCGCGATGCAACCTTCAGAGCTCGAGCGCACTGAGAGCCTCGAGCAGCTTCGCGCGCTCGAAGCGGGCAAGCGAATTGCGGTCATGATGGTAGAACGAGCGGCACCGGGCATCGATACCGCTGAGGACTATGCCGGCTTTGTCAGCAGACAGAAGGCAGGCGCTTAGGCGCTTTGCTGACCGCGGTCTTCGCCAGCCTCAGGTAAGCGATCCGTCCACTCGGGCTTACGCTCAGGCCGTGAGATGAAGAAGCCTTGCAGGAAGTCGATGCCCAGCGCTTTCAGGATGCGGGCATCATGCTCGTTGTCGACCCACTCAGCCACGGTCTTCATGCCGAAGTTGCGTGCAAGATCGATCAAAGTACGGACGAAAAGCTGGTTCTCGCGGCTTTGGGCGAGGCCAGTGATAAAGCTACCGTCGATCTTCAGGATATCGATGTCGAGCGCTTTGAGGTTCCGGAATGAGGTATACCCCGCCCCAAAGTCATCCAGCGCAAACTTAGCGCCTAGCGCCTTGATGCGCGCGACGAACTCTTCAGAGGCTTCGATGGCATCCACGATGCGGGTCTCGGTGAGCTCCACGGTGATGCGGTCGGCCAAGTGAGCGTTGGCGCGGAGATGGGAAATGTATCCATCAGCCCAGACGGGGTCTTTCACCGTTTCCCATGAGACATTGACAGCAAGCTGAATGTCAGGCTCGCGGCCCAAGGCCTTCGTGGCCAATTCCAGCACCCGGCGGTCCAGCAAGTGGACGAGGCCAAGACGTTCAGCAGCGGCGATGAAATTCGGTGCACTGATCTCCTTACCGCCTTCATTGTCGAGGCGAATGAGGCACTCGTACTTTTTCCAAGGCGCATCGATATCGGTGACGATCGGCTGGAAAGCTACCGTTACTCGGCGCTCGTTGAGAGCGGTCAGGATCAGGTCCGACATCTCCGTATCGCGATGGCGGAGGGAGACAGGGTCGGTGTTCTCGCTGAAGGCGGACCAGTTGGACGGGCCATTCTGGCGCGCCTGGTCAAGAGCGGCTTCAGCGCGAGCCATCGCCACGCCGGCATTGCCCATATCGGCAGACAGACGCGCGACGCCCAAGCAAACCGAAGCAGCAATCGCGCCACTACACGTCTTGATGACGTCGGCACGCACGAGATTGAGAATGTGCATCGCCATTTCGCGCACGCGCTCTGGCGAGCGACCGGGGGCGATGATGCCAAACTTGGTGCCAGCAACACGGCCGCAAATGCAGCCAGCTGGAAGTGAGCGCTCAAGGCGCTGAGCGATTTCCGCGATGACTTCGTCGGCAGCGTCGAAGCCGAAGCTCGCGTTGATGCCGCCAACATTGTCGATGCCGACGAGGAAAAAGGCCGAACCGTCGCCCTCACCGGCTTGCGAGATCGCGATTTCTAGCGCCTCTTTGGTGCGGGCGCGGTTGAGCTGGCCCGTCATCTCGTCGTGGGCCGCCAGGTAATTCAGTTTCTCTTCGCGCTGCTTTTGCGCGTCGATCCGGCGGAGGACACCCACGAGGCGCTCTTCGCCAGCGATTTGCATCCACGTGCCACGCTCTTCGAACCAGTGGCGCTGGCCGTCAGGGCCTGCAGCGCGAAATTCGACAGCATAGCTGCGGCCTTCGGATTTAGCGGACTCGATTGCAGCGCGGCGGGCCACAACGTCTTCTGGTGAGACCGAAGCGATCAATTCGTCGTAGGCGTTGGCCTCTCCCAAAGACTGGTAGCCTGTCACCTTGGCAGCTTGTTGAGGGTCAGCCCAGACCACCTCATCCGACGAAGGGTCGAACTCGAACATCGCTTGTTCAGCGGCTTCGAGAGCGAACCGGACGGTATCCGGCCCAACGGCGGTGATGATCTTCGACGACATACGGGTGCTCCATGCCACCCCCCAGAAGGGGACCCTGGAACCACCATAGTCAGATGTGGTGAAAAAACGCTGAAAAGTCTCCGAACCGATTCGGTCTGGGAGACACAAGCCTGCGATTTTTTTAGGAAACGCCGAAATCGCGACGCGCCGAGCCCACCGTGATCCAGAAGCCGGCCAACATGTCCACCAGCATCATGATCGCCAGCAAGAAGAAGGTGGACGTGGCGAACGGCGCCAGCATCAGGAAGCAGAAGAACGCACCGATGAACAGCAGAGACGAGAAGACGTGATTGAAAATGGAGTCGTTGCCCGTTCCCGTGGAACGAATGATCTCAAGGAACAAAAAGCCGAAGGAAACGACCAGGAAGACATCGCCGCCACTGACGTTCCAGATCGTGTCCGAGACCATCGTGATCGAGAACAGGACCTCGGAAGTCCACTCCGAACCCATGGTGTAGGCCAGCGCCGCGTAGATCACGAAACTGATGGCCAGCAGTGGAAACATCGAAAACATAGACGAACCCTTCTCAGCCTCTTCAGGCTCCCCAGTGATACTGTAGCCTAAAGCCGCCACTTGGGCCACCGCGGCGTCATGCGATCGAGCCATACGTCCCTCTTCCGCATCCCAGCGGTCCAATCCCTCTTAATGTCGGCATTCTTGGCCGGTTGATCAAGCGCTGGCACTGCAGCCCAGAGGGGAATTAATCCGCGCGTTTGACGTATTCCATGGTCTCGGTGTTCACGACGATGCGGGTCTCATTGGTGATGTGCGGCGGCACCATCACGCGCAAGCCGTTTTCGAGGATGGCTGGCTTGTAGCTGCTCGACGCGGTTTGGCCTTTCACCGTGGGCTCGGTCTCCGTGATCAGCAGTGTCACTTGCTCAGGCAGCGCGACGCCGATGGCGCGACCTTCGTGCATTTCGACTTCAACCTGCATACCGTCCTGCAGGAAGGCGCGTTGCTCGCCGATCAGATCTTCGGGGATCTGGATCTGCTCAAAGGTCTCGCCGTCCATGAATGTGAGCATATCGCCCTCGGCGTAGAGGAACGTGTGCTCCTTCTGCTCAAGGCGGATCTTCTCGACGGTTTCTGAGCTGCGGAAGCGTTCGTTGAGCTTGCGGCCGTCGATGAGGTTTTTGAGCTCGACCTGCGCGTACGCTGGGCCCTTGCCAGGCTTCACCGCTTCGACCTTCACCGCACGCCACAGGGTGTTTTGGTGCGTTATCGTGTTGCCGGGGCGGATTTCGTTGCCGTTGATTTTCATCGAAGGTGCCTTTTTTCGGTGAGCCGGGGCTCTTTGTTCGGTCTGCCGAGCGTGTGGCAGCTTCCTCTCGCCGCTTCAAGTTCCACCGCCAGGCCACGCACTTGCATCGACGTACGCAGTAAAGTATCCAGTGGTTACATTTGGAGAAAACGACGATGGATATCTTTGCAATCATCAAGGCACAAATGGCGAAAACGGTGCCATTCGCGGCGCATACCGGGGTTGTGATCGAGGAGGTCGCGGCGGGAACATCGATCGCCACGCTCGATCAGACCGATCACACGTCGAACCACATCGGGAGCCAGCACGCTGGCGCGCTATTCACCCTGGGAGAAGCGGCCTCCGGCGCAGCGATGGCGGGAGGGTTTTCAGAAGTGATGATGAGCATTCGCCCCGTCGCCGCTACTGCCGAGATCGCCTACAAGAAGGTGGCCAAGGGCCGGATAACGGCGCACGGTAGAGTGGAAGGCGATTTGGCGACTCTGCGTACCGACTTGGACGAGCACGGCAAGGTGCAATTCCCCGTAACCGTCACGCTGAAGGATGACAGCGACGCCGAAGTCGCGGTGATGAGCGTGCAGTGGAATGTCAGGGACCAGAACAAACGAAGCCAAGCCTAAAGGCCCTTACCACCACGGCGACCTTGCTGGGGCTGCCCTCCGCGTAGCTTTGTCGAAGCTCCAGGTTGAGAGCTTCGATGCCCTCTCTATGCGGAAAATAGCTGGAACGCTCGGGGTTACTCACGGCGCGCTTTATCGCCATTACAAGGGCAAAGATGCT
>JABSRH010000056.1 GCA_013215175.1 Parvularculaceae bacterium | reverse complement strand
CGACGAACTCAGTCGTGATCACGCCACCCATCGATAGCCCCACCAGCCCTACCGGTTCGTCTAAGTCCAAAGCATCGAACACTTGCAGCAGCTCGCGGTCGTAGAACTCAATACCGTAAGTCGTCCTCGGGCGGTCCGACCAACCTCTGCCGAAATGGTCGAATTGGATGACCCGGTAACCAGCATCCGCCAGCGCCTGAGCGTTTTGCTCGAAAATGAAGTGCGGCACCGAAAAGCCGTGCACCATCAAAATGACCGGGCCGTTGTCGGGACCGCGCTCGATATAGTGGATCTTGCCGCCATCGATGGAGACCGTGCCGCCTGGTGCCTGCGCCGAGCGCACCTCGTCGGTTAGCGGCTTCTCATTCCAGCCCGCGGCAAGGAACGGGACCGCGATGACGAGGGCGATCAAAACAAAAGCTACGGCGATCTTTCTCACAGTTTCCCCTCCTCTGCGGCGGTGGCCGACAAAGCTACGACGAACGGCGAACCAAGAAAAGGAACGGCCAAGGGTCCACGGGTACCGTAGCCCAAGTTGCCCCACCGGAACGCTGCGGTCATACTTCCCAGGTGTAACGGTGGCAGAGCGCTAAGCGAACAACGTCGAGCGGGCTGCGCGCGGCAAGAGAGCGCCCAATCTATCAGTGTGGCAAACGGTTTTGATGAGAGTGCTTTCTACGAAGCGGATTTTGTTGGTTCTGGCCGCGCTCTTGGTGAGCCTTATCGTCCCCGCGTGGTGGCTGCTCGTTGGAGGCTCCAATGCTGCGCCTACAGCGCCCCAACTCTTTCCTATCGAAACCTGGCGGGCCGCCTTGGCGGATGACGATGCCTCCCTGCGCCCCGCAGAAATCCGCCTCGTCGAGGTTGGCTCGGACGTAGCACCCAGGATTGCCGCTCAAGCTGGAGCCTTCAAGGCCAATTGGAGGACGTCCTACGGCGGCTTCCAAGTCGTCACGCCGCAGGGCTCAATCTTCATCGACGCCGGCATTGATGCAGAGATATCCGACATCATGGCCCGATCTCCCGACACATCCCGTTTCGATCAGCAGGCGTACGATGCGCTTCTGTCCGGCATGGAGCGTGCACGGCATATCTTGCTCACGCATGCTCACCGGGATCACGTCATCGCTGTCGCCCGTCACCCCAGACCCGCCAACATCGCACCGCAGCTACGGCTGAACCCTGCTCAGAAATTTGGGCTGGGATTTCATTCGAAAGGCGGCGTTCTGCCACCTGAACTCGCGGCGGTAGCATCAAGCATCGGCAAAGGCCTGACGCGGATAGCCCCGGGGGTGTTGGTTTCTCCAGCACAGGGACACTCGCCTGGCAGCCAAGTTGTCTTTGTCACCCTACAGAGTGGTACGGAGTTTCTGTTTATCGGAGACATCGTGTGGGCTATCTCCAATATCGAAGACCTGAAAATCCGTCCAAGGCTTACCCAAGTTGTCGTTTTCGATCCCAACGAAGATCGCACGGCCATAAAACAACAAGTCCGCGCACTAAGTGATTTATCCATGGCCGCGCCAGATCTCATCTTCCTTCCGGCGCATGATCGTGATCACCTCATCGGCCTCACCGAAGCCGGAACCATCGCGATGGTTATGAGTGATTGAGACCAGTCTCTTGCTGCCAGCCTGAACTCATCGGCATGCGTCAACGCTGAGGGCTAGTGTTCCTCGGCTACGTCATCCAACATTACGCGACCTGTAGAATCCGCGGCGATCGTTCCCGTTTGGCAACTGAGACATCATGCTTCTTTTCGATCTCATGGTTCGGTTTGGTGCGCTGAGCTTACTGCTCTTCCTAGCGGTGATCACCGCCAGTCGGGTGCGGCAGACGCGCAAAGGACGCCTACAGGCGATCTTGCTCACGGCGTGCAGCTTGAGTTTTTGTGGCCCTCTCATCATCGCCATACCTCCACCGCACGAGCCCAGCCCCGTCGTTTTGGGAGCAGCCAAGCTGGTGGCTTCACCCAACATCGCGCTCAGCTTCCTCTTTGGATTGGCTGTCTTCACCGACGGCTTCCGCTGGAGAACCTGGCACAGCATGCTGCTCGCTGCGGTGACCGTTCTGAGTTTCATCAGTCGCCTGCCGGTCTCCGCCACTTGGGGCGTTTGGGACCAGAGGCTGTCGATCAGCATGGCGCTCATCTCAGCGGGGTTGATGATCTATCTTTTGGCCACGGTCATCCGCGGAACGGCCGACGATTTGCTCAAGTCACGGAGGCAAGTCCGGTTGGTCTTCACGATCGGAGCGGTCCTGACCGCTGGGTCTTCCCTCGGCGCTGAATGGATCCTTCCCGAGCTGGCCAAGAACACCTGGCAAGCCTTTCTCGGCGTCGTCTTCGCCGTCGCGGTCCTGGCATGGCTCACCCGTTTTCAGCAGTCGAGCCTCGTGTTTGAGAACCGCCCGGCTGTTGTCGAGACGCCGCTCGATCCCGGTTTCGAACAGCTCGAAGAAGCCCTCAAGCGGGATCAGATTTACCTGGAGCCCGGGCTGACCGTCGCGGATCTTGGCCAGCGCCTGGGCATCCAGCCTCACGAGGTTCGGCGATTGATCTCGGAAGGCTCGGCCTATCGAAACTTCTCAGCCTTCATCAACACCCACCGCATCGAGCACGCCAAAGCGCGACTGACCGACGAGGCGCAGGATGGCATACCCATCCTCACCATCGCCCTTGAGAGTGGGTTCAGCTCGATTACGCCATTCAATCGCGCCTTTCGCGATGTGGTGGGCATGACGCCGAGCGCCTTTCGACGGGAGGGGCGCTCGAAAAACCTGCGCGATTTATAAAATCGATTGGTCGGGCGGTGTTCTGAACAGACGCTCGCCTCACCCGAAGGCAGGCCGTTCCTCGCAACAGACCGATGAGGAACTCCCATGATCACGATGCGCTCTCACACGTTGGCTGCCTTGGCGATGGTTGCCGCCACGGCCCAAGCCTGCACGACTGTCCCGCCGATACCGCAGCCGCGCTTTGAACCTCGCGACGAGGTTGCCTTGGCGAGCGGCCAAACGATCAGCTCAACGCAGCTCGGTGCCACCCTTGATGCCATCCAGGAACAGACTGGCGTCAGTGGTTACTCCGCTACGCTGATCAACGACGGGGTTGTCGTCTTCCATCATGTGAGCGGCCTCGCTGACGTCGACACCGGCGTTCCGGTGGACGAGACAACGACGTTCGAGGCTGCCTCGTTGTCGAAGCCTCTGTTTGGTGCGTTTGTGGTGCACCTGGCCAGCCAAGGTCTTCTCGACCTCGACACATCGTTGGCCAGCTATTGGCCCCACCCCGACTTGGCAGACGACCCTCGCGCTGAGCTCTTCACAGCGCGCATGGTGCTCACGCACCAAACCGGCTTGCCAAACTGGCGATCCGATAGTCCGAGTGGCGAGCTGACCATCGGGTTCGAGCCGGGCGAGCGTTACAGCTATTCTGGCGAAGGGTACGAATACCTCGCCGATGTGCTGATGCATCTTCTCGAGACGGATGATGAGGGGCTGGATCGGATCTTTCGATCCTGGCTGCTCGATCCTCGATCCATCGAAGCCACGTCGTTCGTGCAATCAGCCGAAACGCTTGACCGAAAGTCGGAAGGCTACGGGAAAGGACAGAAGCTGAGCAGCGACGTGAACTATCGTGTGCCCGAATTTGGTGCCGCGCATTCGGTTCATTCTGAAGCGTTGTCCTACGCGAAAGCCATGATCGCGCTGATGGACGGATCGGCGCTGACCCCCGACGCATCGGCAACTTTCTACGGTCGTCAGGACACGCCGCTGCCCGCAGACTTTCCAGGCCGCGAGGTGGGCCTAGTTGATTGGGGGCTTGGTTTCGCGATCTACGAGACGCCCGCGGGCAGGTTCTACGGCCATGGCGGGAACAACAGAGGGTACACGAACTTCGTTGCCATCAACCCCGAAACCCAGTGGGGCGTGGTCATCTTTTCTAACGAAAACCAAGCCGCCGCATTCACTGAAGGGGTCATTGCGGCTGCCACGGGGCTCCTGCCGCCACAATAACGGATAGGCCAGCCCGGCTCTCTTGCCGGCTGGCCTTGCCCTCGCCTCTAACCGAAGGTCAGGCTGTTAAAGGCCAGGTCCCACTGGAACAGGCTGAACGTGAGAACGCCAAACGCCAACGCCAGACCCGTGTGATGCAGCTTACGCCAGATCGACCAGCGCGAGCCGTTCCAGGCGGGTAGCAACGTCAGCACCATGATGATTCCCGTCACGGTCAGCACCGAACCTGCTTGCGCCAACATGGTGGCTTCGGCTGGCGGGTAACCGGTGGAGAAGATCTCAGCAAAAGACTGCTCGCCCGTCCCGGCCATTTGGCCGATCGCGTAAGCGAACCAGGCCATCGGCGCGATGGACAACAAGGTCAGCACTGAGAGCAGCCGGCCTGACATACTGACCTTGTCGCGACGACCCAAGCGGCGCCACAGGCCCAGCAGTGTGGTTGCGAGAAGCGCCACCGTCGCACCAGCGCCGTAGATGAAGAAGCGGTCGTCGTTCTTCCAGGTCACCGGCAACAGCATCGAGGCGCCGAAGGAATCGTGGATACCGATGAGTGCACCGTTCTCATCGCGGGCAGCGCTGATCCGGTAGCCCAGGGGATCTTCCCACGTGTCAGGAGCAATCGGCAGGTAGGCACCACCGCCGCCACTGCCGAGAATGATCGCCCCGTCCTTGGCCTTGACCTCTACTGTGGTCATCAGCCCAAAGAATTTCTCATAGTCCGTCATCGGCAGGCGGCTGGGTTTGTAGCTGCCTACAAGCTCTTCCGCGGCGGCAACAGCAGCCTCACCCGTGGGTGCATCACTAGCTATGCCGTCCTGCTCGAGCCCGATGAGGCCCATCTCGCGCTCCAGCACCAGGTAGCCCACTTGTGAGAGTGGTGCGTAGGTCGCGTGACTGTTCTGCGCGATGAACACACCCAGGTTCAATTCAGGTGCCACCACGAAATTGGAGTACACGGAGTTGATCGAGCCCGAGTGGCCGAACACCCGCACGCCCCGGAACAGACGGTCACTCATCCCATGCGCCATGTCCGCGCCTTGGCTGTTGGCGCCGTAAACACGCTCACGCATCAGCGCGTAGGTTTCTTCACTCAAGAGGCGCACATCGCCCACAGCACCTCGACCCAGGTGGAAGCGCATCCACGTCGCCATGTCGGCGCCGGTCACCGTCATGCCGCCGAGGGATGCGAAGACGTTGCTGTCAAATTGGCCATCGTCCTCAGGGCCCCAAGGCGTCACGCTATAGTTCTTCGCAGCCGCTAGCTCTTGGTAAGCATCACCCACCGTCCCGAGCGTCGTGCCCGTCATGCCCAGCGGCTTCAGAACCTCAGCAAACAGAAAATCGGCATAAGAACCGCCCGTCACGTCAGCAACGATCAGCGCCGCTAGGTTGGTCGCCCAATTGGAATAGGCCCGGATTGTCCCACGCTCATAGACCTGGTCGGGCTGAGTCATGGCCATCGCCTCAGCCATCGGCAAATCCTGCACCTCGAGGGAGAAGATTTCGTAGACGTCTTCTAACCCCGAGCGATGCGCCATGATGTGATTGAGGGTGAGTGGCTTTTTCCCCTCAGGCATCTTCAGCGTCTTGAGATACGTATTGACGTCCGTATCAAGATCAAGCTGCCCGCGCTCGACCAGTATCATCACGGATGTCCAGACGAACGTCTTGGAGATCGAGGCCACATGCCAACGAGTCTGCATTGGGGAGACGGCAACGCCTTCCTCAACGTCGGCCAAACCATAGCCTTGATTGAGCAGCACCTCGTCCATGTTGACGACGGAAACGATATAGCCAGGCGCGCGATGGGTGGCTCGGTAGACGTCGATGAGGCCGTTCACATAGGCGGTGAGTTCAGGGTTGCGCGAGACTGAACCGTCTTTGAGCAGATCATCAATCGCGTCATCAACATCCGTAAGCAGATCGTCCGACGGGTCATCGACGTTGCCAGGGTCCACCTGGTCACTTGTGGTGGCGGTGGGGATAGGCTCATCCTCTTCGCCCACTTGCGCCATGGCCACGCCCAGCATGCTGAGCGCCGCAACGCCCCAAGAAATCCAACGCATATCCCCCGCCCCTTCACCGGCTTGGCGATAGGTTAACGCTCGGTCATGGGCGGCACAAGGCCGCCATCATTGGGTGAGGAACTGAGCGTCTCGGTGCTCGAGATACAGCATCCGCGTCAGCATCGCGAAAAGCCCAATGCTACCGGTGCAAAAGAGAACTGGTACCCAGGGCCAAGAACTCATGCCCACGGCTCGGGCTCGCGGCAGCATCAAGAAGAACGCCGCCACGACGGCCATCAGAAGATCCCACCAGACCTGAAGCCCCCATCCATTGGTGGAATGATTGGCCCAAAAGCCAAGCGGCCCCTCATTGATGACGGGCCAAATTGAATAGGCACCAAAGCCCACCGTGAGCACCCCAGGGACCAGCCAAACGGGCCAGGTCGCGCGCTCCTTCGATGACGCTACGAGCGCCGCAGACCCAACAGCGATGACTGTGCCCACCAGGGCAGCACTTCCGTAATCCAGCATAATCGGTCCTTTCTTCGAAAATGTAGCGACCGCTACATTTGCTATCATGATGTAGCACCCGCTACAAGAGCCCATGGCTGATCGATTCGAACAACGTGAACGCGTGACTGAACTGTTGGTGGATCACGTGCTGGCCACGGGCCTTGCAGAGACCAGCGTGCGGCAGCTCGCCAAGGCCGCAGGCATCAGCGATCGCATGCTGATTTATTATTTCGAGTCCAAAAATAACGCGATGACACGTGTTCTTTTGGCTGGTGCCGATCGGCTGAAGGCTGTCCTCGAACAATCGGTGCCTGAGGGCACAAAACTCGCCCCGCCCATGATGTTTATGGGGATTGCCACCGCGCTGAGGCAGCCTGAGCTGCAGCCGTACATGTCGCTGTGGATCGACATCGTCGCCGCGGCCCAGCGTCATCCTGAACCCTACGCCCCCATCGCCAGCGCCATCGGCACGTTGTTCTTGGACTGGCTCGAAGATCGGATGATGCCCGTCGAAGGGCTCTCTCATCGCACCGCCTGCGGCGCCGTTCTCGGCATGGTGGACGGCTTGGCGTTGATGGAGGCCTGCTTGCCAGAGAGCGAAACCGTCGGAATCGATGCCGCGATGATGGCTTGGCTGCCCCCTTCTAAGACAAGCTGACCAGGCCGACGACAACGTGTCTGGGCAAGGTTTCACTTGCCGCCGCCTACCGCACTGCAACAGTACCTTGTGTAACAAGCCGTGTTCAGCATGCGGCTAAGTAGAAGGCGTTTTCGGCATGGTTCGTGCTACCTCTATCGCTATGGCTTTGAGCTTCGCCAATGCCGCCGAAAGGGCGCACACCGCTGCTGAAGAGATTTGGCACGCCGCAACCCACGGCCTCGGCATTATCCTCGCCGTCATTGCGTTGGTCTTTTTGGTCCTGAAAGCGGCCATGACAGGCGGCGCGCTGGAGATCACAGCGGTTTCAATCTACGGCGGCTCGGCCGTGCTGCTGTATCTGGCATCAACGGTCTATCACGCAGCGTTCAAGTCCACGTTCCAACCGTTTCTTGAGGTGGTGGATCACGCGGCAATTTATCTGAAAATCGCGGGCAGCTATACGCCCTTCGCGCTCATCACCCTTCCCGCCGTTTCGGGCACCGCGGTGCTCATCACCGTCTGGGCCATGGCCGCGATCGGTATCGTCCTGAAGTTCGTCGCGCATTTTGTGGCCGACATCCGCCGCTACGACTGGATCAGCCTCGCCGGCTATATCGGCATGGGTTGGATGGCAATCTTTGTGATCTGGCCGCTGTTCAAGAATCTGCCCCTCGCCGGTTTCATCTGGCTCGTCGCGGGCGGTGTCTGCTTCACTATTGGCGCTGGGTTTTTCGCCTGGAAGTCAAAGATGTATACGCACGCAATCTTTCACGTGTTCGTGCTGGCCGGGAGCATCTGCCACTTCATCGCGATCTACAGTTTCGTGTTGCCCGGCCGTGAGGCGATCAGCGCTTAAACGAGCCCCGCCAAACCGGCCGCTATGAACGCCGCCAGGCCCAGGCCGATGATCGCCAAGCCGTTGCGGATCAAGCCCCAACTGCGTGACGTGTCTGGCTGCGCTCGCATGCCATCGGCCACCATAGGGGTCACCGATGGGAACGTCGCGAGACGCTTGGCACCAGCATGCTTGCGAATGGCCTTCGCCACAGGCTTGAGCTTTTGCATCTGCCCATTCGGCACATCGATCGCGAGTGCGATAGGCATGCCAGCCCGTTGGTCCAGCGGCTGAGTCCGGTAGCTGAGGCCAGCCTCGGCAAGGCGGCGAAGCACTTTCGAATGATCGCGAGCGTAGGGGCCCGCGGTGGGAATGGCATAGAGGACGCGTGCGTAGGGGACGGGGTCCTCGGTCCGGCGCGCATTGGCGCCCGCACCACTGAGGCCAGGCGTCTGGCGGATGCCGGCACTATCGGCGTAGCGTGGCTGCTCGCGCGGGGTGAAGAGGCGCTTCACCGACATCATGTCGAGGCGAGCGGCCTCGGACCATTCGTCCATCATGTAGCGAACGAGGTCACCAAAGAGCGGAACATCGTAGACCATCGGTGGGCTCTCATGGCCACGCGAGGCTTGAGTCGTCGCCAAGAACGATGTGCGGACGCGATCCGCACCCGCCATCTCAGCCTCTAGCACCTTATAGTCGCTGTCGAAGCTATAGCCACCGTCACCCAGCGCTTTGTCGAAGGCGAGCAGCACGCCGATCAACGGTTTGCCGTGGTTCGAAGCCTTGGTCTTCGAGACCCGCTGTTGGCCGTGCTTGCCGTAGGTGGTGGAAACCTCACGGTTCGGATCGAGGTGAACCAGCGCTTGTTCGAGCCCGGCGCGATAGGTGTCCACGCCGTCGGGCAGCAGCTGCACATCGATGCCCTTGGCACGCATACCATCAACTGCGGCAGCGCAATGGCGCATAGCATCAGCGGACGCGTAGACCGTGCCGACGCGGCCACGATATTTGCGTTGTTTCTCAGCGTTCCACTGGAAGGACCGCGCACCGGTGCCGTCAAAGCTGTCAGTGAAACCAGCCTGATCCACCTCGTGAATAAGGTCGGTGGGCACGGCGAGCACATAATTGCTCTCGGCCACGTACTCACCCAGCACCTGCTGAGGAAAATCGATCAAGGCGTTCAGCGTGTCGACGTTGAACCCGGACGCTTCTTCGTAGAGCGGCAACACACCGACCTGAGCTTGGCCTGAAATCACAGCAGCCGAGGTCGCTTCAGCCGACGCGCGAGGGCTTGTCCAAGTCTTGTAGGCGTTCGATGAGACGGAGGGAGCCTGCGCCTCGGCAACGGGTGCGACGGCCGCGCCATAGCTGCGACGGCTACCCGAACCCAAGAGGCTCAAGGACAGGTCAGCGCTTGATACCGGACGTCCGGCCAGGTCAGCGCTCTCGCCTTCGCCATTCTTTTTACTGGCAAAACTTTTGCCTGGCTGTTCCGCCGGGTTCCTGAAAAGATCAGCAGCAATCTGCTCAGCGACCCACGCGCCAAGGCCATGACGCTCGTCCATGAACGCTACGAATTGATTGGCCACGGTGCTGCCTCCCACCTCACGAGCGTATAAGTTAACGCGTGAGAAAGGTTTAGGCTAGGGGTGCTGTGGCGTCTGGCCCGCGGCTTCTGGCAAATCGCCAGTCTGAACGCAGATTGGTACGGCAGGTCCCTCCCTCGGCCGCGCTGCTCACGGTCGAGTGATGTGCATATGCAACATATCTGGCAGACACTGCCAAAAACTGCAGCCTCAATGTCGAAATCCCGTTGACCTTACCGACCAGTTAACAAACGGTGCAGGTGGATTAACTACGTTTGGGGTCAAATCATGAAATTCCTTAAGTCGCTCGCGGCAGCCGCCGCGACCATGTTCGTCGCATCGAACGCACACGCCATCACCCTCGTGGACACGGCAACCACCACCGCAGCAGGCCCAGAGGTTGGCGGCATCGCAGCGGTAGATCTGTTCCTCGACGAGGTTTTCTTCGACACATTTGTTGGTGTTGTCGGCGGGGGCTACGATATCGACCTGTTGGGCGTTGCAGCGTTTGACGTAAATGCTGGCACTGATGGCGATCTTATTACGTTTGACTCGTTTTCGGATTTCGGCGGCGGTATCGGCGGCGGCACGTTCGTCGACTTCCTGTTCACACTTCCGCTGACTGCTGGCCAGACCATCGAGAGCGTTTCGATCGTGTCCTCGCAGCTTGCTGGTGGCTTCACCGTGCTGCTCGACTCGAACGTCTTCGTCGCCCTGTTCGACGATGGCCCTATCACCGCCGGCAACGTCTTCACGCTGGAAGTTGTCTACGCCGACGCCGCTGTTCCGGTCCCAGCCGCCGCTCTTCTCTTCGCGCCAGCCGCTTTCTTCGCTGCTCGCCGTCGCAAAGCAAAAGCGGCGTAAGCTTCCCTCAGTCTTCTGAGTTGGAAACCCTGGCTGTGACAGCCAGGGTTTTTTTGTGCCGTCTAGAGGATGAACTTGGACAGGTCTTGGCTAGCGTCGAACTCGGCGAGCGCTGCCTCAACGAAGGCCTTGTCCACGGCGATCTCCTCACCGGAACGATCGGGCGCGGAGAAGCTGACCTCTTCGAGGACCTTCTCGAGGATCGTAGAGAGGCGGCGGGCACCGATATTCTCCACCCGCTCGTTCATCTTCGCTGCCATGTCGGCAAGCGCGTCGATCCCATCCTCCGTGAAAGATAGCTTCACGCCTTCCGCATCGATCAGCGCCTCGTACTGACGCAAGAGACTGGCTTCGGTGTCCGTAAGGATCGCCCGGAAGTCTTCCCTCGTCAGCGCACGGAGCTCGACCCGAATCGGTAGGCGGCCCTGAAGCTCTGGCAACAGATCGGAAGGCTTTGCAAGGTGGAACGCGCCGGAAGCGATGAACAGGATGTGGTCCGTCTTCACGGAGCCATGCTTCGTCGCGATGACCGAACCCTCGATCAACGGAAGCAGGTCTCGCTGCACACCTTCGCGGCTCACGTCGCCTGATCCGCGGTCGGAGGATTTCGCCACCTTGTCGATCTCATCGAGGAAGACGATGCCCTCGTTCTCGACGAGGCTCAGCGCCTCCGCGTTGATTTGTTCGTCGTCTAGGAGCTTGTCACTCTCTTCTTCGATCAGTGGCTTGTAGGCATCTTCGACGCGCATAGTTTTGCGCTTGGCTTGGCCACCGAACGCGCCCTTCATCATGTCGTTGAGGTTGATCATGCCAACAGAGCTGCCCGGCATACCAGGGATATCAAAGCTTGGCATGCCCTTGCCTTGATCCATGACGTCAATCTCAACTTCCTTGTCATTGAGAAGGCCGTCTCTCAGTTTACGTCGGAAACTCTCACGGGTCGCTTCGCTGGCATTGTCGCCAACGAGCGCATCGATGACGCGGTTCTCCGCTGCGTCCTGGGCCCGAACACGGACTTCTTCGCGGCGACGTTCACGGACGAGTTGGAGAGCGACCTCGACCAGGTCTCGCACGATCGAGTCCACATCGCGGCCTACGTAGCCGACCTCAGTAAACTTGGTGGCCTCGACCTTCACGAACGGCGCACCGACGAGCTTCGCAAGACGGCGGCTAATCTCTGTCTTGCCGACGCCCGTGGGGCCAATCATCAAGATGTTCTTCGGCGTCACTTCATCCTTAAGCTGATCATCCAACTGACGGCGGCGCCAGCGGTTGCGCAAGGCGACAGCCACGGCCCGTTTGGCATCACGCTGGCCAATGATGAAGCGGTCAAGCTCGGAGACAATCTCGCGAGGAGTGAGGTCTGTCATGAATTATCCTTCGTTCGGATCGCGCACGATGCGAGGGCGCGATATCAAAAAATCTGTGGACGCAGCGATAGTAACGCCCAGGCCATAGGCCAGAAGGTCGTAGGGATCGAACCGGTGGCCAAGGACGAGCCTTGTTGCGGCACCGTCAGGCGCTCTCAACCACTGCGCGAGCCCAAAGGCCTGACCAGCCTCGATGAAGAAAGCGATCGCCAAGACGAGGCCCGCGCTAATAAGAACGGGCCATAAAGTCAGCATACGCAAACCTACATACATCCACATCACGACCACCAGGTCACCGCCATGGGTGCGCAGCACGCCCTCGGCGACTAACGCGATCAACACCAGGCCGATGAACAGTAGCCCCGTGACGAGGGCATAGGGTTTACGCGCCTTCAGCGTCATGCGCCGGCTGTCTCGACAATATGCTGGTCATTGGTGAAGACGTCGATCTTCCCGGCGATCGCCAGGCCTTCGCGGACGATTTCCTCCGCTGACAGATCGGTGTTCTGCAGAAGTGCCAGGGCGGCGGCGTGGGCAAAGTTTCCGCCGGAGCCGATGGCGATCAAGCTGCCCTCTTCCAGCACCTCAGGCTCGATCACATCGCCGAGGCCAGAGATCATCAGCGTTGTCTCCTCATTCGCGACGATCAGCAAAGCCTCGAGCTGACGCAGCGCTTTATCCGTACGCCAATCTTTTGCAAGCTCGACAGCAGCGCGGGTTAGCTGGGCGGGATACTGCTCAAGCTTCGCTTCCAGGCGCTCAAGCAGCGCGAAGGCATCAGCGGTGCGGCCGGCGAACCCCGCGATCACGCGACCGCCAGCGACACGGCGCACCTTGCGCGCATCGCCCTTGGAAATCGTCTTGTCCATGGAGACCTGGCCATCGCCGCCCACAGCGACCTGGCCGTTGCGGCGCACCGCAAGAATGGTGGTCATCGCGAAAAGTCCTTCCTCTAGCCATCCCGTGGAGGTGGGGGACGGGAAGTGGGATGGCTAGAGGAAGGTGGATGCTCGGCCAAGGGAATCTTGACCGAACGGCTTAAAACTTACGGCCGAAACCTACGCCGACGACGAAGGGGTTCAGATCGACGTCGATGGCATTGACCACATCGCCGGTTCGCAAGGTCGCTTCGGTCTCGATCTGAATGTACTTGAGGTCGAAGTTCAGGAACCAATTGTCGAGCACATCGACGTCAACGCCCGCCTGCAACGCCAAGCCCACACTCGAATCGAGCTCAAGCTTCGTGTCGCCTAGGGCACCGTTCAGCGAGTCGCTCGTGTCCTCCCCGTAGAAGAGGGTGTAGTTGACACCGATACCGGCATACGGACGAATTTCGGCATCCGGCGCAAAGTGATATTGCAAGGTCAGTGTGGGCGGCAGTACTCCAACATCACCCACAGTACCCAGACCGGACACAGCATCTGTACCGACGATGTCGTGTTGGCTTGTCGCCAGGATTAACTCCGCTGCAATCCTATCACGGATGAAATAAGTAAAATCGATTTCAGGCACATAAGCTGGCTCAACGTCTATCGACCCCGTCGGTATGCCAGGCTCAATTCCGCCTGCATCGTCATTCGGCGCTACGGCGATAGCACGCACACGAACCAGCAAGTCGCCTTGATCGGCCAGGGCGATCGTCGGCGATAAGGGGATGGCAGCGATTGTGATGGCGGTGGCGGTTAGCAAACTTGTCCGCATGGGAAGCACTCTCGTTTCGACGAGCGTCAGATAGGCATTCGTGCACGAGCGGGTGTTGCGCTCGGTCAAGTCTCGAGCACGCATCAGGGGTTCTACGAACCTACCAAGGTCGCAGCAGCGGTGGGTGCCCCTCACACACCCTAAGACCGGCTGCTGTTTGTTTTTCAAACTTGTCTCTTGAAATGCCCATTAGTTTGCATTACAAACTATGTTGTGGAAACGAGAGAGGAGAACCACGATGTTGACCACCCTGCTTCTGATGAGTTCGCTGACCGTAATTGTTGAGGATGTCCGCTCGGACGCCGGCCAGATCTACGTGTCGATCCAGGCGGAAAGTGAATACATGCAGCAAACCGGCACCGCCGGTTCGATTGAAGACCCTGAAAAGGGAACCATGGAGTTCGAATATGACGTCGCGCCAGGCACTTACGCGGTGTCGATCTGGCACGATGAGAACGGTAACGGCGTCTTCGACCGTGAAGAGTCCGGCATGCCCCTCGACGGCTGGGCCCTGTCCAGTAAGTCCGGTGGTTGGCAATTCGACGATGTCAGCTTCGAGCTGAAGAAGCGCGACAAGACTGTACGCGTGGAGATGACCTACCCCAAATGAATGCTGGCGTCGGCTAGCCGCTGGCCGACCTCACGCCGCGGTGAAAAAGTCATTTGGCGGTCACCGCGGCGCAACTTACTTTAGTTGGCATGTTTGAGCATCGCAGGAAGACGTTCGTGGTCACCGGTGGCAATACCGGGATCGGATACGAAACCGCCAAAGCGTTGGCTGAGATCGGCGCGAAGGTCATCATCGCGGCCCGTGATCCCGAGCGGGGTGCCGCAGCCGTCGAGAAACTCAAGGCCGACGTCGACGATGCGAATGTCAGCCTTCAGGAGCTAGACCTCGCGGACCTGGCATCCATCCAGGCCGCAGCAGATCAGCTTTCCGACAGCGAAGAGCGCATCGATTGCCTCATCAACAACGCGGGGATGGGCCACGCCAAGGGCGGCGAGACCACAGACGGCTTTCCCATCGTCATGGGCACCAACCACATCGGCACCTTCGCTTTTACCGAAGCGATGATGCCGAAGCTGAAGAAGACGGCGCAGGACCGTGGTGAGGTGCGGGTGATCAACCTGTCCTCGGCGGCGCACCAGTTTGCGCGTAAACTCGACCCCGCAGACCTGATGCCCGAGAACAAGTCGATGGGCCGCGATGCTTATTGCGAGAGCAAGCTCTGTAACCTGCTACATGCCCGCGAGATGGCGCGCCGCTATGGCATGGCGGGCATTCGCGCACACGCGGTGCACCCAGGCTTTGTGAACTCCGAATTCAGCCGGTCGAGCCACTTTCCCGGCGCTTGGCAGGCCCTCTTCATCCTAACAAAGCCGATGCAAATCTCACCAGAAAAGGGCGCAAAGACGACCTTGGCCGCCGCGCTTTCGGATGATGGCGCGTGGCAGAACGGTTTTTACTGGGACAAGGAAAAGATCGCTCAGCCGACCCTGCCGCCCGATCCGGAAAAACTGGCCAAGTCGGTTTGGGCGGAGTCGGTCCGACTGCTGGTCGAAAAGGGCTTCAAACTCGAGCAGGGCAAAGAAGAAGACGCGCCGCCGCTAACCGGCCCTCCGAGCAGTCTGTTTCCCGACGGCCTCTAAGCCGACGACCGGAGATCGCGGTTTCCCGATCGTTAACCATCTGTTAACCTAGGGCCTCGGAATTTTGGGGTTTCTAGGATGTTCAAGTATATCAGCGCGATGGCTGTAGCCATCGGCTTGTCCACAGGATCAGCCTTTGCGCAAGACGATGCATTAGCAAATGACGGCGTTGAGAGCGTCGTCGATGATGTTGCAGCGATCGAGGCCCAGTTGGCTGCCGATCAAGCTGCACCAGACTTGTTCGCCAACGACACCTACCGCCTTCGTCCCCTCGTCTGCCCTTTCGGTGATCGCGTCAGTTACGACCCCGAGCTCGTCCACTGCGAGATGCTCGAAGTTCCCGAGAACCGGGAGGCTGAAAACAGTCGCATGATCGAGCTTCTGGTGGTCACCATCACACCCGAAGAGCCGGAAGATTGGGATACAGAAGAAAACGGCAAATGGAGCCTGCGCGATGATCCGATGGTCTACCTGCAAGGTGGACCTGGCGGGCCGGGTTACGGCTTCACCGACTACTTTGTGGCCACCGCGGAACATACCATGCGGAAGCTGGTTGTCCTCGACCAACGCGGCGTCGGTTATTCCGAAGATTTTTGTCCGTACTATGA
>JABSRH010000055.1 GCA_013215175.1 Parvularculaceae bacterium | reverse complement strand
CCTCGAGCAACAGGCCGCCCTTCTTCTGCAGCTTGTCGGCGCCCTTACCGGCCATGCCGGCCAGGAACGCGGGCAAATGCACGGTGATCCGCACATGCTGCGGGAACATTTCCACGGTGCCGGTCACTTTCTGCATCATCGCCCGCGCATCGAAATGAAGGGTGTCGCCTTCCCAATGCTTGTTGATCTTGAGCGCGATCTGCCCCGCAAGACCCGAGGTAAGCTCGTCGATATTCTCATCGATCCGGACCCGTAGGTCATCCAACGACTTATCGTGTTCTAGCGTGACGGTAACAGGATTGCTCATGGGCTAGCACTTAAGCGACCCCTCGCAGACTTCAATCCGCCATCGTGTCCGGATACCCGCTCCGTTCAAGAATGCTACCAGGGTCATCAAATGTCATCAGCTCATCAATGGCTGCCCGCTTATCGGGAGCGTTGTCCACAAAGGCGGTGATGATACGCCGCCCAACCCAGTAACCGGCCTCGTGGTGCCAACCCTCCGGTGGGTTGAAGGCATTGCCGTGCCAGCGAGAAAACGCCGCTTCGGTCTCAGGCGATGGATTCTCGTAGGTCTCGCCTCGCGCCACGGCATCTAATATCAGCTGGCGGTCTTTCTGAAATTCGCGCCACAACATCGCTTCGTTCGCCGTCGCCCAGGCATCGCGCTCGGGTGTCGGCACCTTGCCGGTGACCAACGTCGCAACATAGTCCGCCATGCCTTCTCTTAAAGATTGGGTTAGCAGCGGATCCTTCAGGAAGACACTGAAGTTGTTGTCCTGCATCGTATGCACTGTTTCGTGGGCGAAGAACGAGCGGAAGATTGCTCTCAGCTCCTCTTCGGTTTCCCCAATGCGGCAGAGAACTTCGAGACCGAGAACTTGCGCATCGGATCCCGCAGTACCGCCGGAATTGGCGCCACCGAACACGACAAAAATCTCTGGTAACGGACGATCTGGAAAGAGGCCCTTGAGCCCAAGGTAAATCGACTTGAGCTCAGGCTCCAGACTCTCTGCAAGCGGAAGACAGACTTCGATTCCTCGGCGGTACATATCCTGGTTCTGGCTAACGACTTTCGCCAAATGCTCAGCGTTCTGAATCCGGCCTGGTGTGAAGATTTCCACGCCTCGCCCGCTACCCTCGAGATAGCCGCGCTGTAGTGCTCGCGCCGATGGCTTTGCGTTGGATCGGTAGAACACGGCAGCGAAACGCCTTGCATCCTCCGAGTTCACCTTAGCATCGAGTGGGTCGACACCCACAACATTGCCTGCCCCCATCATCAAGATGGACGCCGCAGCGAGAGTTGTACTGAACATATGAGAGCCCCTGCCTTCGCGATCCACATAGGAACAGCTCAGCGGAATGGAAGTCTCGGGCCTTGAGAAATGTCAGCGATCGAAGAGACGTTTCACTTTGCCAACGAGGCCACCGCGCGCCTTGTCCTGGCAGGCTCGGCCATAGGCTTCTTTGTAGCTCTTATCCGCGCAGGCGACGAAACCGTCGACCACGCTGAGGTTCGACGGTTCATCCACGAAGCCTGGCGGCATAGAAATGCGGGGATTGTCCTCGAGAAACTTCCGCCGCGCTTCTTTCTCTTCTTCAGGCACAGGAAACGCAGCCAGCGCCTCGCGAGCCGCCAACAAGGCTTCCTCGTCTCGCGCCAGAAAAGCGATCGTGGCATCGACATAGAGGTTCCACTCGTCGGGCTCACCCGTCTTCGCCGTGCGATGGTATGAAGCCTGGAAGAACGGAATGGCCTCCGCCTCAGCACCCGCATTCGCCAAAGCCTGCCCGGCATGCCATCGCAGGACTCCCCAAGATTCCGGCGGCGTCGGCGTGGAATAGAGCATATAGGCCTTGATCAATTCCGCCGCCGCACGGCCACAGCCTTGCTGTTGCTCAACGGCCCGCCAGCCGCCGGAGAAGTCCTGATCGAACGCTCGGTAGTCCAAGGCGAGATAGCTCTCCAGCGCGGCCTTATCGACGCCGCAACGCTCGAGCTCGGCTTGGGAAGCCTCCGGCAGCACGGAGAAAGCTGACATGGCGGACAAAAGTGCGACAATGACCATGATGACGACCTTTACGCTACGCTGTGCATCCGCCTTGTTGCGCACGGCATGCCAAATTCCAAGAGCTAGGGCCCTGGCAAACCTTTTCCTTCAAGCACCATCGGTGTAGCCGACCCTTCTCAGCCCTAACGAACAAAGCCGCGCCCATGACAGATCCTTCGCCGTCCTCCGTCTTCGAGCGCATCACGCTTTGTGGCCTCGGCTTGATCGGCTCCTCCCTCGCCCGCGCTATTCAGGCGTCCGGCGCTGTAGGAGAACTGATCGGCACCGATCACAGCGAAACCGTCTGTGCGCGTGCTGACGAGTTGGGCATCTGCAGCCACGTTGTCCCATCACTGGCTGAAGCCGTGCAGGACTCCGATCTCGTGATCCTGTGCGTGCCCGTCGGCGCTATGGGAGAATTGGCCCAAGCCATGGCGCCTCACCTCCGGGATGGCGTGATCATCAGCGACGTGGGTTCGGTGAAGGACCACGTTACCGAGGCCGTGCGCCAACACCTTCCGGACACGGCGCACCTCATCCCCGCTCACCCGATTGCGGGCACGGAGCATTCTGGCCCCGACGCTGGGTTTGCTGAACTGTTCGAGAACCGCTGGTGCATCCTCACCCCCGATGCGGACACCCCCGCGGACGCCGTTGCCAAGCTCCGCCTCTTGTGGGAGCGCTGCGGTGCTAAGGTGGACGAGATGACTCCTGCGCACCACGACTTGGTGCTCGCCGTGACCAGCCACGTGCCTCACCTCATCGCCTACACCATGGTGGGCGTCGCCGACGACATGGAGCGGGTCACAGAGAACGAAGTGATCAACTATTCCGCAGCCGGCTTTCGTGACTTCACCCGGATCGCGGCCTCCGACCCGACCATGTGGCGGGACGTGTTCCTCACCAATCGCAAGGCCACACTTGAGATCCTTGGTCGGTTCACGGAAGAACTCTTCGCGCTCCAGCGGGCGATCCGCACTGACGATGGCGAAGCGTTGCATCAGTACTTCACCCGCACCCGCGCCATCCGCCGCGGCATCCTAGACGCAGGTCAAGACGTGGATGTCCCAGACTTCGGCCGCCGCGCCGCCAAGCCGCCCAGCGACTAAGCACTGCGCTCCGCACCTGACATCCTGCCCCTTTCCCCTACCTTTCTAGAGACGGAAGACAGTGGGGTTCATCATGCGGTCGCTAATCTTAGGCGCCTTAGGCCTTGTTATGGGACAGGTTTCAGCGACAGCTGAGCCGATCGACGACCTGCTCGCCCAGACCGAGGGCTTCTCCGGCGTCGTGCTCATGGGCGACACGAACGCCGAGGCCGACTTCTATGCCCACGGCTACGCGGACGACACGGTCCAGCGTCCGTTCAGCGAAGATGACGTCTGGCGTTGGGCCTCCGTGACCAAGCAGCTCGTCGCGGTGCTCGTGATGCAGCAGGTGGAAGCGGGCAAGCTCAGTCTTGAGGACACGCTGGCCGAAGTTCTGCCTGAGGCGCAGACGCGCCATGCCAAGACGATCACTTTGGGTGATCTGCTACGCCACACCTCCGGCCTTCGTCCGCCCACCAAGCTTCCCACCGAGCAGCTAGACCCCGTCAAATATTGCTCGGGCCGCCCCTTGGGTCGCCCTGGCAAACGCTTCGTGTACAACAATTGTGACACGGTGCTGGCCGCTGCCATGGTCGAGAAGGTGACCAACACGCCTTGGGCCGAGCTCATCCAGCAGAAGACCTTCGAACCAGCGGGCATGGAGACCGCCGCCGCTAAACGCTTCGGCGAAGATGTTGAGACCGTGGTTGGCCGCCTCAGCGACGACGAAGCAGAGCCGCAACTCGATGTCGCCTTCTATGGCGCAGCAGGATCGCTAGTGGGACAAGGCCAAGACCTCATCGCCTTCAACGCCGCGCTGATGAATGGTGATCTGCTATCGGACGAAAGCCGCGCGATCCTCTGGATGGGGCTGCCCGAGTTAGGCTTCGTCGCTCTCGGCGCTTGGTCGTTCCGTGCACCGCTCGATGGTTGCGAAGGCGCAGTCCATCTCGTCGAGCGGCGAGGCCACATTCAAGGCGTGCAAACCCGAAACTTCATCGCTCCAGACTTGGGCAAGAGTCTGGTAATCCTCGTCAACCGCGGTGATTTCGAGTTCGGCGAAGTCTGGCGCGGCCAAGGCTTCTCTTACACGCTGCTCAGCGAAGCGCTGTGCTCCAACCCATAAAAAAGGGCGGCCAAAGCCGCCCTTCTCCAGCAATCAAACTATCCGCTTACGCAGCAAGCTTACGCAGCACATAGTGCAGAATGCCGCCATTGCGGTAGTAGTCCAGCTCGTCGGCCGTATCGATCCGTGCCAGGACGGTGATATCCTTCGATGAACCGTCAGCCATCGTGATCGTGACCTTCAGGTCCTGCTGCGGCTCAAGCGTTTCGACGCCGTGCACCGTGACTTCCTCGTCGCCCGTCAGGCCCAGGCTCTCCCAGCTTTCGCCGTCTTTGAACTGGAGCGGCAGGACACCCATACCGATCAGGTTCGAACGGTGGATACGCTCCACCGACTGGAAGATCACCGCCTTCACGCCGAGGAGCACTGTGCCCTTGGCGGCCCAGTCACGCGACGAACCGTTGCCGTAGAGCTCGCCACCAAAGACCACGAGGTCTTTACCGTCGGCTTTATGCTTCTGCGCAGCATCGTAAATCGGCATCGTCTCACCGTTATACTTGGTGATGCCACCTTCCGTACCCGGAACCATGTGGTTCTTGATGCGGATGTTCGCGAACGTACCGCGCATCATCACTTCGTGGTTGCCGCGACGTGAGCCGTAAGAGTTGAACTCACGCTCTGGCACCTGGTGCGACTGCAGGTAAGCGCCAGCAGGGCTGTCCTCTTTGATCGCGCCAGCTGGCGAGATGTGGTCCGTGGTCACCGAGTCACCGAGCAGCGCGAGAACCTTGGCGCCAGCGATGGGCTTGGGATCACCAGGACGCTCTTCCATACCTTGGAAGTACGGCGGGTTCGCAACGTAAGTCGATGACGGCCAGTTGTAGGTGTCGCCGCCCGATACGTTGATGGCCTGCCATTGCTCATCGCCCTTAAAGACGTCAGCATACCGCTCCATGAACGCCTCGCGGGTGACGCACTCAGCAACGATGTCAGCGATCTCTTTCGAGGTCGGCCAGATGTCTTTCAAGAAGACGTCATTACCGTCTTGGTCCTGACCAATGGCTTCCGACGTGATGTTCTTCGTCATCGTACCGAGGAGCGCGTAGGCAACGACCAGCGGTGGAGATGCGAGGAAGTTCGCGCGGATGTCTTGGCTGATCCGACCTTCAAAGTTCCGGTTACCCGACAGCACCGAAGCCACGGCCAGGTCGTTCTCATTGATGGCGTTCGAGATCGGCTCAGGCAGCGGGCCCGAGTTACCGATACAGGTGGTGCAACCATAGCCCACGGTGTTGAAGCCGAGCGCGTCGAGGTCTTCTTGCAGGCCAGCTTTCTCGAGATAATCCGTCACCACCTGCGAACCTGGTGCCAGCGAAGTCTTGACCCATGGCTGAACCGAGAGACCCTTGGCCCGCGCCTTCCGCGCCACCAGGCCAGCGGCGATCAGAACAGCTGGGTTCGATGTATTCGTGCACGACGTAATTGCTGCAATCGTCACATCGCCGTGGCCAACGGTGTAGTCTGCACCGGCGACAGGAACCTGCTTACCAGCCTGGTCACCCATGCCATACTCTTTGTCGAGGGCAGCCTGGAACGCCTCTGGCGCTTCGGTGAGGAGGATTTTGTCCTGTGGACGCTTCGGACCCGAGATAACCGGAACCACCGTGGACAGATCAAGCTCAAGCGTGTCGGTGAAGACAGGCTCGATCGAATCGTCGCGCCAGATGCCCTGCTCTTTGGCATAGGCTTCGACCAGCGCGATGCGGTCTTCGTCGCGGCCCGTGGTCTTCAGATAACGGAGCGTTTCGTCGTCGACCGGGAAGAAGGCACAGGTCGAACCGAACTCGGGCGACATGTTGCCGAGGGTCGCTTGGTCTTCCAGCGACAGCGTGCCAACGCCTGGGCCAAAGAATTCGACGAACTTGCCAACCACGCCCTTGTCGCGCAGCATCTTCGTACACGTCAGAACAAGGTCGGTCGCCGTCGCGCCTTCGGGAAGCTTGCCTGTCAGTTTGAAGCCGATGACTTCAGGGATCAGCATTGAGACCGGCTGACCCAGCATCGCGGCTTCCGCCTCAATACCGCCAACACCCCAACCGAGGATCGACAGGCCGTTCACCATCGTCGTGTGCGAGTCGGTACCCACGCAAGTGTCAGGGTACGCGTAGGTTTCGCCGCTGTGCTCAGCCGTCCAAACCGTTTGGCCGAGATGCTCGAGGTTCACCTGGTGGCAGATGCCGGTGCCGGGTGGCACCACGCGGAAGTTCTCAAATGCGCCTTGGCCCCACTTCAGGAACTCATAGCGCTCTTTGTTGCGCTCATACTCACGCGCCACGTTTTTGCCGAAGGCTTCTTCGTTGCCGAAATAGTCCACCATCACGGAGTGGTCGATGACGAGGTCGACCGGAACCTGCGGGTTGATCTTCTCAGCATCGCCGCCAAGCGACTTGATGCCATCACGCATTGCAGCGAGGTCCACCACAGCCGGAACACCGGTGAAGTCCTGCATCAAAACACGAGCCGGGCGATAGGCAATTTCGATGGGGTTCTTGCCATCATTTTTCAGCCAGGTGCCGAACGCATCAATCATGTCGGTGGTCACCGAGCGACCATCTTCGAAGCGCAGCATGTTCTCGAGGAGGTATTTCAGCGACACAGGAAGACGTGACAGGTCGCCGAGACGCTCTTCTGCTTTCTTCAGCGAGTAGATTTGGTAGGTCTTGCCAGCCGCGGAAAGCGCGGTCTTGGTCTTGAGGCTGTCCTTACCCGGGATCATCGAGCAACTCCTTCTTGAGAACTATTCGCAACAAAATGCTGCTTTTCGAGCCGCTTATGCTACCGGCGGCCGCTCTGCGCAATGCGATGGAGGTCGGAGAAGAGCGGAAATGTCTGTGGTTCGAGCGAAGCCGCAGACGCGCGCACTGTTTTCAGAGGTTTGCTAGCGCCCAAGCCCCCTCCTGACAGCACTGCCGAGAACCCCAGCCGTTAGGTTCAGTCATCGAGATTATTGTCGGCGGCGTTACAGACAGCCAACTTGCCCCACGGCCCCGATTTACCGCAAAGCCTCCCACATGGCGTTTGAAATGGGGCTTCAGTGTGAGGATGTGACGGTGCAGCGCGGTGGCCGCGATGTGCTGTCGTCTGTCACCTTGTCTCTGGCCGCTGGCGAAGCGCTTCAGCTGCGCGGCGGCAACGGCTCAGGCAAGACGTCCCTCCTTCGCGCCGTCGCCGGCCTGGCCAAGTTCGACGGCGAGATCACCTTCGCCCGCGGTGTACAGACGTTAGACCCTGGCTACATCCGCAGCCATGAGATCCACTATATCGGCATGGAGAGCGGGCTCGCCCCGCGCCTGACCGTCAAAGAGAATGTTAGCTTCCTCAGCCAATTCTACGGCGCAGATCCCCGAGACAGCCTTGAGCAACTCGGCCTCGCGCGCCATCGCGATCGCAAGCTGGGCGCGTTGAGCTCCGGCCAGCAGCGGCGCCTGTCCCTCCTGCGCCTCATGCTCGATCCGCGTGCTCTGTGGCTGCTAGACGAACCTTTCGTAGCCCTCGACGATGATGGGCAGATGATCGTCCGCACCTTGATTGATGTACACCGCGAGCGCGGCGGCGTGGTGATTGCCGCCTTGCACGATGCCGTGGGCCTGCCGCGAGCCAAAACGCTTAAGGTGACCGCACCATGAGCATGACCGCCGCGATCTTGCGAAGAGAGCTATCCCTCCGTGCACGCCATGGCGGGTGGGCCATCGGTGCGGGGCTCTTCATCTCCTTAGGCACCTTAGCCCCGCTCGCCATAGGCAATGACGGCGAACTGCTGTCGAGCGTCGGGCCAGGGCTGCTCTGGATCATCCTCGGCATGTCCGTCTTCTTGGGCATCGAAGGCTTGTTCGAGGACGACCTCACCTCCGGCGCCATGGAGCAGTTCGTGCTCTCTCGGTCAGGCCTCGTCGTCACCATACTGATCAAGCTCGCAGTGGCGTGGCTGTTCCTCTTGCTCCCCCTGCTCATCGCCACACCGCTCTTGCTGATCGGCTATGGCAGCTCGCTGCTCGGCGTCCTCGGCCTCATCCTCGCAAGCCCAGGCTTGGTGTTCACCGCCGGCACAGTAGGCGCTATCGCCAGCGGCCAGCGGCGCGGCGCCCCGCTTCTTGTTTTCTGCACGCTGCCGCTCATCATTCCGGCCCTGGTCTTCGGTCCACAGACAGCCTCGGGCGACATCGTCCCCTACCTCATCCTGGCGGTCTACAGCCTGCAAGCCGTCGCGATCTGCCCGTTCCTCGCCAGCGCCGCGATCCGTCTCCAGCTGTCCTGACTGTCATCCACAGGCGATCTTCCACCGCGCGCCGACTTGGGGCATAAGAGGGCTCTTCCAACTCCCAAGGTGCCCCATGCGTTTGCTTTCCCTCCTTCTCGCCTCCAGCCTCGCGATCGGAACTGCAGCAGCGCAGGACGGCGAACCTCGCCAAATCGCCACCTACCAGGACTGGATGGTCTTCTCCGTCGAAAAGGGCGGTGATCGGATTTGTTATGCGGTCACAGAACCGAAGGACGTCTCGCCAGCCAGCGCGAACCACGGCGACGTGTTCTTCTCGGTCTCCTCGTGGCGCTCTGGCGCGGCCACCAACCAACCCAGCTTCATGGCAGGCTATGAGCTCCAGGACGGCTCCGAACCACTCGTGCGCGTGGGTGCCGACCGTTGGGAAATGTTCGCGTCGGACAATGAAGGCTTCGTCGAGAGCGACCGGCAAGAGGAGCGCCTCGTGGACGCGATGCGCCGCGGCAGCGAGATGCGCGTCTCCGCCACCTCCGCCCGCAGCACGGCGACAAACTACACGTTCTCGCTCTTTGGCATCTCGAAAGCTCTCGAGCGCGTCGAGAACGCTTGCCGTTAGTTAAACTTCTAGGCAATGCACATTCATGTCTTAAGGCAGTGAATTTGTTGCCAAAATCTTAAGACGCGCCACAATCACCACGTAACAAGTTTGACCCCGCTGAGCCCAGCTCTGCGCGGTTGCGTGTGTGGAGTTTTGTATGTGGCGCTTACCCTTGGTCGCGATTTCATTCGCGGCGCTATGGCTTTCGACAGCGATGGCCAGTCCCTGGCCCCGAGAAGCCGGAGAGCGGTTCAATCGCGCTGAGTTCGACGCCTTCTGGAGCGAGCGTGAGGGGCACGCCTTTCGCCAACTCACGACACGAGAATACCTAGAAATTGGCGTCGGCCCGGCACTGACAATCGGTGGCCAACTGGCATCGGTCACTCAACTGGCCGAGGGCCCGGGCTACATCCACGAGCGCGACGGCATCGTGGAAGCAGACCTATTTGTTACCCTGCACACGGAAGGTGGGGGTCCCAACGCCAGCGCCTGGCAATTCTCCGGCGGCCTCCCCACAGCAAAGTTCGATGATCAAGCGCGGGTCATGGGCCAGGATAGCTATGTGGGCTTAGCCCACTTAGCGGGCCTGAGCCACGGCCCGTGGTTCACCACCACACAACTTGGTGCACGATACAGCCTAGGCGATGACGCCGATCAAATCCGCTGGAACCTATCAGCTGGTGTACAGAGCAATCGCTTCATGGTGCTGCTACAATCGTTTAACACAGTCGCCGTGACCTCGCCCGAACCAACGGGTGTCGATTTCGACCTCAGCCAACTAAGCCTATCGGCCGTCGTCAAAATCCGTCCGCGATGGCGGGTCGAGTGGGGCGCGCGAGTGGACGCCTACACCAGGGGCGTCACGCCAGGTCAGTCGCTCTTTTTCTCCCTATGGTGGGCCACATGAGACTGTCCTTTTTGATCAGCCTTGGGCTGACCATCTGTGCTCTGACATCCATCGCTATGGCTGCCGATTTAGGGCTGCAGTCGCTCCGCGCTTGGCCATGGTGGGAGATCGGCCTCATTGCCTTTCCCGTCATTTCCATCATTCTCATTCGCCTAGCGCCGAATCCGCAGCGCAATGGAAAATAGGCCGCACGCGTGGTTTTCCGGCGCCAAGACAAGGCTCTCGCAAAGCCAGCTTAGGGCTGGGCAAATAGCCGCTCTCTGCCTGATCGCCTTCTTCTGCTTAGCTCCGGTTCTTGCCGCACAAGGGCTGGTCGCGCTCTTCCTTGTCTCCAGCGCCAGCTACCTCAGCATTCGGCTGATCAGCTCGCTGACCACCATGTTCTGGCCGCCCGTGCGTACTGAGCAAAAGCTGGCCGATGACGAACTGCCCGTGATCAGTCTCCTCTGCCCGCTTTACCGAGAGCAAGAGAGCGTCAACAACCTCATCCGGTCTTTGATGGCCATCGACTACCCGACGAACAAGCTCGATGTCATCATCCTTACCGAGCCCGATGATCCTTCGACGGCGCGAGCGATCGACCAGCATTGGCCTCAACTCCGTGTCTTGATCAACCAGCGCCCTGGCCCCAAAACCAAACCCCATGCGCTCAATTTCGGCTTGAGCGAGGCGAAAGGCGATATCATCGGAGTCTATGACGCTGAGGATCGCCCAGAGGCCCAGCAATTGCGCAAGGTTGCTCAAGCGTTTGCTGAACGATCTAACCTCGGCTGCGTGCAGGCCCGCCTCAATTACTACAACGCCGACGAAACCATCCTTTCACAGATGTTTTGCCTTGAATATAGTCTGCACTTTGACTATATGTTGCCCGGCATGGCAGCGATGGGTCTCCCCTTACCCCTGGGCGGGACCAGCAACTTCGTTCGGAAAGACGCGCTACTCTCCGTTGGCGGATGGGACGCTCACAACGTCACCGAAGACGCAGACCTAGGCCTACGGCTAGCGCAACGTGGATACGCCTTGAGCACAATCGCATCGACCACATTGGAGGAAGCGCCGGAGCGATGTGGCCCCTGGATCAAACAACGCTCACGATGGCTCAAAGGATATCTACAAACCTGGTTCGTCCATACACGGAACTTCAGCGATTGGCGGGGTGGGCTGGTGCTGCACGCAACACTTGGCTCTGTAGTCCTCAACGCCCTCGTCACGCCTTGGCTCCTGGCCGCGTTCGTCCTGAGCTATATCACAGCATGGTCGTGGCTCGACCAGATCTTCGCTCCCGCCCTCGAAACCCCGGCTCTAGCACTCTGGGTCGTCGGCAATTTCTTCCACGCCTGGCTCCTAGCGATGGCGCCTATCCGGCGAGGATGGTTCACGCCCACCACAGCGATCATCATCCTTCCATTCTATAGCCTTCTTCTGTCGTGTGCAGCCTATCGCGCCGTGTACAGCTTTTTGTTCGCGCCCCACTATTGGGCCAAAACCGAGCATTCCCCCGGCGAGGACATCACCCGCGGAACCGCACGTGCCTAGGGCCTACCGATTGGCCGTGAACCTAGGCGCACTCTTCATCGCCGCATTGTTCACCGGTGCCTATACGGAGCTATCATCTTGGCACCAATCAAGCCTCAAAACCCTCGCCAACCTGCCAGCACCATGCATCGTTCAGACAGCATTGAGCTCAACCAGCGTCGCCTTTGTCACCAGCCTCGCCGGGTGGGTCACCCTCGGCTGGCTTCTTGAGAAGAAGCACCCCTCTCAAACCGAAGCCACCCTCCTGCATCCCGCGAGCTTGATACTCACAGCATCCGGCCTCGGCCTCGCCCTGTTGTCGTTCGCCATCCTGTCGCTAGCGATCCGAAGCGCCTGCCAACAGCAATCAGCTAGTCGGGTCGCCGTGATCGGCGTCAGCCTCGGCCTGGCAGCCCTCACCATACCCCGCTTTGAGCTGATGTTCCTCGGCCTCGCCTCACCGCTGTTTCTTTGTGCGCCCGCCGCCATGAGGCGAACGAACATCATCGCATTCTATATCGTGGCTCTCAGCCCCGCACTGATGGTCTTGATACTGAAAGCCTATCTTCTCAACCTCGCGCCCATGCCGCACACCCAACGGCCGGAAGACCTGGGTAGGTCTCTGCTACCCTTCACGATCTTGCTGCCAGTCATCAGATGGCGTCAGCCCTTGGCAGAGATGGGCCACCCTCTCATCTTCGGCATAGCGGGGCTAGCGCTGGTCCTCAGCGGACTAACTCCCGCCGCATGGACGGCAGCCCTTCTCAGCCTCGTCGCGGTCCAGGCCAATCAAGACAAAGGCGCTCAAATCGCTCAAATGATCAGTGTGGTTCTGTTCGCCCTTGTCCTTTGCGTCGACGAGGCGCAACTCTAACCCATGAGTGATGATCCCTTAGCCCCTCTCGCGGGACGCGACTTTGCTTTGATGGACGGAGCCGGCAACGACTTCGTCATCGTTGACTTGCGCAGAGGTGGCGACATCACGCCCGAGGCTGCCCAGCACCTGGCGGACCGCGACGGCATTTTCGGCGGTGATCAGATCATCGGTTTGGTCGCGGGCCCCAAAATGCTCATCTGGAATGCCGACGGCAGTGAGGCTGGCGCCTGCGGTAACGCCGCGCGGTGTGTTGCAGACTGGCTCCTTCGCGAGACCGGCACCGACAGCGTCGAGTTCGACAGCCCGTCGGGCATGCTGAGAGCCGCGCGCAAAGGCGGCATGATTGAGGTCGATATGGGCGCGCCCCGGCTCGAGTGGGACGAGATCCCCATCGCCGAAGAGTGTGCCGACACAACCGCTCTGCCCCTGCCTACGGATGTCCTGAACAAGTGGCAGGTGATTGCCCCCGTGGGCGTCTCCATGGGCAACCCTCACGCGATTTTCTTCGTGGATGACGCTGAGGCCCTCGAGCTCGAAAAGTTCGGCGCCGAGGTCGAAGTCCATCCGATGTTCCCCGACCGGGTCAATGTCACCCTGGCCAGCAAGGCCGATGCCGGCTTCCGCACCCGAACGTTCGAACGCGGCGTGGGCATCACCAAAGCCTGCGGGACCGCAGCTTGCGCCACCCTCGTGGCCGCCGTGCGCATTGGCCAGGCGGTCAGGTCCTCCTTGATCCACGCCGATGGCGGCACCCTCATGATCCGCTGGGACGAGGACACCAACCACGTCTTCCTCGCTGGCCCCACCAAGCTGCACGAACGGGGCGTCCTTTAGGCTTTCGTCAGGGGGGTTGTCCCTCGCCGCTTCGCCGCGCACATGAGGCGGATGCCGCAAAACCGGGCCATCACTGTCAATTTGGGCTGCCGCCTAAACGCCTCGGAAACCGAGGCGATGGCTGCGCTAGCCGAAGCGCGTGGTGATGCGCCGGTGATCATCAACACGTGCGCCGTCACCAACGAAGCTGTGCGCCAGAGCCGCCAAGCCATTCGCCGGGCTGCCCGCGAGCACCCGGACCGCGATGTCATCGTCACCGGTTGCGCGGCCGAGCTTCAACCCGAAGCCTTCGAGACCATGCCCGAAGTCTCGCGCCGCGTGCCCAACGCCGACAAAACCGACCCCGCCAGCTGGCAACTCACCGGCAGCACCGGACCAAGAAACATCGACGTGCGCGCGCCGCTCGCCGTGCAGAACGGCTGCGATCACCGCTGCACCTTCTGCATCATCCCGTTCGGCCGTGGCGATGCCCGCTCGCTACCCATTGATGAGGCCTGCGAGAACGCCATGGCGCTGGTACGTCGGGGTGCGGAAGAAATCGTCCTCACCGGTGTCGACCTCACGTCCTGGGGTCCCGACCTTGGCGAGGACTTGTCCCTTGGCCACCTGGTTGAGGCTCTCGACAAGGCCCTGCCGCGGCACATCTGGATCCGCCTGTCCTCTATCGACGGCGCCGAGATCGACGACCGACTGTTCAGCCTCATGACGGAGGTTGAGCGCATCGCCCCTCACGCTCACCTCTCGCTCCAAGCCGGCGACGATATGATCCTCAAACGGATGAAGCGCCGCCACAATCGAGCACAAGCCATCGACCTGTGCCAGCGGCTGCGAGAGCAGCGGCCAGACATGGCCTTTGGCGCTGATTTGATTGCAGGCTTTCCCACCGAGACCGAGGCTATGTTCGAACAGTCGCTGCGGCTGGTTGAGGAATGCGACCTCGCCTACGTGCACGTTTTTCCGTTCTCTCCCCGCCAAGGAACACCCGCGGCGAAGATGCCCCAGCTCGACCGAGCACGGATCAAAGAGAGGGCCGCCCGCCTGCGCGCCACTGCGGACGACGCCTTGAACCGTCATCTGAACAAGCACGTGGCTAGTGAGGGCGAGGTGCTGATCGAAGAAATCAAGAACGGCGTGCCGCGCGGTCGGCTGGCCAACTTCACTGACGTTCACTTCGCCGCAAACGCAACCGTTCAGCCCGGCGCTCGTGTTCGGGCGCGCCTGACCGCAGCGACCGGTCGCCACCTGCTGGCGGAACCCATCGAGACGAAAGAGTAGACGCCACCATGGCAGACGAAAAAAAAGGCTTCATGTCCCGCCTGTTTGGCCGCTCGAAAGAAGCGCCCAAGCCCGAACCTGCGGCGCCAGTCTCCGATGCCACTGAAGAAGCCCCGTCAACGGCCGCGCAGGACACCGAAGCTCAAAAGCCAGACACGGATGCTGCCGAACAGCAGGCTCCCGCGCCCGTCGAAACGCCGCCAGCCTCGGAACCAGAGCCATCCCCCGCACCTGAGCCTGAGCCTGAGCCTGAGCCTAAGCCGACGCCAGAACCCACACCAGAGGCAGATGAAAAGCCGAAAAAGCGCGGTCTCTTCGGTCGTCTGGCGGCAGGCCTCAGCCGCACGTCGCAACGCCTCACCGGCGGCGTCACGGACATCTTCACCAAGAAGAAGCTCGATGAAGAGACGCTGGAGGAATTCGAAGACCTGCTCATCTCTGCCGACCTGGGCCTCACCGCCACGGAGCAGGTCATTGATCGTCTGCGCAAAGACCGGTTCGGCAAGGACATCACCGACGAAGAAGTTCGCTCGATCCTCAGTGATGTGATCGCTGAAACCCTCGAGCCTCTCGAAAAGCCCCTCACCATGGATGCGAGCCACGCGCCGCACATCGTGCTGGTCGTGGGCGTGAATGGTGCGGGCAAGACCACCACCATCGGCAAGCTCGCCTCGAAATACGTGGCGGACGGACACTCCGTGCTGCTGGCAGCTGGCGACACCTTCCGCGCAGCGGCCATTGAGCAGCTCAAGGTCTGGGGTGAACGCACGGGTGCGCCTGTACTGACCAAACCCCATGGCGCCGACGCTGCAGGCCTTGCTTACGAAGCCATTGAAACGGCCAAAGAAAATGGCCACGACGTGGTTCTCATCGACACGGCCGGCCGCCTACAGAACAGATCCGAGTTGATGGACGAACTCGGTAAAATCGTCCGGGTCATCAAGAAATTGGCGCCCGATGCGCCCCATGACACCTTGCTCGTCCTCGACGCCACCGTTGGACAGAACGCCATCCGACAAGCAGAGGCCTTCACCGCCATCGCGGGCGTCACCGGCCTCGTCATGACCAAACTCGACGGCACGGCCCGCGGCGGTATCTTGGTGGCGCTCGCGGACCAGTTCAGCTTGCCCATCCATCATATCGGCATTGGCGAAGGCATCGAAGATCTGAGGGACTTCAACGCCAAAGACTTCGCCCGCGCCATGACCGAAGACGTATAAGGACCACCCATGAGCGAGACATCCGCGAACAGCCCGAAAAAGCTCGAAGGCAATGAAAAAATGGCGGTGGAGTTCGGCCCGATCGCCGTTCTCCTCCTGGGATACGCCCTCGCAAGCCGTATCGGGCCTGGTCTCGACAGCCTCTTTGGCACAGAGCTTTTCGGCCGCGATGACGGCTACCTCTTTGTCGGCATTGCTCTTTTTATCCCAGCCTTTGCCGTCGCTTTCGCCTGGTCGTTGTACCGGACCCGTCGCATCACCCCCATTATGGGCATGGTCGCGGTGCTGACCTTAGGGCTCGGCGTGATG
>JABSRH010000054.1 GCA_013215175.1 Parvularculaceae bacterium | reverse complement strand
GAACTCGAAAAAGTCTTGCCCAGCATGCCAAGCATCCCGATCCCCATCTGGCTGGTCACCCATCGCGAGCTGCACACCAGCCGCAAGATCCGGCTCGTCTTCGACATCCTCGCCGAATCCATAACGACCATTTGATGCCGCTTGCACTGCAGCATTCCCTTGCGCATAGCCTTTGGAAAAAACATGAAAGGCTCCCATGGGTTTTAAATGCGGCATCGTCGGGCTGCCCAATGTCGGCAAGTCCACTCTCTTCAACGCCCTGACGAAGACAGCGGCGGCGCAAGCGGCCAATTATCCGTTTTGCACCATCGAACCCAATGTGGGTGACGTGGCCGTGCCCGAGCCTCGCCTGAAAAAGCTGGCGGACATCGCGAGCTCAGCTGAGATCATCCCCTCGCGGCTGCAGTTCGTGGACATTGCAGGTCTCGTCAAAGGCGCGTCGAAGGGTGAAGGCCTGGGCAACCAATTCCTGGCAAACATTCGCGAGGTCGACGCCGTCGCCTACGTGCTCCGCTGCTTTGAAGACGACGACATCACCCACGTGGAAGGCCGCATCGATCCGGTTGAGGACTACGAGACAGTTGAGACCGAGCTCATGCTCGCTGACCTCGAAAGCCTCGAGAAGCGTCGCGTGAACCTCGAGAAGAAGGCCAAGGGCCAAGACAAAGAAGCCAAAGCCACCCTCGTGCTGGTGGATCGCGCGCTCGAGCAGCTGCGCGAAGGCAAACCCGCCCGCAACGCCGAAGTCGCCGATGACGAGCTCAAAGCTTGGAAAGGCCTCCAACTTCTGACCACCAAGCCAATCCTCTTCGTGGGCAATGTGGACGAGGAAAGCGCCGCTGACGGCAACGCCTTCTCGGCGAAAGTGGTCGATGAGGCTGCGAAACAAGACGCCAAGGCCGTCATCATCTCCGCTAAGATTGAGTCCGAGATCGCTACCCTTAGTGACGAAGAAGCCGAGGAATATCTGTCGGAAATCGGCCTGGAAGAGCCTGGCCTCAACCGCCTGATCCGGGCTGGCTATGAGCTACTAGGCCTGCAAACCTACTTCACGGCGGGCCCGAAAGAGGCTCGCGCCTGGACCGTGCGCAAGGGCGCCCTCGCTCCCGAAGCCGCGGGTGTGATTCATACGGACTTTGAGAAGAAGTTTATCCGAGCTGAAACCATTTCATACGAAGATTACGTGGCGCTTGGGGGCGAAAGCGCTGCGAAAGACGCTGGTAAGCAGCGAATTGAAGGTAAAGATTACGTCGTGCAGGACGGGGACGTCATGCATTTCCGAACGGGGAACTAAAACGCGATGGCAAACAAGCACGGTCTAGTCGGCCTCTTTGGTAACAACGGTGACGAGGACGCTAAAGGCGGCGACCTGCCCCCCGTGCTTGATGATTCCAACGCCTCCCCACTTGAGCGTTTGGCGAAAAAGCTCGGCGATGCAGACCCGTATGCCGAGCCGGAGCCGAAAGAAGACCTACACCACTCACCCTTCGGCCTAACGGTTCCCGATGAGCCGCCCGTGGTGTCAGAGCCAGCCCCTGTCGTCGAGCCTGAGTCCGTCGCCGAAGCCGCAGCGCCTGCTCCGCAACCCGAGCCCCTGCCGGAGCCAGAGCCGCCCGTCCAAGTGCTCGAGCCGCAGCCCGAGCCCGTCGCGCCGGCGCCCCAGCCGAGCTACCAAGCCCCCGAACCAGCGCCTCGCCGCCAGTTCAAACGCACCCGATCACCCTTGGCGTCGAAGACGGCCAACCCCAAAGAACCAATCCTGTGCTTCGTGCTGGAAGGAGGAGACGATCGTCTCCGCCGCCGTACGTTAGAGGCGCTGACAGAGGCGGCTGGTCATCACCAAGCCATCAAACTCCGCACCCTCCCCAACGACGCGCAAGGCATGAACGAAGCCATCGAACAAGGCATCGCCGAGACCGAGTGCGTCTACGCCGCGTTTTTCAATCCTGGCACCGAACCCGCCGATGACTGGGCTTTCGAAGTGCAAGACGCTTTTGAGAAGAACCCTTCAGCCGCTGCGGTTTCGGTAAGAGCCGCCAACTCGGATCCGCTCAGCCCTTGGGCCCGCGTCTCGTTCTTCATCGACGAGGTGGAGCGCCAAAAGGGCGTGGCTCGCGGCTTCGATACGGTGGTCTTTCGCGTTGAGGCGCTGAAAGACCTCGGCGACAAGCTCGGCTACGCCGTGCGTAACGGCGAAGCTGTTCACGCCCTCCAAGGCCAGGGCCAACGCGTTGGCACGGCTGTGGAAGCCCGCGTGAAACTCGCAACGCCAACAGGCCGCAAAGAAGTGATGCAGCGTGTGCGCGAACAAGCCCGCATGGCTGCACGCATCCGCGCCAAGCAGATGAACCCCATCATCCGCATCTTCGCGTCGATCTTCATCGTGCTCGGCTTCCCGTTCCGGATCTTGGCCGTGCGCAAAGCCGCCAAGAAAGCGGTGGGCTCAGCCCAGTTCCGCGAAGTGGCGTCGAAGGCCACCCAGGCTGTCTTCGCCGACCGTCGTGTCCGTGCGCTGACCATGCTCAGCCCTGGCAAAGATAAGTAAGATCAAGCCCTTCCGCGAAAGCGCAGGCTCTGTTGGTTGAGCGAAGCAAGGTCCGCTTCGCCAGCCACCACCTGTTCGCCCAACAGCACGGCACCCTCCAACAAGGACGCATCGGCATGCTTGTACGCAGGTCGGCCTGTAATCGCGTCGTACCAGACCTGCCCGCACGCGTTGTCGAGCAAGATACGCTGAAAGCAATGGTCGAAGCGAACCGGCCAACGCCTCTCGGCAGCCAGCGACGGCATCGTTTCGCGGGTCAGCGTCAGCCAAACCTGTTCTAATTCTTCGCGATCCATCAGGCTGTCCTAGACCTTCGTGCCGGACCCAGCCACATTGCGGCCCGAGGAAACGTCCAAAAAGTGGGGTAACCAGTGGCCGACAAAGCACGCCGCGGATTTTTGAAGAAAGCGGCCCTCGCTGCACCTCTGGCGCTGGCTGCCTGTGATTGCGCCGAACGCTGCCAAGCCGTCGTCGAGGTGCAGGAAACCGCTGGTATCGAGCCCCGGCGCCTCAAAATGGTGACCACATGGCCGAAGGACTTCCCGGGATTAGGCGACGCCGCCGAGCGTACGGCTGATTTCATCCGCATGCTCACCGGTGGGGCTATCGATATCGAAGTTTTCGCGGCGAATGAGCTTGTGGGGGCCTTCGATGTTTTTGACGCCGTCGCTTCAGGTGCTGCCGATCTTTATCATGGTGCTGACTATTACTGGACGTCCAAGTCGCGTGCCTACCCCTTCTTCACGGCAGTGCCGTTCGGTATGACAGTGACGGAGCAAATCGGCTGGCTCGAAGCGGGCGGTGGCCAGGAGCTCTGGGATCGCTTGGCCGCGCCCTTCGGCGTCAAACCCTTCGCAGCAGGCAATACCGGGCACCAGCTCGGTGGTTGGTTCAAAAACGAGCTCACCGATGTCGATGGCTTGCGCGGCCTCAAGATCCGTATGCCAGGCATTGGCGGTGAAGTCATGCGCCGAGCAGGCGCCTCGCCCGTGCTTTTACCGGGTTCGGAGCTTTACCAGTCACTCCAGTCGGGCGCCATCGAGGCGACGGAGTGGGTGGGCCCCTGGAACGACCTTGCCATGGGCTTCTACCGCGAAGCGAAATACTACATGTGGCCAGGCTTCCACGAGCCCAACGCGCAGCTGGCTATGGGCATGAATCTCGACCTGTGGAACCAATTGTCCGCACAGGAACAAGCCATCTTCAACGCTGCTGCGCGCTCGGCCAACCACGAAAACATCGGCACCTACGTCATCCGCAACGCCGACGCGCTCAGCGTGCTGACGGAAGAGCATGGTGCGGTTCTCACGCCCATGCCCGACGACGTCATGGCTCTCTTGGCCGAGAAAACGTCCGAGGTGTTGGTCGAAATCGCAGAGAGCTCACCCATGGCTAGCGAGATTTATGATAGCTATATGAGCACCTTGGCGAAAACCATGGAGCTAACGTCCATCACCGACGCCGCCTTCATCGACGCGCGAGCACGCCTCCTGAAATGAAGATCTGGCCCGTCAGCACCTTGACGAACCCGCAAGCGGGGACCGTCCCCTACCTGCTCACCGCATGGGCGTGCGCAACGATCCCTGCGTTTGTGATCCTAGGTGTCGTCAGCGCCGTTCTGCCACCTGAGATGATGAAAGAGATGAACGAAGAGATCATCGGCTCAACAACTGACCTGTTGGCGATGGTGTTTGGTTTTGTGGTGTTCGCACCGCTCGCTGAAACCCTCGTGATGACAGCCGTGTTCGCTATCTTCGCGATAATGCGCATACCGCTTACCTTACGAATTCCTCTCACCGCCGGGATCGCGGGCGCGCTACATGCACTCATCGCCTTACCGTGGGCCGCAACCACCACATGGCTGTTTTTCATTTTTTCGGTTGTCTACATCACGCAGCAACGACGGTCGGAGAGCCGTGCATTTGCGATGACAACTGGCGTTCACGCTTTAAACAACGCGGTCCCAGCCGCAGCGATGTTGATGGCAGGGACCCTCTCATGACAGAGACCATCCTCAAACTCATCGCGATCGCTCTGTTGCTCAGCCCCTTGGCCGTGGCTAGTTTCCAAGAACGGACGGTGGAAACCGTCCTGACCAAGACGATTAAGGGAGCCTTCGCGGTCTCCTCAGCTGCGGGGTTGATCTTGCTCTTGGTTCAACTCGCCGTGGTTCTGCTCCGCTCAGTCTTCTCCGTCAGCTTCATCTGGCTCCAAGAAAGCACGCTCTATCTCTTCGGGGCGATGTTCTTGCTGTCCTCCGGCGCGCTCCTCCTCTCCGAAGGTCACGTGCGGGTGGACATCATTTACAACAAGCTTTCGGAACGAATGAAATCCTATGTCGACCTTGTCGGCTTGAGCCTGCTGGTCCTGCCGCTGACGATCCTGATCATCTGGGTGAGTTGGTCCTATGTCGGCACGTCCTGGATGCAGCTTGAGCGCAGCCAAGAAGCCACCGGCATCCATGCGGTCTTCCTCCTGAAGTCGATGATCCCAGCCTTCGCCGTGCTTCTGGCCTTCGCAGCCGAGGTCCGCATCATCCAGATCTTCCGCCAGCTGAGGGAGGCCCGCTGATGGATCAGGTCATCCTCTGCCTCTGCGCCTGCGCGAACTGGCTTGATATCGCCATGGTGATCGTGCTCTGCGGCCTCTTGCTGGCAGGGTTTCCGGCGGGCTTCACCCTAGCCGGTACAGCCCTGATCTTTGCGCTGATCGGCCTCGGTATGGGTGTCCTCGACCCCACCTTCATCACCGAGCCTTACCCGATCCGCATTTTCGGCATCATCAAGAACCAAGTGCTGATTGCCGTACCGCTCTTTGTGCTGATGGGTGTAGTGCTTGAACGAGCCAAGATCGCCGAGGACCTGCTCGAGACCACCGCGCGCTTGTTCGGGCCATTGCCAGGAGGCCTCGGCATCGGTGTGATGATCGTCGGTGCCCTGCTCGCCGCTTCCACCGGCATCGTCGGCGCCACCGTGGTGACCATGGGCCTGCTCAGCCTACCGACCATGCTCCGCCGCGGTTATTCGCCAGCTCTGTCCTCAGGTGCCATCGCCGCCGCGGGCACATTGGGTCAGGTCATTCCGCCGTCCATCGTGCTCATCTTGCTCGGCGACGTGATGTCGAACGCCTACCAAGAGGCGCAGATCAGCCAAGGCATCTTCTCGCCCGAGCCGATCTCCGTCGGTGACCTCTTCGCAGGTGCGCTTATCCCCGGCCTCGTCCTGGTCGGCATCTACCTCTTGTTCCTCGTGGGCGTCGCGGTGGTAAAGCCCTCCATGAGCCCCGCTGTGCCCGCTGATGATCGGTACACGTTGCGCGAAGGGCTGATGGCCGCCGCAAAGACCTTGCCCGCGCCGATCCTGCTCATCGTCGCCGTGCTCGGCTCGATCCTGACGGGCACCGCGACCGCCACCGAAGCCTCCGCCATCGGCGCAGCCGGCGCTTTCCTGATTGCGGGCAGCAAGAAGACCATCGCCACCGGCTGGTCTCGTCGGCTCGCCGTCGGCGCGCTGGTGTCCGCTGGCCTCCTGTTCGTTCTGTCCAGCAACTTCGACCTCCGCCTAGGCCGTGAGGCAGCGTTGGCCGATCAGCTCGCCATCTGGGTCGCCATGGCCGCCAGCCTCGTCTTGGTAGCCGGGCTCGCCGCATCGATCCTCAGCGTAGCGAAGGACATGCTCAAGCCGATCCTTGACCGCACCACCGAGGTCACCTCGATGGTGTTCACCATCCTCATCGGCGCCGCCCTCTTCAGCCTCGTGTTCCGCGGGCTAGGCGGCGACGACACCGTAGCCAGGGCACTAGAGGCTGCGCCCGGCGGTACCGTCGGTGCACTGATCGCCGTCATGGTGGTCATGTTCGTTCTCGGCTTCTTCCTCGACTTTATCGAGATCACCCTCGTGGTCGTCCCACTGGTGGCGCCGCCTCTTCTGATGGCTGGCGTCGATCCCGTGTGGCTGGGCGTGCTCATGGCCGTGAACCTGCAGACCAGTTTCCTCACTCCGCCCTTTGGCTTCGCGCTATTCTACTTACGCGGGGTCGCCCCACCCGAAGTGCCAACCGGCGCGATTTATCGCGGCGCTTTGCCCTTTGTGGCGATCCAGATTGGCATGTTGATCTTGCTCGGCCTATACCAACCCCTCGCGACCTGGTTGCCCAACCTCATCTACGGATGACGAAAGGATGCACACGATGTTTCAGCATTTCGAACCCGTTTCCGATCGCACCTACGCGTCCAAGCACTTACCGCGGCTGCGCGCTCGACTGGCGGAGCTCGGCCTCGATGGCTTTATCGTGCCGCATGAGGACGAATATCTGAACGAGTACCTGCCCGACAATGCCGAGCGTCTCCTGTGGGCGAGCGGTTTCTCGGGTTCGGCAGGTCTTGGGATCGTGCTGACGGACAAGGCCGCGGCATTCTCCGACGGTCGTTATGCAGAACAACTTCCCGCCCAGGTGGACGAAGACCATTTCGAATGCCTGATGACGCACGACATCACGCCCGATGCCTGGCTACGCGACAACGCCGCCAAGGGTTCAAAGGTGGGCTATGACCCCCTTCTCTTCTCTGAAGCCGCGCTTGAGACCTTCGAGAAGGCCGCCACGAAGGGCGGTTTCACCCTCGTCTCGATCCGGCCCAACCCTATCGACGAGGTCTGGCAAGGACGCCCTGATGCGCCCATGGCGATGATCCATCCGCATGCGTTGGAGTTGGCAGGCGAAGACGCCACCACGAAGCGAGAGCGCATCGGCAAGGACGTGGCGGAAGCTGGCGCCGATACCGCGCTTCTCACCTCACCCTCCTCCCTCGCCTGGCTGTTCAACATTCGCGGCGGCGATGTGCACGCGGCGCCGATGCCTCTGGGTCGAGCACTGATCCATGCCGACGGCACGGCTGATTTGTTCGTGCACCCCGACAAGGTATCCACCGAGCTGCCCGCGCACCTCGGCAACCAGGTCTCGCTGCATGCAGAAGACGACGTCGAGACGCATCTCGCCAAGTTGGGTAAGGCAGGCGCGAAGGTCCTGATCGACCCTGGTCTCACGCCAGTTCATTATTCCACCCTCATTAGCGCCGAAGGCGGTACCCTGATCAAAGGCGCTGACCCCGTAGCGCTGCCTCGCGCCATCAAGAACGCAGCCGAGCTTCAGGGGGCCCGCCAGGCGCACATTCGCGATGGCGGCGCGGTGGCCAAGTTCCTCCACTGGATGAGCATCGAAGCGCCGAAAGGTCATGTGACCGAGATCGATGCCGCCAAGAAGCTCGAATCCTTCCGCCAAGAGACGGGCCTGCTCAAAGACATTAGCTTCGACTCGATCACCGGTTCGGGTGGCCACGGCGCCATGGCGCATTACCGCGTCACCACCGAGACCAACCGCGAAATGAAGCCCGGCGAGCTGTTCCTCATCGACTCCGGCGGTCAGTACGAAGACGGCACCACCGACATCACCCGCGTCATCGCGGTGGGTGAGCCGACCCAGGAAATGCGCGAGCGTTACACGCAGGTTCTAAAAGGCCACATCGGCCTAGCGATGGCGCGCTTCCCGAAAGGCACGTCTGGGCACGCCCTCGATTGCCTAGCACGGCTACCCATGTGGAAAGCTGGCCTCGACTACGATCACGGTACCGGCCACGGCGTGGGCAGCTACCTCTCCGTGCACGAGGGGCCGCAGAAGATTTCTAAGCACGCCATCGATCAGGCGCTGGAGCCCGGCATGATCTGCTCAAACGAGCCCGGCTACTACAAGCCTGGCGAATACGGCATCCGGATCGAGAACCTCATCATCGTGACCGAAGCCGAAGCCATCGACGGCGGCGAGCGCCCGATGATGGGCTTTGAGAACCTCACCTGGGCGCCTCTTGAGCGAGAGCTCATCGATCCTGACCTTCTCACCGACCAAGAAACGGCATGGGTCGATGATTATCACGCCCAAGTTTTGGCAAAAATTGGTCCGCTGCTCAAAGATGACACCTTGGCTTGGCTGCAAGAACGTTGCATAGCAATCCGCTGACCGCAGGATTGCAGAAGATTGTTGGTGGATAGTGATTTCACCTACAGCGCGAGCCTGCAGAGTATGATATAAGCGAAGTGTAGCGTTACCCTGCGTTGAAGGGTTTGGATATGGACGTATCGACATTAGAGAAGGTGAAAGCTCGCGCTTTCGAACGCTTTCCTATTGCGTTCGTCATCACCAACCCCAACATCGATGACAACCCAATTGTCTATGTAAATCGGGCGTTTGAGCGCCTGACGGGCTACACAGCAGCAGCAGCCGTGGGCCGCAACTGTAGGTTCCTGCAGGGACCCGACACGGACCGCGTCGCGGTAAAGAACCTGCGTGAAGCCATCGAGCAGGGGCACAGCCACCGCACCGAACTGCTTAACTACAAGGCCGACGGCACCACCTTCCGGAATGAGCTCTTTATCGAGCCCATCACTGACGAAGACGGAAATGTCGTTGCGATTCTGGGCCTTCAGCGCGATGCAGACTCTCAAGATGGTGCGAAGCAGCGCATTGAAGAGCAGCTCCGCGAAATCCAGCACCGCGTGAAGAACCACCTCCAGATGGTGGTCTCGATGATTCGCCTGCAGAGCCAGCGCGCCGACGAAGGCGCAGCGACGGTCGACTACGCCAACCTGGCCTACCGCGTTGAAACGCTTCAGCTTCTTTATCAGGAAATGGTGAAGTCGAGCGATGAGACTTCAGTGCCGATGGGTGCCTATATCTCTCGCATCGCCACCACCATCGGTCACCTCGAGGGCCGCGAGAACATTCGCCTGAACATCAACACCGAGAGCTTCTACGTCTCGGTGGAGACCGCTGCTCGCGTCGGCCTGTTGGCGTCAGAGATCATCACCAACGCCTATCAGCACGCTTTCGAAGGCCGCGAGGCCGGCCTGGTACAGGTGAGCCTCCGCCAACTGTCTGGAGGCGTGATGCGTCTTGAGGTCATGGATGACGGCATTGGGATCCCCGACCATATCCAATGGCCACGAGGCAATTCCATGGGTGCAGCCATCGTCACGTCGTTGATCGACGGAATTGATGGAAAGATTAACTTGGCACGCGGCGTCGCCGGGACCACCATCAGCGTTGATGTCCCGCTGACGGAAGCCCGCGAACAGCATGCCAATTAGCCTCGCCTGCGCCTTTTTCCTCCTGCAAGCCACGCCTGCCGCTCCGGTCGAGCCCGAAGTCATCGGCGTGGATGTGGTCCGCAGCTACCCCCACGAGACCGACGCCTTCACGCAAGGGCTTCTCTTTGCGAATGGCGTCCTGATCGAGAGCACGGGGCTGAAGGGCCGCTCGCGGCTTCGCAAGCTTAGCCTCCGCTCTGGTCTGCCGACGCAGGAATACACCTTCCCCGACGACATCTTCGCGGAAGGGACTGCGCTCGTGGGCAAGAAGCTCATCACGCTGACCTACCACGCCGAGAAGGCGATGATCTTCGACCTTCGCACCCTCGAAGAAGAAGGCAGCTTTCCCTATCAAGGCGAAGGTTGGGGCCTGACCTACGACGGCGACCAACTAATCATGAGCGACGGTACCGCTGAGCTGCGCTTCATCGAGACAGAGAATTACCAAGAGACTCGTCGGGTCACCGTGACTTTCCGCGGCGAGCCCCTGCGCCAGATCAATGAGCTCGAATATATCGACGGCAAAGTCTGGGCCAATGTTTGGATGCAAGACGTCTTGGTGCGGATTGATCCAGAGACAGGTGTCGTGGATCAGATCGCCGACCTACGCGACCTCTTCCCCCACGATCAACGAGAGGCGCCCTACCGTGACGTGCTCAACGGGATCGCCTATGAGCCGGAGTCAGAGCGCCTGTTCGTGACAGGCAAAAACTGGCCGCAAATCTTCGAGATCCAGCTGCGGCCTCGCTAAAGGGAGCATCGCCGTGCCGGGTTTATGGTTTGAAGAGTTCGAAGAAGGCCAAGTCTTCGAGCATGAGTGGACGCGGACGATCACTGAGTCGGACAATACGTGGTTCAGCCTTGCGACGATGAACCCGCAGCCTCTGCACATTGACCATCACAAGGCGGCGGAAACGGAGTTCGGCAAGCCGCTGGTCAATTCCCTATTCACGCTGGGTTTGCTGGTCGGCATGTCCGTCAACGACACGACCCTCAACACCACCGTCGCGAACCTCGGGATGGAAAAGGTCCGCTTCCCCGCCCCCATCTTCCACGGCGATACCGTCCGTGTGAATACCACCGTGGTTGGGCTCAAGCCATCAAAATCCCGCCCTGGGCAAGGCATCGTGACCTTCTTGCACGAGATGTTCAATCAAGATGACGTGCTAGTCTCAACCTGTGAGCGCGCCGCGTTGATGAAGGGCAAACCAGCCGCTTAGCGACTCAAGAGAATGTCGGCGTGCTGAGGAGGCTCGCCGAAATCGTCTCGAGGATAGCAGCTGGCTCTTGCGCACAAGCAGAACGCTGCTTCTGCGGAATAGCCTGCTCCGGCAACGTTGTGTATCGGAAACGTACAGGCCACGGATAATCAGGATCGATGAGAATAGCCTCGCCGCCATCCAAGGTGGGCAGCACATCACGGATTTCCGAAGCCAGCGGATCAGCATCAGGCACCAGGCGGTTTACCGCTTCCGCACCCCGCACACGGTGCAGCAGGGCCAGCCCATCGGCTGTGGGCTGAAGGCCCTGTCCAGCGACCACCAAACCGAACGCTTCGGACGATACCTGCGAAAGATCGATCGTGCTGAGACTCGTTTGATCCACGAACATCACCACCGGCACGGCGCCGCCGGATTGCTCGGATACGGCCAAACCTAAGCGCGCGAAAACGCTAGCCACAAAGGCTTGCAGGCTAGGCGCTAAGCGATGCAGCTGGATGACCGAGGCAGGCGGCTGGCCGTCGGGCAGGCGGAAATAGGTCTGCAGCAAGTGCTCAGGACGCATGCTGGAAGCCGTCTTGCCGCAGATGAATGCAAAGCGATCATCGTCAATCAGCGCTTCAAACCGCGACGCTAGCGTCAAGAAGTCCGTTCGCAGCTCTGTTGTTTCATCGGACAGGGTTAGAGCCGACTTGGCGAGCTCATGAACCGACACATTTCCGTCCAACGCACGGCGAGTGCGAGACAACGCATAGCGCTCATTCGCCGATAGCGGCCCTCCAACTTTGGCGAGCAACGTCTCCAATTCTTCGAGCGTCAAAATCGAAATGGGTAAGCCTGACGACGACACGTCGACCACGCTTGCAGCCCGCCCAAACGACCGGCTGAAGGTGCCTTCGGGATCGATCATCACGAGACGGGCGGGAAAGCCATCCACCAGCAACGCGCGCATGAGGACCGCGAGGCTAGCACTCTTCCCAGTTCCAGCGTCTCCCGTCACCGTCATGGTACGGCCTAAAATAGCGGAAGCATCAATCGGCACCGGTGCACCAGGGCCACGCTCGCCAACAACCACCGCACGCCCCATGCCAGCATCGAGGGTCTCAACGCTCGTCGGTAATCGGAAGCACTCGGCCCCCATGGAGGGTTGAGCCGCGCCGCGCCCGGCCGAACCATCCGCACGCAGCAAACCCACCGTCCGGACTTCAACGAACAACACGTCATCGTCAGAAAGCTCCGGGTTCGTCATCGGCGCTTCAAAGCCCGTGACGACAGCCAACACTTGCGGCGCACCGGTAAACACGAGGCGATCACCCATGCGCAAGCCTGCACTTAAGCGACTAGCAATGACCGTGCGGCCTGAGGATTGGGCGACGACACGGCCGAGAACCGTGGATGTCTGGGCTGCGGCAGCGGGGCGTTCGATGCGGGCTGTGGCGCTCATGCGACCTGCCTTTGCTCTTGGATGGGTAAGCCAATGAAGATTTGGAACGTGCCGGATCCAGAGGTGACCTCCAGCCGGCCATCGTGATTGATCAATTCTGTACGCGCCGCATTCAATGAGGCCTCAGTCAGTCCTTCGTGAGCTGACAGCACCGACAGCACCAGAACGATCTCTCGCTCACCTGGCGCGGGAGAATTGACCTTCACGCCGAGGGTCCGACGCTCTCTCGCCTTATCGGTAAGTGCACTGAACACCATCTGCAACGACTTATAGAGGTCCCGACTGGCGATCATCGAAGGCGGGACATCGTCAGCGATATCCACCTTGCCCACGAAAAGCTTCGCGGTGTTCTCCTGAATGACCCGCCGAAGCACCGTCACCAAGGAGCCAGCCGAGTCCGGTGCAGGCGTTGGCTCACCATAGCCCGCTGACACCAGAATGGCGTTGATTTGGTCAAGCAGCGTGCCCGCCGCCCCGAGGATTAGGTCGAGATATTCCTGTTTCTTGTCCTCGCCAAAGCCATATTCGTCAGCCTGCTTCAACAGCTCAGCGAACCCGATGATGTGATTAAGCGGTGTACGGAGTTCGTGGTTCAGTCCAGAGAGAAAAGCCTGGCGCGCCTTTTCGGCGCTGCTCGCTTCTTGCTCCGCCCGCTCAATATCCGAACGCAGGCCCTCAAGCTTTCGCCGCGCCGCATAAGCGTCAGCGAAAGTCTTCAGCGCTTCATCGCGCTTGGAGGCTCCGATCGAGTTCATCGAGGCTGGCTCATGCCCACGGTTAACGACCCGTTAGGACTAAAGCGAGCCTTCTTAACTAGGGGTTAAGCCGCTCGCCTCTTCGAGATCAGACAGCGCCTCTTCTTTTGCGGCTTCCAGCTGCTCAACCTCTTCCGACTTGGGCTCGCGGCGCGACCGTCCCTCAATCACAGCGGGAGGCACGAAGGCGAGCACCTTGTCCTTCAGCTTCGGTTTGAGCGAGCCGTTCTGCGTCGTGAATAACAGTTGGCCGTCACGCTCTACCGCCACGATCAGCGATTCCTCGCCGATGGCCTCCAAGAACGTCTCCGGCGGGTACTCATCACTCAACTTGGTCAGCTGGAACCCCCAACCGCCATAATGCCGACGCATCAAACCCTCGAGCCCGATGGGCTCAGCAAAAAGCGGGCGCCCCTGCACAGCGTAGGACAGATTGCGGCGATGCTCTTCCTGCCCACGGCTCGACAATTGATAGGTCCGCGAGCGATCCATTTCGTGGGCTAGGTCGGTGCACACGAGCGCATTGTGGCTTTCGTTGCCGGTAAGCGCGAGCACCGTGTCGTACTTCACAAACTCGATGTGGTGCTCACTCACCTCTGACAGGATCTCGCCATAGAAGGTCTCCAGGCCTTTGTTCTTGGCCTGCCGAAGCGCGCGATAGCTCGAATCAGCGATCAGCACCGGAACCTTGAGCTCCTTCAGCTTCGCACCGAGCTCAGCCGACCAGGGCGACGCACCAATGATCAGCACGCCGGGCCGCCCGACCTGGGCCAGGCCCCAACGCTTGGCCAACGGACCAATGGAGAAGCCGTGCGCCAGCACCGTGGCAAAGACCATGGCGAAAGCCAGGGGCACCATCTTCGCGCCGTCTTCGTAGCCCAGCTCCACCATCTTCGCGGCGAAAAGGCCGGAGACCGCCACAGCGACGATCCCTCTCGGCGCGATCCAACTGACGAGACGCCGCTCGTTTTTCTCAATCGCCGTGCCCGCGAGCGAAGCCTGAACTGCCAGCGGCCTAACGAGAACCAGCATCGCCGCGACGAACAAGATGTCTTTCCAGGTCAGGCTGAAGAGCACATCGAAGGTCAAGTTGGCCGTCAACATCACGAACACACCGCTCACGAAAAGGATAGCGATGTTCTCTTTGAACTGACGGAGCTGGTTGATGCTCGGCAGTTTGGAGTTGGCGATCGTGACACCCATCACCGTGACGGCAAGCAGACCGCCCTCTTCCTGAACGCCGTTGGCCATGCCGAAGCAAGCGAGCACCAACGAGAGGAGAACCGGAGTCTTGAGGAATTCAGGCACCCAACCGCGACGGAAGCTCTGCGCCACAAAGAAGCCGAGCAACCAGCCCCATACCGCCGACAGGGTTGTACCGATAACCAGTGACCCTGCCGCTTGGAACAAGGTCGCTCCCTCACCGCCAGGGTGGGTCAAATGCAGGATTTCGAAAACGAAAACGGCAAGCAACGCACCGATGGGATCGTTCACGATCCCTTCCCAACGGAGCAGCGTCGCCGGGCGGCTCGTCAGCTTCGCTTGGCGCAACAACGGCATGATCACCGTCGGGCCCGTCACCACCATGATGCCAGAGAAGACAAGCGCAGTGGGTACCGACAACCCGGCGAGCTGCCAGGCCGCCAGAAAGCCTAAGGTCCAGGCGAACACCACGCCGGGAAAAACGAGGCGGCGAACACCTTTCGACAGCTCGCGCAGCTCATCAAACTTGAGCTGCAGACCACCCTCAAAAAGGATGATCCCCACCGCGAGGGAAATAGCTGGCTGGTAGATGTCGCCGAAGGTTTCTTCAGGTCGCAAAAGGCCAAACACAGGGCCGAGCAGAATGCCAGCTACCGCCATCAAAACGATCGCGGGTGCGTTGGCTCGCCAGGCGAGCCATTGGGCGCCGATGCCTGCGACACCGACCAACATGACGGCGAGAACAATATCCATGGCTTCCCTCAACGTAGCCGGCGGAGAAGACTTAGACCGGAGGGAGCCTTATGCGTCTTTAAAGTTCGGCTCGCGCTTCTCGATAAAGGCGCTCATGCCCTCTTTTTGGTCTTCGGTCGCAAAGACAGAATGGAAAACCCGGCGCTCAAAGCGGACACCCTCGGACAGGGTCGTCTCAAAAGCGCGGTTGACGCTCTCTTTCACCATCATCGACACAGGCCGCGAGTAGCCAGCGATCTTCTTCGCGGCTTCCATGGCCGTGTCCATCAGCTCAGCCTTCGGCACAATGCGAGCCACCAAGCCGCAGCGTTCGGCCTCTTCGGCGCCCATCATACGGCCGGTGAGGCACATATCCATGGCCTTGGCCTTACCGATGAAACGAGCCATGCGCTGGGTTCCGCCTGCACCAGGGAGGGCGCCAATCGTAATCTCGGGCTGCCCGAACTTGGCGTTGTCCGCAGCGATGATGAAATCGCACATCATGGCCAACTCGCAGCCGCCGCCGAGAGCGTAGCCCGCGACCGCAGCAATCACCGGCTTGCGCACGCGGGTGACCTCTTCCCAGTTCGCCGTGATGAAGTCCTCGAGATAGGCTTCCGTGGCGGTCTTGTCGGCCATCTCTTTGATGTCAGCACCAGCAGCGAACGCTTTTTCCGAGCCCGTGATGATGATGCAGCTAACCTTCGGATCGGCATCAGCCGCCCGCAGCGCATCGGTCATTTCATCCATCAGCGCCTTGTTGAGGGCGTTCAAAGCCTCCGGCCGTGACAGCCGGATGACCAAAACACGATCCTCAAGTTCTGTCTCTAAGCTACTGTAAGCCATGACAATTCTGCCTGTGTCTTTAGCCGGCCGTGGAGGCCGCGAAAGCCTTGGCCATAGACCCGCCCCTCGCCCTGAGCAACCATTCCTTCGCATTGCAGGACCGGCGACGTTGTGCAGCGCCATGAGAGACGAACTAGGGGGTGACGCGGGGGCCCACCGGGGCTATCTGCGCTCGGTACTTCATTCTTACGTCCGGAGTGGTTCATGACGTCATTGCTTGCGGCGGGCTCAGGTGGCTTTCCACCGAGCCTCATGGTCATCATCTTTTTCACGCTGCTGTTTGCAGGCCTCAACGTGGTGGAGAAGGGTCGCTGGGACTAAGTCTCACCGACCATGATCCAGTCCGTTCTCTTCCTTCTCGTCGGCTTGGGCATCCTGCTGTTCGCGGGCGAATTGCTCGTGCGCGGCGCATCGGGACTGGCTCGGATAGCGAATATCCCCGCCCTCGTGGTCGGGCTCAC
>JABSRH010000053.1 GCA_013215175.1 Parvularculaceae bacterium | reverse complement strand
ACGCCAGCGTTTACCAGAACTTCCGCGAGGCGAAGGACTTTGAGGCCTTCCTCCGCGAATTGGGTGAGAAATGAACACTGCCGAAGATTACGCCAAGACGCGCCGGGACGCGCGAACCCTGGCGCGCCTCGCCGCTGTGCAGGCCCTCTACCAGCTCGAGCATTCGGGGCAGGGCGTGGACGCAGTCGTCCGCGAATTCTTGCACCACCGTTTGGGCGGCGAATTGGACGGCTCTGCGATCCGGTCGGCGGACGACGAATTCTTCTCGGATATCGTCAAGGGCGTGATCGATGCCCAGCGGCCCATCGATCGGCTGGTGGACAAGCATCTCCGGCAAGGCTGGAGCCTGAAGCGGCTCGATGCCACGGCGCGGGCGGTTTTGCGCTGTGGTGTGTACGAATTGATCCGTCGGCCTGACGTACCTGTCGGCGCGGTCATCGACGAGTACATGGACATCGCGAACGACTTCTTTGGTGCTGGCGAGCAGGAGCCGAAGTTCATTAACGCTGTGCTCGAAGCGTGTGGCCGTGACGCGCGGGATAGCGACGAGTTCGCCTCCTGACCCGTGGGTGAGTTTGATCTCATCACGCGCTACCTCAAGCCATTGGCCGGTGAGGGCGCGATGGGGCTCGACGATGATGCCGCGCGCGCGTTTGGCCGTGTGCTGACCAAAGATATCTTGGTCGAAGGCGTGCACTTCCTGCCCACCGATCCTCTTGACCTAGTGGCCCGCAAGGCGCTTCGGGTGAATATGTCCGATGTGATCGCGAAGGGTGCTCGGCCGGCGGCCTATATGCTGGGATTAGTGTGGCCCTCGCGGTTGGGCGAGGAGGGCTTCGCTGCCTTTGCTCGTGGCCTGGATGCGGAACACCAGGCGCATGGCTTACGGCTGCTCGGCGGAGATACGACGTCAGGTCAGCACTTAGTGATCAGTGTAACGATGTTCGGTGAACCCCTCTTCACCACGCCGTTGCTGCGCGCCGGTGGTGAGGCTGGAGACCTGCTCGTCGTCACGGGTGAGATTGGTCATGGCGTCGTGGGCCTCGAGGCGGCTCGCAACGCGCCGCCTGCCGATGATCCAGGCGCCTTACCGTATCGGCTGCCGCAACCTCCGTTCGCAGAAGCGGGCTTCATTGCGGCTCATGCGAAAGCTTCGCTCGATGTCTCAGACGGGTTGATGGCGGACGCCAAGCATCTCGCTGAGGCTAGTGGCGTGGACCTTACTATTGACCTTCAGCACGTTCCCTTTGCTGATAATCCCGGAGCGGATGAAAAATTGGCACTTCGGCAGATGACAGGTGGTGATGATTACCAGACGCTGTTCCTGCTGGCGAAGGATGGCGAACGGCACCTCGTCGAAGCGCAGCAGCATGGTCTGAGACTAGCGGTCATTGGCCGTGCCGAGGCGATGGCTGGACCCGAGGGAATAGCGACTTTGCGGGCTGCGGATGGGCGGCTGCTGTCGATATCGTCGGATGGTTGGGACCATTTCGGGTGACCAGGGCTACTGTTTCGCCAGCTAGGTGATCTCAATCCAGTTCAAGCCCTCGGGGGCGGTTAATGGCTGGCTTATCGTTACGTTGAGCGCAAAAGTCACTCCAAATCAAACCATTGCTTCTCATGTGCATCTCGTCGTTGCGGGATAGGGTCACATTGGTTAACCTCCACCTCGGCAGGGGAAGCGCCTCACTAAGCGCTTGAGACCGGCGGGCTCTCCCGAGGGATGACGCCCGCCGCGTTTCGCGTTAGACCGGTGCCGGGTCCCCGTAGCTCATCAGGATAGAGCGACAGATTCCTAATCTGTAGGTAGCAGGTTCGAGTCCTGCCGGGGACACCAGTTTTTGTGCGCGGGATGTCTTCGGCGGATCGCGTTGAGCGTGAGCACTGTGATGATCCGTGTCGATATTGTTTCTGACGTAGTATGCCCATGGTGCGTCATCGGCTATCGGCAATTGGTGGCCGCTGCAGAGGGGTTGGCCATCGAGCTTGATGTTCATTGGCATCCCTTTGAGCTGAACCCTGGTATGCCAGAGGAGGGCCAAAACCTCCGAGAGCACATGGCGATGAAGTATGGCACCACGCCTGAGGCTTCTGAAAAAGCGAGGGCGAGATTATCGGCCATCGGTGAGGGACTCGGTTTCCAGTTCAAGTACACTGAAGACACGTCCATGAGTAATACGTTCCGTGCGCATCAGCTTCTCGATTGGGCCAATGAGCAAGGCCGAGAGCATGATCTCAAGCTGGCGCTCTTCGAGGCGTTCTTCACCCACCAGCGCAACGTGTCGGATATCGACGTGCTCACCTCGGTGGCTGAGGACGTTGGATTGGACCCTGACGAGGCGCGGCGGGTCCTAGAAACGGAAGAGCGAGCCAAGAATGTTCGTGCACGCCAAAATGTCTGGCTCGAGCGCTATATCCAGGGGGTGCCAGCAATGGTGTTCAATGAGAAAAAACTGGTCACTGGTGCCCAGGGTATTGAGCGGTATACGGCGTTATTGGATCAATTCAATGGCTGACGGCCTCTTGCGGCTGCTCCTGTTCGGATGTGTCACAGAGCTTGGCGATCAGGGCACTCAACTGATCGATGTTGATTGGCTTTGACATGACCGCGTCAAAGCCCACCCCGAGATATTCTTTGACCTGGTGATCCATCGCATTCCCACTGACCGCCACCATGGGCACGGGCTTTTGCGTTCGCGCCGATTCCATCGAACGAATGCGGCGTAAGGCTTCGATGCCGTCCATGACTGGCATCTGAATATCCATCAGCACGATGTCGAATGTGTGCGAGCTGCAGAGATTGACGGCCTCTTGGCCATTGCTCGCCACCACCACATTGTGACCGAAGGGTCGGAGAAGGGCGGTGAGCACCTTCTGATTGATTTCTGTATCATCAGCACAAAGAATGGAAACGGCAGCTTGCTGTTTCGGTGCTGAGACCGGCGCAATTTCCGGTAGTTCAGCAGACGGCAGAGGGAGTGAGAAGCGGAACGTTGTGCCTTGGCCTACGGTACTTTCAACCGTCAGCTCACCGCCCATAAGCTCAACCAAGCCTTTCGAAATGGCAAGACCCAAGCCGGTGCCGGAATGCTCGCGACGGAGTCCAGCATCCGCTTGATTGAAGCGGTCGAAGAGGTGCGGAAGATGGTCTTTGGAGATGCCGCAGCCGGTGTCCGATACGGTGAAGACGACGCGACCCCCTTGGTCTGAGGTGGTGTGCACATCGAGGGCGACGTGACCGTGACTGGTGAATTTGATCGCGTTGCCGAGAAGGTTATGCAGGATTTGCGTCAGTCGATCGGGATCGCCGAAGCGACCGGCCTGCTCGCCAAGATTCATGCTTAGGGAGAAATCTAAGCCCTTCTCTTGCGTGTGGACGGTGTGAATACGATGTACACCCTCACATAGTCGCGACAGGTTGAATGGTCGTGCACTGACCTCGACGCGCTGCGATTCAATTTTCGAGAAGTCTAGAATGTCGTTGAGGACGTAAAGCAGTCCCTCGCCAGCGCGGGCGATCGAGTCCAGGTAGTCCTGCTGCATGTCATCCAGCGCCGTGCCGCGGAGCGCCTGAGCCATGCCAAGAACACCATTGAGCGGGGTACGGATTTCATGGCTCATGTTCGCAAGGAACTGTGACTTTGCGTCGTTCGCCGCCTCAGCTTGAACTTTGGCTTTCTCGAGTTCTTGTTCCCAAGAGACCTGGCTGGTCACGTCTGAAATGTAGCCCGACCAGACGATGGTGCCGGTGGCTTCCTCGAGGTGAGGTATAGAACCACCTTCCAACCATCTCTCGCCCAACGGATGGGCAATGCGCCAGCGGCACGTCCAGCGAGACATCTTCTCAGCCGAGACGAGAATGCTCTGATGCAGTACGTCGATGTCGTCGGGGTGCACGACTTCGAAGACCATGCTTGAGAAGTCGGCGACCCTCTCTTTCGGCAGGCCGTAGAGTTCAGCAAAACCCTCGGATAGGTAAGGGAAGGAGAACTGGCCTTCCGTATCCATAGCAAATTCGTAGAGTGAACCCGGAGCGTTGTCGACGAGGCTGGTCAAGCGAGCTCGGTGCTGCTTAGCCTCTGACGCTACGCGTTCGAGGCGCTCTTCCGTTGCTCGAAGCTCATCCAACAGTTTTTTGCGCGAAGAGATGTCCCGCTGCGTGGCTACCCAGTAGTGGCAGTAACCTTTTTCATCCGTGACAGGAGAAATGGAGAGTTCGGTCCAGAATGGATCGCCATCTTTTCTATAGTTCAAGATCTCTTGGCGAACGCCTTGCCAGTTGCGGAGTGCTTCGGCGATAACTTTGGAGTGCTCAGGCGCTGTTTCTGGGCCGCGGAGAACGGCGGGACTTTTGCCCAGCACTTCCTCCAGAGCGTAGCCGGTCAAGTCGGTGAAGGCCTCGTTGCACCATACGATTTTGTGCGGTCCTTCGTCACCGGGATCGGTGATGACGATCGCATCCTTGGTGTAGCGGCCGATGCTGGCAATGGCGGACTCTAGCGAGGGATTGTTAGGCGAAACCATGGTCATGTCGCTGTTCTCCCAGCCACTGCACAAAGGGCGCAATTCGATCCTGCGCGTGAACGTTATACCCAATTGCTTTAAGACGCTCTTCGGCTTGTCCTTCAACTTTGAGCTAAATCACGTTGCGGTTGCGCTGTAGTCCCGGCATTCCTTGTCATTAGGCACAGGACCGCTGCGTTGTTTTTACAGCGGTATTCGGAAAATCTGTGAAGAGACCATCGACTCCCAATAGGATCATCCTATCGAGCTCTTCGTCGATTGCTATGCCGTCCGCTGGCGGCTGGTCATCTCTAAAGGTCCACGGGTGGACGAAGAGGCCAAGTCGATGCGCTTTGGCGACGAATCCTGTTGAATCGCCACTCTTGCCCACCACGAGGACTTTTGAGGGGCCAACACCATCGGCGTAGTCGATGATATCAGCTAGGGGGATGTTAGCCTCAGGGGCATTCCCACCCGGTAACTCGTAAACCAGCTGAACCAGAGGAACCTCGGTCTTGGTATTCAGTGAGCGTAGGATTTCCGGCTCGAACGACTGTATGAAGACGGGGGCCGTCGCGTCTGTCCAGCCAACATCCGATAAGGCGGTCAAAACGGCTGTTTCCATGTCTAAGCCGGCTTCTGCATGGACAGCTGGTGCCTTGGTTTCCGGGTAAATTGCGACACCCGCCGCCTTTGCTAGCGCCACAACTTCGGCGAACGTTGGGATCTCAAACTGTCCGTTGTAATCCTGCGGGCGATCAGGGCGCGGTTGCACCGCGCGCAGGGTCTTGATTTCAGCCAGGGTGAAATCATCAGTCCACCAATCGCTTCGTTCGCCACTACCGTAGGGCCTGTTCCGCCGACGATCGGCGAATTCTGGGCGAGAGGCCACGTCTGTTGTTGTCGACAAATAGCGGTCGTGCCGTGCGATCAGCACACCGTCTTTCGTCATCACCAGGTCGGGTTCAATGACATCTGCGCCTTGCTCGATCGCGAGTTGATAGGCCGCAATCGTATGTTCGGGACGCTCGCCAGAGGCGCCGCGGTGCGCGATGACCAATGGCTTATTGCCGTCCAAGGTCGCCCACGTGCACTTCGGGTCCGTGGTGCTGGCCTGCATCGCGACGGCGGCCAGAAGGAAAAAGGTGAGCATACAACCTCATGGAAATGGCGATCGGCTTTGCCTTGGTTGAGCGCAATACCGAGCCGCTGCCAACCCGAGTTTTCGGCGCTCTGGACGCCAGCTGGCGCTAGCTGTTTTCCTGCTCCACAAAGCCTGCTCTATTGCGTCGCAGCACGGAGTGATTGTGATGGGCCTGACGCTTTCTGACCTGACGAGCCGCCTGGAAACCCTGCGCGGGGATTTAGCGACGGATCCGCTGGCCAACCCGGTTCGGCGGCTCTCGCACGAATTGTCGAAGTCCATCGAGGCGGGGGAACTGTCCCTGGACGATACCCATACGATGATTGGTGAGCTGTCCGGTGAAGCCGCTCGGGCGCGCATGGCGCAAGGGGAAGCCTACCTTGCTGCGGGTGGGGCGCTCGTTGATGCGGTGTCGGCCACCGTCGATGCCGCAACCGACTTGGAGGCTCTGCAGGAACAAGTTGGCCGCCCCGTCGAGACGATCGTCTTCACCGGCCACCCGACCTTTGCCATGGGCTCCGAGGGGGGATTTGCCTTGCGTGGGTCCGCCGCCATTGATGAAGCCACATCGATCCGTGATGGGATTAAGCTGAGCGATGAGCATCAAGAGGCGAGCCGCGCTTTGGCTGCGGCAGCTGACGCGATATTGCAGCTCAACCGTCACCTGCTGAGGAAGGCTGAAGAGCGTTTTGGCGACGCGTTTAAGTCGGTCCTGCCGCAATTGGTTGGGCTGGCGACGTGGGTTGGTTACGATCTCGACGGTAGGCAGGATATCGGCTGGGTACAGATCTTCCGGCACCGTTTGGCTGAAAAGGCTTCGGCGCTTCATCATTACGCGGAGACGCTAAAACCCTTGGCTGGCGTTGCCAGTGTCGACGGGGTTGTTGCGAGGTTGGAGGCTGCGCTTGAGCGCGCTGAAGCCGACAGCGCTCGATTTGCCGATGATGCGGCATTGGCTACGCCTGAGGGTGTGGCGGCTGTGGCCAATGCGCTTACGGCTGAAGGGGAGGGACGACTGACGTCGATCCGCCCTCTGATCGACGGTCTGCGCGAGGCCGCTCAAGCAGCTGACAAGGATCAGGCCATCGCGATCTTGGCCGTTGCTGGCCTGATGAGCGTCCGCGGCTTGGGCCTGGGCGAGATCCATTTCCGCCTCAACGCTTCTCAGATCCGCAACGCGGCGCGTTCGCTGTTGCCGATCCCGCGCGAGGCCGACCTGTTCGGCCATTCAGCGTTGAGCATTGTCAATGAGGCTGTGTCAGCGGTGGAGCCGGTTCGGGTGAACTTTGGCAGTCTCGCATCAGAGACTTCGTCAGCGCGTCGGATCGCCATTACTGCGGCGCAGATCCTCAAACACGTCGATGAAGACACGCCGATCCGCCTTCTGATTGCGGAGTGTGAGAACCCCGTGACTGTCCTGACGGCGGTCTACCTGACCAAGCGCTTTGGCGTGGACGGCAAAGTGGATGTCTGTCCACTCTTCGAGACAGCGCAGAGTTTTGACCGTAGTCGTCGTATCCTTTCTGTCCTACTAGCGCAGCCCTGCTATCGTGAGCAGGTGGAGCGGCGCGGTCGAGTGTCCATTGAAGCCGGTTTTTCCGATGCCGGGCGTTTTATGGGGCAACTGCCAGCGACGCTGGCGATTGAGCGGTTGCAGGGGCAATTGGCTCGTGAGATGGGCCGCCAGGGACTGAGCCACCTCGAAGCGGTGATCTTCAACACCCACGGCGAGAGCATGGGGCGCGGCGGGCACCCCGGTTCGATCTTGGAGCGCAGCCGCTATGCCATGTCGCCCTGGGCGCGCGGGCGGTTTGATGAAGCGGGCGTGCGTCTTGGGCACGAGATCAGTTTTCAGGGTGGTGACGGCTATGCTTGGTTCGCTTCGCCAGAAGCCGCCCAGTCGGTGCTGGCGGGTTTGCTGACGGCGCGGATCAACGAGCCGGTGGAGGATCCGTTTTATCAGCGGACGGAGGCCAGCCTCGACTTCTACAACACGGTGCGCGGCGTTCAGCTGGACCTGTTCCATGAAGAAGCGATGGCGACTGTCGCCATGGGGCCGGGCCTGGCGCTGTTGCCACCGGCGGGTTCGCGCAAGACCAAGCGCCAGTTCGAGCGCTCGGGCGAGGAAGAAATCAGCCTGCGCCGTATTCGGGCGATCTCGCACAATGGCTCGTTGCAGCAGATCGGTTATGTGGCCAACTTGCATGCTGGCGTTGGGGAGGCGATCGCGACGGAGCCGGAGGCTTATGCTGAGCTTGCCCAGACCTCGGATCGCTTCCGCCGTTTGATGACGTTGGTGGCCAAGGCCGCGTCGCTGTCCGACATGAAGACGCTCATCGCTTACATGAAGCTCTATGACGGCAGCTTCTGGGCAACGCGTCCGATCTCCGGCGGAGAGGTTCATCTGGAGCGGGCTTGTGGCGACCTCGCCGCTCACTTGGTGAAGGATCGCCGTTACTTTGCCGCGCTGGAGTTGGCGGCGCACCTGCGGCCCGGTGCGATCAAGCTGAAGCGGGGTCTGGAACAGATGGGCTTCGACCAGAAGGGTCAGGCGCCACTGAACCTCGATCTGCTGCATGCCCTACGGCTGGCGCTGCTGCAGCATATGTTCTTGCTCGGCGCGCGCTTGCCGTCGTTCGCGCGGGCCGGTGGGTTCTCACGGCCCGAGGTGCTGAACGAGATCCTGGCGCTTGATGTTCCACGCGCGGTGGAACAGCTGCGGCAAGGCTTTCCGCAAAAGTCGGCGACGGACATGCAATCGCTGTTCGATGAGCCTGCCGACGAAGACGGCACTGACACCGGTTACGAGGCGATTGAGCGTGAGACCATCGCGCCGCTGGAGCGGGCGTTTGAGCAGTGCCGCCGGATCAGCCTCGCCATCGCGCACCATTTCGGCGCCCATGGCTGATCGTTTCTGAAAACGGCTTCGCCGGTTCTGGTAACTGGCGAGCAGACCACGCTTTTCCGCCGCATGTTTGGCTTGTCTCGACGGTCGGGACAGCCGGTGTGCGGCGTGACTTCAGGTTTCTCTCTCCCGGTTTCTTCAAGCTGCAGAGCGCTTGTCCTGCTCGGACGAAAGCGCCGATAGGGTGATAGAAATGACCAAGTTGATGATGATGGCGGCAGCTACTGTGTTGAGCCTGACAAGCATTGCCCACGCGGATGATCAGGTCCGCATGCGGCTCGATCGTGATGTACTGACCACGCAAGAGGGCGTTGAGAGCGTCTACGGGGCGCTTGAACGTCAGGCGAAAGCGGCCTGCCGTGATGCCGGTCTGGCAGGTCGAGTAAGGGAGGCGCGCCGCGCGTGCCAGGCGGCGCTAATGGATGAGTTCATCGAGGCTATCGACCACCCCAAGCTTGCAGCTTTCCACGGCGAGACGATCCGTCTCGCCGGCTGAGGGCTGATGCGATCAGGCCACGTCGATGAGGTGGCTGGCTTCGGGTAGGTCTTCTCCGAAGGCGCGTTGGTAGAACTCGGCGACGAGGGGACGTTCGAGTTCGTCGCACTTGTTCAAGAACGTCACGCGGAAAGCGTAGCCGATGTCGCCGAAAATCTCGGCGTTTTGGGCCCAGGTGATCACCGTGCGAGGGCTCATCACTGTGGAGATATCGCCGGCCATCAGCGCGTTGCGGGTCATGTCCGCGACGCGCACCATGGCGTCGAGGGTCTCGCGACCTTCCTTGGACTGATAGCTTGGCAGCTTGCCAGCGACGATCTCGGTTTCCTCGTCGTGTGCCAAGTAATTCAGTGTGGTAACAATCGACCAACGGTCCATTTGGCCTTGGTTGATCTGCTGTGTGCCGTGGTAGAGGCCCGTCGTGTCGCCAAGGCCAATCGTGTTGGTGGTGGCGAAGAGGCGGAAGAATGGGTTCGGCGTGAGAACCTTGTTCTGGTCGAGCAGGGTGAGGCGACCCTCCGCCTCCAGAACCCGCTGGATCACGAACATCACATCCGGACGACCTGCATCGTACTCGTCAAAGACGAGGGCGACAGGGCGTTGGAACGACCACGGAAGAATGCCCTCCTTGAAGGCCGTGATCTGCTTACCGTCCTCAATAACGATCGCGTCTTTGCCGATCATGTCGATCCGGCTGACGTGGCTGTCGAGATTGATCCGTACACAAGGCCAGTTGAGGCGGCTAGCGACTTGCTCGATGTGTGTCGACTTACCCGTGCCGTGATAGCCTTGCACCATGACGCGACGGTTGTGCGCGAAGCCCGCCAGGATCGCGAGGGTGGTTTGCGGATCGAAGCGATAGCTCTCGTCGCGCACCGGCACGTGATCACCCGCCTCGCTGAAGGCAGGGACCTTCATGTTCGATTTGATGCCGAAGGTCTCTGCGACGGAGACTTCGGTATCAGGCGTGCGTCCAGGATCGACGTCCGTGCTAGCGCTCATTTTTGTTCCTCGCTGACGCGCGGGCCGCTCTGCGGTCGGCGCACCTGTTATTCGTGTTGAGGGCAGCTAGGCCGCTGCCGCAGGATCTGGAGAGCGTTTCGGGGCTCAAGCGCCCGCAGTCAACGCGGTGATCGGTATCGATGCGCTATCGCTGCGTTTCATCGCGCAGCTGCGCGTCTCGGGCGGCGCGGAATTCGCTGCCCTCGTACCAATTCGGTCGGACATTGCTTTCGCTCAGCTCGACGCCGACGTCTCGCAGGATGGTCATTGTCTGCACCATCCCGTCGAAGGTCCAGGTGTCCGGGTCATACTCGTCGGTGACATTGTGATACGGCCCGGCGCGGTAGGCGTCAGCGGCGGCTTTCCCTGCAGCGATGCCGCCTTTCACCAGGTTCTCGCCCGGCGCGACGTAGAGCATCGGTACGCCGCGCTTGGCGAATTCGATGTGATCGGAGCGGTAGAAGTACCCGGCCTCGGGCGAGGGATCGGGAGTCAGCGAGACGCCTTGCTCGGCGGCCACATCGCGCAGGATGTCTTCCAGCTCCGACGAGCCGAAGCCCATGACCGTGAGGTCCTTCGTTCGGCCCAGCGGCAAGAACCCATCGATGTTGAGGCCGCCGACGATTTGGCTCAGCGGAACCGGTGAGTTCGAAGCGAACGCCTGGGAGCCGAGAAGGCCCGACTCTTCTGCTGTGACGGCGACAAAGAGGTGGCTGCGGTCCGGTTGGATGCCAGCTGTCACCCAGCTCTCAGCCATGGCGAGAATGCCGCCAGTGCCGGTGGTGTTGTCGACCGCGCCGTTGAAGATACCGTCTTTCCCTTCAGCAACGAGTTCCTGGTCCACGCCCAGGTGGTCCCAGTGGGCGGTGTAGAGGATGTATTCTTCGGGGCGCTTCTTGCCTGGCAGAACGCCAGCGACGTTGGCGCTTTCCGTCAAGTTTAGCGATTGGAATATCTCTGCCGATAGGGTGAGGTTGCCCATGCTAACGGGGGTGAAGCCTTTAGCCGATGCGGCTTGCTCCATTTCGCCGAAGTCCAGCCCTGCGCTGTCGAATAGCGCTTCAGCTTGTTCGGTGGTCACCCAGCCCTCGAGCGAGACTGGCTCCGTGTCATTAGGGTTGCGCGGCAAGTTGAGCTGCGGTCCGGACCAGCTGCCAGAGACCACGCCCCAGCCATAAGAAGCGGGCTCGGTTTGGTGGATGATGATGGCTGCGTCGGCGCCCTGGCGGGCCGCTTCCTCGAATTTGTAGGTCCAGCGGCCATAGTAGGTCATCGCCCGGCCTTTGAAATCAGCGCCCTCCGCCCGGAAACCGGGGTCGTTGATGAGCATCACGACCGTCTTTCCGCGGGCGTCGAGGCCCGCATAGTCGTTCCAGCCATATTCGGGTGCCACGACACCGTGGCCGACAAACACCAAAGGCGAGTCCTTCAGCGAGATGCGCGTATCGTCGCGCTTGGTCCAATAAACCGCCTCAGGCCCGTAGGAGAGGGTGTCGAAGCCGCGACCGAGATCGATCCTGGCGTTGGACTGATCCGCGTCGAGAGTTCGGCTGACCAGCGTGACTTCGTGTTCGTAGCTGTCGCCCAGCGGCTCAAGTCCTATCCGCTTCATTTCCTTGGCAAGATAGTCGCGGGTCTCGCGGCCACCGGCGGTACCAGGGGCGCGGCCTTCGAAGCTGTCGTCGCTGAGCGTGGCGACGTGCCTTTCCAAGACTTCGGCAGAAATCGGCGGCAATTGCGCCCGCATTTCAGCGCCTGGCGTCAGCGGTGCTTCGCCCTCCGTCTGGCAGGCCGCTAGCGTGATAATTGTTATGCCGAAAAGTGCCTTGGAGCGCGTCATGATTCCTGCTCATCTCTCGCCTAAAACCAAGCCATAATCGCGCTCGGCCTGACGAACAAGGAACAGAGCGGGACAGGGAGTAGTATGACGAACCAGCCGGACACCGATGTTGTCATCATCGGCGCGGGCCTGTCGGGCATTGGCGCCGCCAGCCGCCTTCGCATTCACTTGCCACACCTCAGCCTGCGAATTTTTGAGGCGCGCGAACGTATGGGTGGAACGTGGGATCTGTTCCGCTACCCCGGTGTGCGGTCCGATAGTGATATGTACACGTTGGGTTATCCGTTCCGGCCCTGGCATTTGCCGAAGTCTCTGACCGATGGTGCGTCGATCAAGGGTTATATTCAGAGCACGGCTGATGAATACGGCGTTGCAGACAAGATCGAGTATTCGTCGAAAGTCACCGAGCTGTCGTTCAATACCGAAGAGGCCATGTGGACGACCAAGATTTTGCGGTCCGATGGATCGACCGAGCTTGTCCGCTCTCGGTTCGTTTTCTCCTGCGTGGGTTACTACGACTATGAGAAGGGCCACGTGCCCATGATGGGCGGCGAAGAGAATTTCCGTGGTGAGATTATCGAGCCACAATTCTGGCCAGAGAACCTCGACTATGCGGACAAGAAGGTCGTGGTCGTCGGCTCTGGTGCCACGGCGGTGACGATCGTTCCGGCCATGGCGGATAAAGCCGGGCATGTGACCATGCTCCAACGGTCGCCGACCTACGTGGCGTCGTTGCCGGCGAAAGACCCCTGGTTCGATACGGTAAGCAAGGTCTTGCCGCCTGCTGCGACCTATAAGTTCTTCCGCATCAAGCGTATTCTGATGGGTATGACGACCTATCAACTCGCCCGGCGATTCCCGAAATATATGCGCGGTATGGTGGAGAAGGGCATCAAGGCTGAGATTGGCGAGAACGTGCCAATCGACCCTCACTTTAAGCCGAGTTACAACCCTTGGGACCAGCGGTTCTGCCTCGTGCCGGACAATGATCTCTTCCACGCGTTGCGGGATGGTCAGGCCTCCATTCGAACCGACCAGATTGATCATTTCACGGAGAATGGCATCAAGCTGGCTTCTGGCGAGGAGTTGGATGCTGACATCGTGGTGAAGGCCACCGGCCTGAAGCTTCTTCCGCTTGGCGGTATGAAGATGTTCGTCGATGGTGAGTTGGCACAGTTCAAAGATAGTTACATCTACAAGGGCTTCATGTTCTCCGGCATGCCGAATTTTGCGGCTTTGTTTGGCTATACGAATGCCTCCTGGACATTGAAGACGGACCTGGCCTGTCGCTATGTCTGCCGACTGATCAAGATGATGGAAGGCAAGGGCGCCGATTATGTGGTGCCAGAAGTCACGGGTCCGGCGCCTGACCCACAACCAGCGATTGACCTGAAGTCGGGTTATGTGGCGCGCGGCATCGAGCTCTTTCCGAAGCAGGGTGAGGACCGACCCTGGCGTAATCATCAGTCGTACGTGGCCGATTATCTCGACACGAAGTTTTCGAAGCTGGATGATGGGGTGATGCGGTTCAAGTCTAAGGCCGAACGTCCGGCGATGCTGCAGGCGGCTGAGTGATGAGCAGTAAAGGAACGGTGGTCATCACCGGCGCAGGAAGTGGCATCGGTCGTGCCCTGACGGATTTGGCAGCGTCGCGCGGTTATGATCTGGCGCTGTTCGATATCAATGGCGACGAGCTTGAAGTAGCGGGCGAAGCTGCGCGAGGGCAGGGCGTCCGCGTGCTTACTCGGGCCATGGATGTCTCGGATGAGGCCGCAATCAGCCAGTCGGCCGAACAGGTGAACCAAGAGTTTGGCTCGGTTCGGTACCTCATCAACAATGCGGGCGTCGCCCTTGGTGGAACGTTCGACCATGCCAAGCCTGATGATTTCCGTTGGCTGATGGATATCAATTTCTACGGCGTGGTGAACATGACGCGGGCGTTCTTGCCGCTGATGAAAGCATCGGAACAGCAAGCCCAAGTCGTGAACATCAGCTCGATTTTCGGCGTTATCGCACCGCCGGGGCAAACGGCCTATTCTTCAGCAAAATTCGCCGTACGCGGATTTTCGGAAGCTCTTCGGCATGAACTGGCCATCGAAGGCTCGAATGTCGGCGTGACGGTGGTGCATCCCGGGGGCGTGGCGACCAACATCGCCAAACGCGCACGGATCAGTGATGGTATGCCCGTTGAGCAGCGTGAGCTCGCACAACGGCTGGCGGAGAAGTCTCTGATCATGCCGCCTTCGCAAGCAGCAAAACTTATTCTTGATGCGGCGGAACAGGGCAAAGATCGTCTGCTTGTGGGTAAAGATGCCCATTTGCTTGCCACGGTACAGCGCCTGTTTCCCAAGCGTTATTGGAAGATTATGTCGCTTATTCGGGGCGTTGGGCCTGCCGCAGAAGCGTGGAGCCAATAGGAAGTTCCTATTCAAACATGAATTCGTTCTAAGTGACAGGCTATTCACGCCGTTCGTGATCGATGAGTGTTATTCTATGCGCAAGTAAGACTTGGAAGGAGGTTCTTCATGATCAAGTCTTTCCTTGCGGCCGGGGCCGCTGTCGTTGCGTTGTCCTTAACGCCAGCTCATGCTGACCATCGATCGGGCTGGGATGTTGATATCTTCTTGGCTGGCGGTGGCGGCTGGGTCGACACGGGCTTTGCCACCTGGCGTCAACCCTACACTGGGCGACACGGCCGGTATTATGGCCGACGCGGTGTGCGCAGCGAGATCTGCGTGACGCGCAACGGGTTTATCGAGTTGGTGAGTTACCGCCGTGGGCGGATTATCGACGTCGATCGGATTGGTCGCGTGGATCGCCATGGCCGGTGGAATTACTACGACGGTTTCCGCCGCAGCCATTGGCGTGGATGGGAAGATAGTTACTACGGATACTGGCGTGATCAACGTCGTTGGGATCGCTACGATCGCCGATATGATCGCTATGCTGATCGTCGGGACCGCCGTTGGGACGACCGCCGTGATCGAAGGGATGACCGTCGCGACGACCGAAACGATCGCCGAGACCGTCGCGATGATCGCAACACCGACGGTCGCGACCGCCGTCGTTGGGAATATCGGGATAGCTCTAACCCCAACGCGAACACCTACGGTATCCAAGGCCGGGTGATGGTGGACCCCGTCGCAAAGCCCTAAGCGCTAGTCTTTGTACGGAACGGCGTCGAGAAAGCTTGAGATGACTTTCTTGACGCCAATATCGTCAAACTCCACCTCGAGTTTGTTGCCATCCACGCGCAGCACTGTGCCTTCCCCAAATTTGCCGTGAGCCACGCGCTCTCCTGCGCAGAAGCCCTCATCGTCGCCGGGCGCGGATGAGGCTACCAATCGAGCTTGCGCCTCGATCATCGGTTCAGCGGTGACTCGGCGGCCGTGCTGCTTCGCTCGCCGCCAGCCGGGAGTGTTGTACGAGGAGGATGCATCGTTCAGCACCAAGTCGGCGAACCGCGACTGCGCCGGCATTTCTTTCGCCGCGACACCGTAGAGACCTGGCTCGGAAACGACATCCACCTGATCTTCGGGAAGCTCGTCAATGAAGCGAGAGGGATGCGCGTTCTGCCATCGTCCGTAGACTTGCCTATTGGCGGCGAAACTGATTCGGCAACTCTCTCGAGCGCGCGTGATGCCGACATAGGCGAGGCGCCGCTCTTCTTCGAGACCCGCCTGGCCACTTTCATCTAGGCTGCGGCCTGAGGGGAAGATGTCTTCCTCCCAACCCGGTAGGAAGACCACAGGGAACTCAAGACCCTTGGCGGCATGGAGCGTCATCAGCCAAACCTGGCCTTCGTCCGAGGTCTGGCTGCGCTCTGCTACGAGGCTCACATGGTCAAGGTAGCCTGCGAGGGTGTCGAACTCTGATGCTGCGTTGACGAGTTCTTTGAGGTTCTCAAGCTTCGAAGGTGCCTGTACGTTCTTTGAATTCTTCCAATAGTCTGTGTACCCGGCTTCGTCGAGGACCATTTCCGTCAGGGCAGCGGGCGGCATATGCTCGGTCTCGCCTGCCCAACGTTCGAGTGACGCGAGGAAGTTCGACATGGCGGATTTCGCCTTGCCCTTCAGCTCGCCAGCCTCAAGCATCAGATTGCCAGCAGCGGCCATGCTAAGGCCATTCTTCCGCGCCAGGACGTTGAGCTGCGCCAGTGTTTTTTCGCCAAATCCCCGCCTTGGTTTGTTAATGATCCGCGAGAAACTCAGATCGTCGGACGGATTTCGGACCAGCCGCAAATAGGCCAGGGCGTCACGGGTTTCCTCACGCTCATAGAACCGGGGTCCACCGACAACCTGGTAGGGAATGCCGCTAGTGTTGAAGCGCTCTTCAAACGCGCGCATTTGAAACGAAGCGCGGACCAGCACCGCCATATTGGATAGTGAGCGGCCCTTAAGCTGTTCAGCTTCAATATCGTCCGCAATGCTTCTGGCTTCTTCCTCGCCATCCCATACACCGCGAAGCTTGAGGAGCTCTCCCTCCTGTTCCTCCGTCCACAACGTTTTGCCCAGCCGGGCTTCATTGTGGCTGATAATCTCCGACGCCGCGGCGAGGATCGGCGGTGTCGATCGATAGTTCTGCTCGAGGCGGATGACCTTCGCGCCTTGGAAAT
>JABSRH010000052.1 GCA_013215175.1 Parvularculaceae bacterium | reverse complement strand
GTCAGCTTCAACCCGCAAGACCGGACGCCGGATGCTGGAGGTCCATTCAAGCTCAAAGACGGCCGCTGGATTGGATACGCCACGTCACCGCTTCCCGATGGCGCGACCTTGATCAGCTTTATCGACGTGACGGACAGCCAAGAGCGCACCAAAGAACTCGAGGTGCGGAACCAGATCCTCGAAGAAGCCGACCGGATCAAAACGCGGTTCACGAACCATATCAGCTACCAGCTGCGCGACCCGCTCAATGTCATTAAGGGCTTTGCGGAGGTTCTTGAGAACGAGTTTGCCGGTCCGCTCACTGATCGTCAGAAAGACTACACCGCCGGCATTGTGGCCTCTTCTCTAAAGCTGCTCGATCTCGTTGATGACATCATCGACCTCGCTGCTGTCGATGCGGGTAAGCTCGATCTTGAGCTTGGTCTCGTGGACATTCGTGAGTTGATGGATAACGCCAAGACCTACGCAGCGCTTAAGGCAGAAGACAGCCAGATCAAGCTGGCCATCGACTGTGATACCGCCATTGGTCACATTCGAGGCGATGAGCGGCGGCTGAAGCAGGTCATCTTCAACCTGCTCTCCAACGCGTTTCAGTTCACCGAGGAGGGCGGTACGGTCACTTTGGGCGCGGAGCGGGAGGGCGACATGGTGCGGATCTGGGTCTCCGACACGGGGCGTGGCGTGACGCCAGCCGACCAGGCCAAGGTGTTTGAGCGCTACGAGGCGGCTGGACCAGGGGCTGGCGCTGGTGTCGGCTTGGCCTTGGTGAACAGCTTCGTGGGCTTGCACGGTGGCTTCGTTCGCCTGTCGAGCCGGGAAGACGAAGGCACCACCGTGACTTGCCACCTGCCCACCGACGGTCCGGTTGAGCAGTTCATCGCCGCGGAATAGTCGCACTTTCTCGGTGCCAGCTGGGTAGGCAGGCGCCGGGCTTTCGGCCAAACTCTCTCGCAGAAAAACCGCCGCCAAGGCGGTGCGGGAGGACACCTTGATCCGGAAAATTGGCATCACGCTCGGCGTGGTTGTGGCCGCTGGCACACTGATGTTGCCAGCACTGGAAGGCATAGCGAAACGGCAACTGCTCGCTGAGTTGGCGGAATTTGAGCCGCCTGCGCCCTACAAGATTGAGCGAGACGAATGGGGTGTGCCGAGCATCTACGGCGCCACCGACGAGGCGGTCGCCTTCGGCATGGCGCTAGCTCACGCCGAGGATGACTTCGAGACCGTCCAGATGAGGCTCGCTCCAGCCAAAAGCCAGTTGGGGGCGATCACGGGCAAAGAGGGCGCGATTGTCGACTACGTCAATCGCCTCGTGGGCAGTCAGGCTGCAGCGGCGGCGAACATGGATCTGCTGTCGGAAGGTGCTCGCTCCATGGCCCGCGGTTACGCGGCCGGCATCAACGCCTATGCTGCGCAGCACCCGGAGGAAATGCTGCGGCGCCAGCTGTTCCCGGTCACCGAGGAAGATGTGATCGCTGGTTTCGTGCTCGTGTCGCCGTTCTTCTACGGCTTTGACGATGTGCTCACAAAACTGAACGCTGGCGAGATTCCTGAAGATGAGCCGCTCACGGATCGACGCGGGTCGAATGCCATTGTCGTCGCACCGCACCGGATGGAGGACGGCTCTACCTTGATCATCTCCAATTCCCACCAGCCTTGGGAAGGTGTCGCCGCATGGTGGGAAGCCCGCATTGCGAGTGGCGAAGGGTGGTCCATGGCAGGCCCACTTTTCCCTGGCGTGCCGTTCATCCTTATGGGGTACAATGAGCATCTGTCGTGGACGAATACCGTCAACGTGCCCGACCTCGTGGATGTCTATCGTTTGGAGCTGGACGACAGCGGCAAGCGTTATCGCTTCGACGGCGAATGGCGTGATATCGAGGTTGAGCCTTTCTGGATCAGGGTCAAGCTAGGGCCTTTGACCTTGCCGGTACGGCAGAAGATCGAGCGATCCGTGCACGGTCCCGTCATCCGCAATGACAAAGGCGCCTTTGCTGTCCGTTACGCGGGTATCGGCGAAGTCCGTCATTTCGAGCAGTACTATGCGCTCAATCGCGCGAAGTCCTTCGATGATTGGAAGGCGGCGATGCGGATGAACAAGATCCCGTCGACCAACTTTCTCTACGCCGACAAAGAAGGAAACATCGCTTACCTCTACAACGCGGCGTTCCCGGATCGCGATCCAGCGATCGATTGGTCAGGCGTGATGCCGGGCGACAGTTCGGATTATCTTTGGACCTCCTACGAACCGTTCGACGCGCTGCCCTTCTACGTCAATCCACCCAGCGGATACCTGCTCAACGCCAACAACACCCCGCTGCTGGCGACGGCGCAGGAGGATAACCTCACCGAAGCGGACATTGCTCATCTCGCGGGCGTGGAGAACAAGTACACCAACCGCATCTTGCGCATCACAGAGCTTTTCGAGGCGTACCGTGGGCAGACGATGACGCTGGACCAGATCCGCGAGATCCGTCGCGACACGGGCTATCGCTACGACTCACCGCTCGGATCCTTGTACAAGGCCCTGATTGATGATCCTGCGATCGAGGCGGCGGATGCTGAGGCATCGGCTTTGCTGCGAGCTTGGGATCAAGACCTCGACGGCGAGGGCGCGTCGGACAGCATCGCGGCGCTTGCGATCTACGACCTCTATCTCGGTATGCGAGGCTACTTTGAGCCGAAGCCGCATGCCCAGATCGTGCAGGACGCCGCGGCTCGGTTGCGGGACCACTTCGGATCGCTCGAAGTGCCGTTTACAGAGCTGTCCCGCCTGCGTCGCGGGGACGTGGACATTCCGCTGATCGGTGGACCCGATGCGTTGCGTGCGCTCTACTGGGTGCTCGAAGAAGAGGACGGTCGCCTCGCGGGTACGGCGGGTGATAGCTATATTGGCGTCATTCAATGGAACGCAGAAGGCGAACTGATCCGAGCGGAAACGGTCTATCCCTACGGCTCAGCCATGGGTCGGCCGAATTCTCCGCATTATGCCGACCAGGCTCAGCTGTTTGCTGACGATGAATACAAAACAGCGCCCCTGCCAGATTGGCGGGACGCTGCAGCGTTGGCAGAAAATCCGTAGACTTAGTTAGCGAGGCTTAGCTCACGGCGCGGATAGGGCGTGGCAGGGCGGGAGCCTCGGTGCGCTTACGCTCTTTGCGCGGTGACGAGGGCTGGAACGCCAGCTGGACGTGGTACGCGCAGTAAGGTTTGCCGCCGGAAGTTGGCTGGCCGCAGAAGTGGAAATCGTCGGAGGCCGGATCGCCAATCGGCCACTTGCACTGGCCTGTGCCGATGGAGCTGACCGTCGCGCGATCAATACCAATGTCGGTGATCGGAGGAAGATCACGCAGCACCGAGCGGATCGGCTTGCGGGCCACGGGTTCCGCGGCAGCGGAAATGCTACTCTCGCTCGTGACGCTGGTGCGTTTTTCGGTGATGACGCTCTTCGGCTTAGCTGGCGCTGCACGACCTGAGAGGCCGAGGCGGTGAACTTTGCCGATCACGGCGTTGCGGGTCACGCCGCCCATTCGGGCCGCAATTTGGCTGGCCGAATGGCCTTCTGCCCAGAGTTTCTTTAGCTCTTCGACTCGCTCGTCCGTCCATGCCATCAGTCATCTCCCGGTCTTGGTGAGCTCTCAGGGCGATTGCACAAGATGTAGAATCGCCAGCTCTACTGCACCTACATTTTGTGCCTCATCGGGGCGGCTTGCACAAGATCAAGAGTCACCAAGTTATTAAGGTCCATATCTGGGGGTGACCGTTTTTCTCCACAAGCTGGGCTGCGTTTCTCCCCAAGCACGTCTATGTCGGCATCGATAAACCACAGGGATTCTCTCATGGCGCCCACCCCTTCGGCCGTAGACATTCAAGAAGCTCCCGCTTTTGGTGAGCGCCGTTTTGGCGCCATCAACGGCCTGGGGCTTTGGACCCTCTATAAGAAAGAGGTGCAGCGCTACATGAAAGTGGCAGCGCAGACGGTCCTGGCACCGATCATCACCACCATGCTTTACCTCACCGTGTTCCTCGTCGCCTTTGGCTCAAGCCGTGATGTTACCATGAGCGGGCAGACCATTCCGTTTGGTGCGTTTCTGCCGCCGGGCCTCATCATGATGGCCGTGCTTTCGAACGCGTTTCAGAACGCATCCAGTTCACTGATCATTGGCAAGGTTCAAGGGTCAGTCGTCGACATCCTGATGCCGCCTCTGTCAGCGGCTGAGTTGACCATCGCCTTTACGGCGGGCGCTGCCACGCGAGGCCTTATGGTGGGCCTCGTCACCGCGGTCACTATCGGTGTCTTTATGATCGTCACCGGTGGGCCCATCGCGGTGCCTCATCTTTGGGCCGTGGTCTTCTTCTCCGTGGCTGCGGCGGTGTTGCTCGGAGCCGTGGGTGCGATTGCGGGGATGTGGGCGGAAAAGTTTGATCAGCTTGCGCTCATCACCAACTTCGTGATCACGCCTTTGACGTTCCTGTCCGGCACCTTTTTCTCGGTGAAGCGCGAAGGGTTGCCGACCTGGGTGGCTGACGTGTCTGCGTTCAACCCGCTTTTCTACCTGATCGATGGGTTCCGATACGGCTTCATCGGCGTGGCCGACTCCAACCCGGTCATTGGAGCTTTCCTATCGTTAGGCTTGTGCTTCGTCGCCTGCGGGGCCACCTACCTGCTCTTCAAACGCGGATACAAACTGAAAGCCTAAGCTGATGAACGACCAAACCACCCGCAACGGCGGTATCACGGATGATGTTGTGATCCCCTTCCAGGTGGGGGAAACCGCTGTGCGCGGACGCATTGTGCGCCTGGGACCAGCCGTGGATGAGCTCTTATCGCGGCACGACTTTCCGATGCCGGTTAAGCAGATCGTCGGCGAGGCCGCGGCCTTGGTCGCTATGCTCGGTGCAGCGCTCAAGTTCGAGGGCAAGTTGATCCTGCAGGCGCAGGGCGACGGTCCTGTTTCCATGATCGTCGCAGACTACACCTTCGGCGGTGGCCTGCGAGCGACAGCGAAGCTGCAAGACGGGCATGAAGATGTCGCGGCGAAAGCCCGCGGGCCAGAGCTGCACTTCCTCCTCCGCAAAGGCCACATGGTCATGACGATTGATCAGGGTGCCGACATGGAGCGCTATCAAGGCGTGGTGCCCCTCGATGGTCCAACCTTGTCCAAGGCGACCATCAGCTACTTCGCGCAGTCGGAGCAGATCCCTACGGCTATCGAGCTTGCCGTGGGTCGTGTCACCGATGCCAACGGCAAAGAGAGCTGGCGTGCTGGTGGCATCATGGCGCAGTTCATGGCGGCTGAGGGCGGCAATCGCGAGCGCGGCGAGGACGTCTTGATGGCTGACGATGATCGCGAGGCCTGGAACCGTGCTGCAATCTTGCTGGAAACGGTGAAGCCGGACGAGTTGCTCGATCCGACCATGAAGCCTGAGGAGCTGCTTTACCGTCTGTACCATGAGGACGGTGTGCGTGTCTTTGACCCGACGACGGCCCATGCTCTGTGTACGTGTACCCGCGAGAAGATCGCCGGGGTCTTGTCGCAGTACTCAGCTGAGGACCTCAGTGACATGGTCGAAGATGGTGCCATCGGCGTGACGTGCGATTTCTGCTCGAAGACGTTTCGCTTTGAGCTTGATGAGACAGGTCAACAGTTCCTGCCCGGATAAGGTCTTGAGTGGGTGAAAGACTGTAACATCTGGCTGACTTCTTCTGAAAATCGGTTACGTTAACCATGGTTTTCAGAAGAGGGGCTGACCATGTCTTTAAAGTCGTACCTGAGTATTTCCGCCTGTTCACTTGTATTGATTGCCGGTTCGATGGCTCACGCGGCCAGCGTCCGGATTAATCTTGATGGCTTCGGGCTGAGCGTCACCGAAGAGCAGACCGTTTCGCCCTTTTCGCTTGAGGAAGAAGGCTTCGACGCCGACGGCAACCGGGCTGCGGCGCGGGTCAAGCAAGGGACGCTCGGGGTCTATTCCGAGAACGGCGCTGATGCGACGGCTGGGTCGAACGACACGCTGACTGGTGTCTCGTCGGCGATGCCCAACGGCATGATCCGTTTGTTCTTTGAGCTCGATGGCTCTTTTACCGGCGGCGGACTGCTCGAGATCGCGCTCAACACTTCGGTGAGCAGCGACGACGCCTTCATCAGCAACGAGGCGACGTTCGACGATTTCACGTCGAGCTATGCGTTCGTCGATAATCCGGCGCTGGCAACATCGTTCTCCGGTGGGGGGATCGTCGACGACAACGTCGTGTTCCGCACGTCGGACGAGAGCAGTGTCAACTTTGCCCTGTCGGCAGCGACGCAGGACGGCACGCAGAGCATCGACACCACCTTGGTGGTCGACTTAGCGTTTGTCAGTGGCCAGAGTTTTGGTTTTGACTTTGAGCTTTGGGCCACCACGAGCAACGGCGAGACTGTCGATTTCTTTGGCACCGCGCTCCTCACGGGCGTGCAGGCACTCGACCCGGTCACGCGGCAAGTCTTGTCCACCCCGTTTAGCCTCAACGGTTCGGCGGGAGGCGACTATGTGGCTTTGGCTGAAATGAACTCAACCGATGCAGCTGTGCCGATCCCCGCCGCTGCTTGGTTGATGGGGTTAGGCGCGGTAGCGCTCGTTCGGCGCCAGCGCCGCTAGCCGGTCATGTGCACAGCCACCGATATCCAAAGCGGTAGGCTGATGAATGCGAGAAGGGTGGTGATGGTGACATGGCCTGCGCTAATGTCAGCGTTGCCGCCCAATTCTTTCGCGAGAACGTAGCTCGACGCCGCACCTGGTGCGGCGCCGATCGCCGTCAGCACGACCACAGCTTCCCCCGGCACGCCTGCCAGCAGGCCCATTCCAAGGAAGACCGCCGGCGCGACCACCAGCTTCAACAGCACGGCAACAGCAACCAAGTTCGGCTTGGCACCGATGGCGGCGAAGTTGAGCCCCGCACCGATGGCCAACAAAATGAGGGGGAGGGCCGCGCGGCCAATCAACTCGCCGGTGGCGATCACCAAGGCAGGCCGCATCGCTGGGACGAAACTAGCAATGGCGCCGAGGGTGCAGCCTATGATCAGTGGGTTGGTCACGATACGGAAAAGCACACGGCGCAAGTTTACTGGTTCGCCTTGGTCGCCCCAAACCGAGAGCGCCGCGACACACAAGACGTTGATCAACGGCACTGTCGGCGCAAAGGCCACAGCCACCAAAGCGGCTTGGCTGGGCATCAAGCTGGTTTGAGCGAGAGCCAGAACGACGAATCCATTCCACCTGATCCCGCCCTGAAATACTGACGAGAAGCTAGGATCGTCGGTGCGCAACAGCGGCTTCAGCACCACCGCGATGAGACCCATGCTGAGGAAACTCAAGCTGGCCACTACGACAAATGTCCCCGCTTGCAAGCCAGCAAAACTGGTCTGCGCAATGGTGACATAAAGCAGGGCGGGCAGCAGCACGAGGTAGGCCAGCTTGTTGATCCCCGGCCAAAGCGGGCCTGGGACCAACTGCGTGCGTCGCGCCATCCACCCCAGAAACAGGGTGGCTGCGATAGGGACAAGGCCGGCGACGATGGACATCATGAGGAATGATATCGCACGCGCGCGGCCACAAATCGAGGTGGTGGGGCGCACTAAAAAGCCGTCTCGCTCTTTCAGCGAACCGGCGTTTCATGATGAGGCAGGGCCGTCCCAGGCGGGCGTTATAGGCCCAGGCTGCGATAGCTGTGCGCCACATCTTTCAGCGACGCATAGTAAGCCGCGGTGCGCATATCTTCGATGGCGTCGACCTCGCGCCAATATTTGCGCATCTGCTGGTAGGCACTACGCATGGTGTCGTCGAGGCCAGACCGAACAAGGTCGATTTCGTCTGCACCCTTACCAAATTGCTCGATGAAGGTAGGCGAGAAGCTCTTGCCGAGCATGCCTTCCAGTTCCTTCAGCAGAAGCGTCTTCTGCTTCTCATCTTGGCGACGTTGCATGCGACCAAAACGGATATGGCTGAGGTTCTTGACCCACTCAAAGTAGGAAACCGTCACACCACCAGCGTTGGCATACATGTCTGGAATGATGATCACGCCTTTCTCCCGAAGGATTGTATCAGCGTTTGCAGTGATCGGACCGTTAGCGGCTTCGATGATCAGCTTCGCTTTGACGTCCGGAGCGTTGCCGCGCCAGATCGATCCCTCGATGGCGGCGGGGATCAGGATGTCGCAATCCTCTGTGAGCAGCTTTTCGCCTTCTTTCACGCACATGCCGTGGTGATAGCCCTGCACGCCGCCTGAATTGTTGATATACTGCTTCAACTGCTCAATGTTGATGCCTTTTTCATCGTACACGCCGCCATCGCGCTCGATGACACCGATGATGATCGCACCGTCTTCCTCTTGGAGGAACTTGGCAGCGTGATAGCCCACATTACCCAGGCCTTGTACGATGATGCGCTTGCCTTCGAGCTTGCCTTCGAGCTTCGCATCGCGCACGTCTTCGTCATGGCGGAAGAACTCTTGCAGCGCGTACTGAACACCACGGCCGGTAGCTTCTACGCGGCCGGCGATGCCTCCAGCGCTCTGCGGTTTACCCGTTACACAAGCGAGCGAGTCGATATCGGTAGGGTGCATCCGGCGATATTGGTCCGCCATCCAGGCCATCTCGCGCTCACCTGTGCCCATGTCTGGCGCCGGAACGTTCTGCGATGGGTGAATCAGGTCACGTTTGGCCAGTTCGAAGGTAAAGCGGCGCGTGATCCGCTCCAACTCATCCTCTTCCCAATCTTTCGGGTTGATCCGTAGACCGCCCTTCGAGCCACCGAAGGGAACTTGCACCAGCGCACACTTGTAAGTCATCAGCGCTGCCAGGGCCTCGACCTCATCTTGGTCCACCGACATCGCATAACGGATACCGCCTTTTACAGGCTCCATATGCTCGGAGTGTACGGCGCGGTAGCCCACAAAGGTGTGAATGTCGCCGCGCAGACGGACGCCAAAGCGCACAGTGTACACGGAGTTACAGACCTTGATCTTTTCTTTGAGGCCGTCGGAGATGTCGAGGTGCGCAGCGGCACGCTCGAACATGATGTCGACGCTCTCGCGGAAGGTGGTTTCGCGTTCGGTATGTTGAAGAGACATGGTGGGCGTTCCTCGTTGGTGCTCGTTCTCTCCGAGCTTGGTTTTAGTGTCTGAAGTGTCTCATTCCGGTAAAGACCATGGCCAAACCGGCTTCATCAGCTGCAGCGATGACTTCATCATCGCGCATGGATCCGCCGGGCTGGATCACAGCGGTGGCGCCTGCGTCGGCGGCCGCCATCAATCCATCGGCGAAAGGGAAGAAAGCGTCGGACGCGACGACTGAGCCTTTGACGAGAGGCTCGGTCAGGCCTTCGGTCTCCGCGGCGTCTTGTGACTTGCGAACGGCGATGCGAGCGGAGTCCAGGCGGCTCATTTGGCCAGCGCCTACCCCTACCGTTGCGCCTTCTTTGGCGTAGACGATCGCGTTCGACTTTACGTGTTTTCCGACGGTGAAGGCGAAACGCAGATCCGCCATTTCAGCCTCCGTTGGTGCCCGCTTGGTCACTACCTTCAGATCGGGCCCGAAAACTTGGGCGTCCTGGTTTTGGCTGAGGAAGCCACCTGCAATCGGTTTGAGCATGTGGCGAGCTTGAGCAGGATCCGGTAGGTTCGGGATAAGCAGCAGGCGGAGATTTTTCTTCTTCGCGAACAGCTCACGCGCGTCATCGTCGATACTAGGCGCGATGACGACTTCGGTGAAGATCTTTGTGATCTCCTCAGCCGCTTCGCGATTGATCTTTTGTGTAGCCGCAATGATGCCGCCGAAGGCTGAAACAGGGTCGCACCGAAGCGCCCGCCGGTAAGCGTCGGCGATCGAGCCTCCCAACGCTACCCCACAAGGGTTTGCGTGCTTCACGATCACCACGGCAGGTTCGGCGCCGAACTCTGCGGCCAGCTCGAGCGCGGCATCGGTGTCGTTGAGGTTGTTGTAGGAAAGCTCTTTGCCCTGAAGAACCTCAGCGTTCAGCGCGCCAACCCGTTGCTCAGCCGTGGCGTAGACGGCGCTGTCCTGATGCGGATTTTCACCATAGCGCAGGTTCTGTTTCAGCTGACCCACAATGCCGGTGCGGCGCGGCGCAGCTTCACCATTGTGGAGCTGTTGGCTGATCAACAAATCATATTGAGCGGTGCGGCCGTAGGCGATTGAGCTTTGCTGCTTGCGGAAGGTCTTGGTGGTGCCGCCTTCTTGGAGTTCGGCAAGCAGGGGCTCGTAATCTTCAGGGTCGGTGATCACGCAGACCCGGTCAAAGTTCTTCGCAGCGGCGCGGATCATGGCGGGACCGCCGATGTCGATGGTCTCCACAAGGCCAGCTTCGTCCGCTCCCTGGCGCACGCTCTCCTCGAAGGGGTAGAGGTTCACCACCAGGAGATCGATCGGCGAAATGCCGTGATCGGCCATGGCTTGATCATCGGTCCCCTCACGGCCTAAAAGACCACCGTGTACGGACGGATGAAGCGTCTTGACCCTTCCGTCCATGATTTCTGGGAAGCCCGTCACCTCCGAAACATCGCGGACCGCTAGGCCGGCTTCTCGCAGCGCGCGCGCCGTGCCGCCGGTCGAGAGCAGCTCGACGCCGTGGCCAGCCAAGGCTTCTGCGAACGGCAGCAGGCCGCTCTTGTCGGATACAGATAAAAGGGCTCGGCGCGGCAGATGGCGGGCGTTCATAGGTCTTCAGAGCAATCCTTGTTGTACAGAATTGCCCTGGCTTATCGGCGCACGCGGCGGTCGCCGCAAGCACAGAAAACGGCTCGTCAAAAGCTAACCGAAAGTATCGAGATCAGATGGCTTTACGCAACGACGGGTCGTTGACTGGGGCCTTTGTGGTAGAAGGTTTGAATTCCGGCACCAAATGGTGCACCGCTTCTAAAAGGGCTTCACGCTGGCCAGCTCGGGCAAAGCGCACCACGTCCGAAAAACGGGGTTCGAGAAGGGGCAGGTCGATCATCGTCGGCGAGGCTAACAAGACGCCATCGGTACCTGTTTGCAGCAGCTTTTCGAGCGAGTGAAAAATCTCTTCGAACAGCTTTTCGCCAGGGCGCAACTTCGTGAACTTGATGTCGACGTCTTTGTAAGGCGTCAGACCCGAAGCCTCGATCATCCGCTCAGCCAGCGTCACGATCTTAATCGGCTGCCCCATGTCCAGAACAAAAATCCGGCCATCGTGACTGAGGATGCCGCTCTCTTTCTCAAGCGAGGCAGAGGCCAGCACGAGCCGAACAGCCTCTTGCGTCGTCATGAAGTAGCGTTGCACGTCTGGATGGGTGACCGTGATAGGCCCGCCTCTTTCGATCTGCTTCGCAAACAAAGGGGCGACGGATCCGGTGGAGCCGATCACATTGCCAAAGCGCACGGTGACAAACCGCGTGGTCGACTGGGCAACGTCTTGGGCCTGAGCGTAAAGCTCTGCCAAACGCTTCGTTGCGCCCATGAACGACGATGGATTCACAGCCTTGTCGGTCGACACGAAGACAACCTTGGCTGCGGAAAACTCAATTGCAGCGTCGAATACGTTCTTGGCGCCGGACACGTTGACCATCGCTGCCGCACACGGATTGTACTCAACGATTGGCACATGCTTGAGGGCTGCCGCGTGCAGCACCATGCTCGGCTTGAACTTCCTGAACAGGTTGTAGATGTGGTCGCGCTGGCAAACGTCGATAAGCTGAGGGACGAGGATGTCACCGTACCCTGCGTCGGTCAGCTCTTGATCGATCGTATAAAGATTAAATTCGCCGTTGTCCGCGAGGATCAGGGTCTTCGGGCCTAGCTTAACGATCTGCCGACACAGTTCGCTACCAATCGTTCCGCCAGCTCCGGTCACGAGGACGCACTGGTCTTCGATCATCTCTCGAGCGCCAGCCAAATTCACCGGGCGGGGGTCGCGACCCAACAGGCTCTGGCAATCCATATCGAGATCGCAGCAGCGGGCCGAAAATGCGGGAGTGGAGGTCGCAGCCGTGGGCTCTTCAGAGCGTTTGCGCCAGAGTTTCCCGAACATTTTGATTTACCTTAACCCTGTGTTTTTTCGCCTAACACCAAAAATGGACGGGTCCTAGCCCCTGATACGCTTTCTTGAGGCAACGTCATAAAATTGCGCTGCTGGCTCACGCACCTTACGCCCAGACCTTACGCTGTTCGTGCACGACTACAACCGCAGGGTGCGAATGGCGGCTTCATAACTTTCTAGTCCGGACCGAAACACCGCCGTTCCAGCGACGAGCGCTGTGGCCCCCGCGCGCTGGACGTCTGGCGCTGTTTTGGCGTTGATGCCGCCATCGACTTCGAGGATCGTCTGGGTGCCTAGCGTTTGAATTCGTTCGGCGATGTGCTCGATACGACCGAGGCTGGCCTCGATGAAGGATTGCCCACCAAATCCGGGGTTCACGCTCATCACGAGGATCAAATCGCACAGTTCATAAAGCGGATCGAGAACGCCGACAGGCGTGCCGGGATTGATCGCTACACCGGCTTTTTTCCCCATGTTCCGAATGCTTTGCAGTGTACGATGGATGTGAGGGTCCGCCTCGGGGTGAACCGTGATCAGGTCCGATCCAGCCTCCGCGAACGCTTCCAAGTAGGGCGTGGAAGGCGCAATCATGAGGTGTGTGTCGAACGGCAGTTTCGAATGGGGCCGGAGGGCCTTCACCACGTCCGGGCCGATCGTGATGTTCGGCACAAAGTGGCCGTCCATCACGTCAATGTGAATCATGTCGGCGCCAGCTTCATCGACGGCGCGGATTTCCTCACCGAGCTTCGCGAAGTCGGCGGCGAGGATCGAAGGGCTGATAAGCGTTGTCATGGCGCCCCTCTAACGAAGGTCGCTTTCAGCGGCTAGGCGCAGTCTTGCAGAGTCTCGGAAGACTCTACCTGGCCAGGCAGACAGTCGTCGTCTTCGCCCAGACAGCAATCATCCACCAGGGTTTCGACCAAGCCACGCACTGAGTCGTGCAAGATGAAATAGATGATGTTCCGGCCTTCTCGGCGTTGGCTGATCAGGCCAGCCCGTTGCAGCACGCCTAGATGTGATGACAGCGTGTTGGGCGCTACATCGAGCGTCTGAGCAATATGCCCAGCCGGCATGCCCTCCGACCCTTTGGGCGCGAGCAGGCGGAACACCTCGAGCCGGGTTTCTTGAGCCAAGGCGCTCAGCTGGGTGACGGTGACATTACTCTTCTGAACCATAGACCTGACTTGCTGAAGCGATCCGCGATTATCAACTCCGATACGGCAATTTATTGTTCGATACCTATTGAAGTTTCCTAGCGCTTCCGCTTGGTGTCGCCGCGCAGATCGACATCGGAGTATCGGACGTGAGCAGTTTCGAACGTTGGCTAAGCCTCTGGGTAGCCGGAGCGATTGCGGTAGGCATCGGACTAGGGGCCTTGCTGCCCGACCTCTTTGGTGCGCTGGCAGGTCTCGAGGTGGCCAGGGTCAACTTGCCCGTCGCCATCCTCATCTGGGCCATGGTCTTCCCCATGATGGTGGCCATCGACTGGCGGGGCCTTAAACAAGTGGCCGAACAGCCCAAGGGCATGCTGATCACGTTGGTGGTGAACTGGGTAGTGAAGCCCTTCTCCATGGCAGCGCTCGGCGTGCTCTTTTTCCGCGGCGTGTTCGCGGGTTTCATTCCGGAGGCTGAAGCTGAGGGTTACCTCGCTGGGCTGATCCTCTTGGGCGCGGCGCCTTGCACGGCGATGGTGTTCGTTTGGTCTCAGCTGACCGACGGTGATCCCAACTATACCCTGGCGCAAGTCACCGTGAACGATGCCATTATGGTCGCGGCCTTCGCCCCCATTGTAGCGTTCCTGCTGGGCGTGACGGACATCGCTGTGCCCTGGTCGACCCTCCTTCTCTCCGTGGTCCTCTATGTTGTTCTGCCGTTAGCGGCCGGGGCGTTGATGCGCCGCTGGCTGATGGCGAAGGCGGGAGAGCTGGCGGTTGCCGTATTCCGCCACAAGCTGCGGTTCGTGGGACCAGGCGGCCTCATCCTGACGGTAGTGTTGCTGTTCGGTTTTCAGGGTGGCGTGATCCTGGAGAGGCCGTTGGTCATCGCGATGATCGCCGTCCCCATCCTGCTGCAATCCTATGGCATCTTCGCCATCGCCTATGGCGCCAGCTACGCGCTCAAGGTCCCACACAAGATTGCTGCGCCATGCGCACTCATCGGCACATCGAATTTCTTTGAGCTCGCCGTCGCGGTGGCTATCAGCCTCTATGGCCTTGGTTCGCCAGCAGCGCTCGCTACAGTAGTAGGCGTGTTGGTCGAGGTGCCGGTGATGCTCAGTCTCGTGAGCTTTGCCAATCGCACCCGCGACCGTTTCCCCGCTGCTCAAGCGCTAGAGGCCTAACCCATGATCGTCATTCATCACAATCCCGACTGCGGAACATCGCGTAATGTGCTCAAGGTCATCCGCGACGCTGGTGAAGAGCCGGTGGTCATCGAATACCTGCAGGAGGGCTGGACGCGCCCGCAGCTGTTGGCGCTGTTCGCCGCCGCTGACCTGACGCCGCGCCAAGCCCTGCGCGAAAAGCGGTCGCCAGCCGAAGAGTTGGGTCTGTTGGAAGAGGGCGTCTCGAACGAGACGATCCTCGACGCGATGCTGGAGCACCCTGTCCTCGTCAATCGGCCGATCGTCTGCACACCGAAGGGTGTGAAGATGTGTCGACCGTCCGAGGCTGTACTCGATCTGCTCGAGACCTGGCCCGAAGGCCCTTACGCAAAAGAAGACGGCTCACTGATGATCAATGCTGAGGGGCGCCGCGTCGACGGCTAGATCCTGGTCGGCGTCGGGGAAGCCATGCGTACAAAGACAAGCGTTCCTTGACGCACCGCTTCGCCCACCACTTGAACGGGATCAGCCACAAACGGCAGGATATCCATGCTCACCGGGCCACCGTTGGCGTCGGTGAGGATCATCAGCTGCCTCTGGTCTCGCAGCGATTTCACGTAGAAGCCTGGTGGCAGACCGCCTCGAATGCAAAGCGAGGCGCAAGCCTTATGCACTTTGCCTTCTCCAGGGCGCATGGCACCGAACCAACACTTCGTATCGAGAATAACGCCGCTCAGGTCCACGGCGCCGAGGCGTTCAACAGTTGGCCAGACGAGCTCCTCATCACCTGCTTGGGTGTCGCCCGCTAGCTCAATCCAAGAACCATCATCTTGAGTGGCAATCATCAAGTGCTGACCGCGCCTGATCGGGCTGCCACGGACGATCACCGTGCGCTCACCCATGGCATCGATGCGCAGCTTGACCGCGCATTTGCCCATGCAGGCGAGGAGGGCCGTCGTCACATTGCCGTTTTCGTCGCGTGTGCGGAGCATCGGGTAGGGCGAGCTGATGATGGTGCCGCGCCACTCCCGCACGTCTGCCATGTCCCAAGTACCGGGCCCGACCGGCTGTTGATGCGAGGCAAGCCCATAGGCCATGCCGCCCGTTGCCGCCAGCAAGCCGACGCCGGATGCGAGGAAAAAGCGACGGTCGGCAGAAGGGGCCTTAGCGGCCCAGCCGATGAAGAAATCGCCCTTGTCAGCCATTACGCTGCCTCCGGTCCAAGGGCCACTGGCTTCGTGGGTGTGCCCGGCTCGTTCGGTTCCTCGTGCACGAAGACGGTGCCGCCTTCGAGCTTGAGATTATAGGTCGAGATCTTTTCCGTAAACGGAGCGGGCGATTGGCCGTCTTCCAGACGGTACTGAAAGCCGTGCCACGGACACGTAATACAATCGTCAACCACCTTGCCTTCGCCCAAGGGTCCACCTTGGTGTCGGCAGACGTTGGAGACGGCAGAGAAACGCCCCTTGTGCAAGAAGACAGCAATGCGCTCGCCTTTCTCCGGCGTGACGATCCGTGCTCGTCCTTCAGTGAATTCCGCGGTGGTGGCTACCTTGATCCAACCAGCCTCGGCGTCATCCAAACCGCGACTGCTCTTGGCCGCAGCCAACAGGTGCACAAGGGCCAGCCAGCCAGCCCCAACGCCGATTAGCACCGGGTACAGAACACTCTTCTCGGACTGAACGAAGCCTAGCATGACATGTGCCACGAGCGCCAAGTAGGCGAGGTAGACCCCCATATGGATGAACTTCCATGCGCCAGGACCAAGGTTGGCATTCCAGAAATCATGGCTGGTGGCTGCCATCACGAAGAGGATGAAAAACGCGACCACACCAAGGCTTTCAAACGGAAAGCCTTGCAAGGAATCGTAGCGTGGGTTCGAGGCTAGTAGAGAGACGAGCGCGTTGGTCTAGCTAAACCCATGGTACCAGAGGAGCACCAAGCCGGCATGCATCAGTCCAAGGATGAACGTCGTCACGCCAAGATGCCGCCGGTTATAGAGGAAAGGCTTGAACCGGTCCGTCAGCCGAGCCAGCGGACCAATCGACAGAATAAACGTCAGTAGGGTGAAGGCCAGCGTGCCCGACGCTGTAATCAGCGCTTGAATGGGGGTGAAGCTCTCGCCCTCCGGCTGCACTGCCGCCCCGATGCCGAGGAACGTCGCTAGGTAAAC
>JABSRH010000051.1 GCA_013215175.1 Parvularculaceae bacterium | reverse complement strand
CGCTGTGGTGACCTGAAGAATTCCGAGGCCAGGTGCATCGCTCATCCGTCTCCGCCCCATTGTTGTGTGGAGCTGTGGCCGCCGCCTCTGATCACGATCACTTGACTTTGAGAGAGGGTTTCTGCAGCGCGCTTGCCCCAGATCGGTGGAGTTAAGGGGTCGAATTCGCCAGCGATGATCAGCGTGGGAACGTCGGAAACAACAGGCTCAACAACGCTTTCATCGAGGGCTGGGACGCCCCAGGCTTTGCATAGGCGGGGAAGGACGGCAGCGCTTTCATAACCACCGAGCACCGGATCGGGCGCGGACGACGTACTCCGCCTGCTGAACGGCAGCGCTTCGGCGCACCAAACGGACAACCGCATTCCCCAGGCGAAGTCAGATGCCGCACTCGGTCCCGCCAATCGGTTCAAAAGAGCTGGGTCGAGTTTGGCGATGCGGTCCATGGTCATGGGGGCCTGGCGCAAGCCAGCTTCAGAGGTCATCGGCACCAGGGAAACCAGTTGGGGCGTGCTTACTGTTCTATCGGATCCGTCCAGTTGAACGGGTGTTGTTGAGGTCGCTTCTAGCGTTTGAAAGAAGCGCGTTTCCAAATCGGGGAAAGCGGCGGCGCAGTCTGGTGACTGGGCGCAGTCTTGCGCCACGGCTCGTAAGGCGGTTTCTAAGTTGTCTGCGCTTTCGTCATCATAGATCGCATTCGGAGGAAGGGGTGAATCGAGTACCATCGCTTCCAGCCTGTCGCCGTAGGATTTGGCGTAAATCAGGGCGAGCCGGGTGCCGTACGACCCGGCGTAGAAACTCCACCGCTCGATGTTTAAGACTGACCTGAGGTCTTCGAGGTCCTGGGCGCTGGTGATGCTGTTGTAGTGCTCGAGTTCGATGCCGGTGGCTTGCAGGCGCTCGTTGCAGTTCGTGATGGCGGCGACGGTGTCCTGGTCCTTCGCGACGGCTTCGCGATATTCAGGGCACATCAGCGCTGGTTTGGCGAAGTGCGTTCCGCGTTGGCCGATCACGATGAAGTCGCGATCCTGCAGCCAAGGGTAGGCGCCAGGGAATGCCGCTGTTCTCATGGCGGAGGTTCCAGGACCGCCCGCGAGATAGACGACCGGGGATTTCTTCGTTTCGGCCTGCGAGTGAATGATGGCCACGGGCAGTCTGATCTCTGATCCGGCCTTTTTCTCGCGGTTTTCGCTCACCACGAGCCATCCGAGGGTGGCATCAAAGCTACTGGGGACGGAGACGGGAAAGTCGCCGTCCGGGGCCGCTACCTCAAACCGTGGCTGGTTGGCGTCCGGCACGCTTGTGAGTTGGCAAGCGCTCAGGAGAGCCAACAGCACGGCTCCCAATGCAGCTAATCGGCCATCCATGGTGAAACCTCCCCGGTGAGGTCTTAAGTTAGGCCTGGCGGCGGTTTGGCAAAGGGCGGGGTGGTGAAGGGGAGACCTATCGAATTTGCCGCGGGAGTCTTAATCCTCAAACTTCACCGTGGACTGACGTTCTCTGTTCACCCGAAGTTGGAGGACGTCGGGGCGGCTGTAGTGGCCGACGGGGTCCATGTTTTGGTGTTCTCGGCGGACGAGGGCGTGGTCGAGGGGGGCGAGGAGGAGGGCTTCGCGGTCGCTGACGGGCGGGATCACCCACTGGCCGTCGGGACCTGCGATGCAGGAGCCGCCCCGGGCGAAGGCCTTGCCCGAGGCTTTCATCTCCGCCGCACCCGGAAGATCCACGCCGATGGCGGAGGCCTCGAGATAGCCTGAGACCGAGAGCGCGTAGCTGCGGCCTTCGCGGGCCATGACGGGGGTGAGGTCTTCGGTGTTCTGAGGACCGCCGGGCCAGACTGCGACGTGGAGGTCTTCGCCTTGGCCGTAGAGGGAGGCGCGGGCGAGGGGCAACCAGTTCTCCCAGCAATTGAGCCCGCCGGCGGTGAAGGCGCCTAAGGCGTGGGTCCGGAGGCCGTGGCCGTCGCCAGGGCCCCACACGAGGCGCTCTTCATACGTGGGCTGAAGTTTTCGGTGGCAAGAGCCGACTTCGCCGTTGGCAGCAATGTAGACGAGGCTAGCGTAAAGCGTGTGGCCGCCGCGGTCAGGCGCGCGTTCCATGATGCCGAGATAGACAGCGCAGCTGGTCTCTCGCGCTGCCGCTTGGATCGGCTCAAGGTCGCCGCGTTCGATGACCACGCCTTGGTCAAGATAGTGCGCGTACCATGCTTTTTGCTCGGGGCTCTCGAACCGGGCGCCGTCGGTCTGGTCCACCCAGAAGGGGTAGCCCGGCAAGAGGCCCTCGCCAAAGCACACCAGCTGGGCGCCCTCGGCGGCGGCCTGCCGCACGGTCGCGGCGATTTTGTCGGTGGTGGCCACACGGTCGAGCCAGATGGGCGCGATTTGCGCCAGGGCGACGGTGAGGGCGTCAGCGCTGCTGGCTGTTGGTGTGTTCTGGGGGCGGATGATTTCCACGGCGGGACCTCGCTAGTCGTCCGAAGCGATCACCTTGCACGAAAGCCCAGAGACGTGACTGGACAAGGCTTTCCAACCCACGGGGCTGGTGGCGTCGCGGCGGACGAGGTTGGTTGAAATATAGCTGTGTTCGCAGGGTTCCCCGGCCTGGTTACTGCGCAGGCTCGTCCCTGTACCCGTGACTTGCACCAGATCGTCCGAGAACCAATCAAAACGGTTGACGCGATAGCGGAAATTCGTGGGGTTCCAGGCGTTGTTGGCGACCCAGTCGAGCTCGTCAGCCTTCGGCGTCACGGTGCCGTCAGGGGCCACGTTGACGAAGTCGTCGTCGAGATAGGCGTCCAGGCCTTCCACGTCTTGCGCCCGGTAATAGCCCGGCCACGTCGTGGTTTTGAGGGTCGTTAGCGCCTTTTCGTCTGCGCTTTGATCAGCAGCAACAGCGGCCAGGAGGGCAATCCACAACATCTTCATGATCCTTTGTATACCGGTGTTTCAGACACCGCTTTGCCGCTTGGCCTCACGCCAATAGTCTTCGAGGTCATCGAGGGTGTGGTCCTCAAAGCTGCGGCCTGAGGCGGCGACGGAGGCCTCCACGAAGCGGAAGCGTGTTTCGAACTTGGCGTTGGCTTTGCGTACGGATGTTTCGGTGTCGATCTTCAGCCTACGCCCCACATTGGCGACGCAGAAGGCGACGTCACCGAGCTCTTCTTCCATATGCTGATGATCGCCGGAGGCCATCGCTTCGCGGAGTTCGGCGATTTCTTCTTCGAGCTTGTCTAGGATGTGCTCGGGCTTGTCCCACTCAAAGCCGACGCGGGCTGCGCGCTTGGTCAGTTTCTCCGCGCGGGTGAGGGCCGGGAGGCCCACCGGGACATCGGCGAGGATGCTGTCGTCTTGGCCGCGCTCGGCTCGTTCCTGTGCCTTCATCTCTTCCCATTGGACCGTCTGGCCCTCGGCGTCGCGACCGTCGGAGGCCTCAAACACGTGCGGGTGGCGGCGGATCATCTTGTTGATGATGGCTTCGCAGACGTCGTTAAAGGTGAACGCGGCCCGCTCGGAGGCCATCTGGCTGTGAAATACCACCTGCAGAAGGAGATCGCCGAGCTCGCTCTTCAGGTCCGCGTCGGTGCCGTGTTCGATGGCATCGACCACCTCGTAGGCTTCTTCAATGCAGTACTGAGCGATGGACTTGTGATCCTGCTCAAGATCCCAAGGGCAGCCGCCATTGGGATCCCGCAGGGAAGCCATCAGCTGGCGAAGGCCTTCTACGGATCGAGCGTCGGCGGGCGGCTGGTGGGTCATGAATCATCCTGATCAGATCAGCCTCTGACTAAGCGGAGCCGACGGCGAAGGGCAAATCTGGCAGAGACCTTGTGATTTTTCCCGTATGGTCAATTTCACGGATTTCGCGCGTTTGGGGGCGCCGTTGAGGTGGATCCTCTGGCGCATGGTCGAAAATTGCGCGGAAGTTGCCGCCGGTCTTTGCGCTGCCCAAGCTCGGGGCGGATCCGCCTACAGCCCTGTCTTGGCAAGGCCTCACAAGGTGCTCTAGGGCCGTCAGCGAAGACGAATGAGGAGGCCCCGATGGCGGCGATTGACGAGTCCAAATACATTTGGCGCAGCGGCAAGCTGGTCCCTTGGGGCGAAGCGACCACGCACGTCATGACCCACGCGCTGCTCTACGGAACGTCAGCGTTCGAGGGCATCCGGGCTTATGACACGCCGCGGGGTACCATGGTGTTCCGGAACGACGCGCACGTCGACCGGCTGTTCTACTCGTCTAAGATCTACGGCATCGGCATTGAGTATACGCCAGAAGAGGTGATGGGCTTCATCCGCGATACGATCCGCGAGAATGATCTGTCGTCGGCCTATATCCGGGTAAACGCCTATTTGGGCTATGGTGAGCTGTCGCCAGCGGCCACGGGTTGCCCGAACGAGTTGGACATCATCGCTTTCGCCTTTGGCCGTTACCTGGGTGCCGACGCGATTGAGCATGGCATTGATGCCTGCGTGACCTCTTGGCGCCGCACGGCGCCGGGCACGGTTCCGGCGGGTGTGAAGATGGCGGGCAACTACCTGTCGAGCCGTCTGATCACCACTGAAGCGAAGGCGCGTGGTTGCGGTGAGGGTATTGGTCTTGGTCATAGCGGTTCGGTGTCGGAAGGCGCTGGCGAGAACCTCTTCATGGTGCACAAGGGCAAGATCATCACGCCGTCCGCAGCGGCATCGATCCTGGTGGGGATCACCCGCGACAGCATCATGACGATCGCTCAGGACCTGGGCATCGAAGTGGTCGAGCAAGAGATTAGCCGCGAGATGCTCTACGGCGCCGACGAGATCTTCATGACTGGTACGGCTGCCGAGGTGACGCCGATCCGTTCCATCGATGGCATCGAGATTGGGGTGAAAGGCAAGAAGCCTGTGACCGCAGCGATCCAGCAGGAGTTCTTCGGTCTCTTCGACGGTTCGCGTGAGGACAAACACGGCTGGCTGGATCCGGTGAACGGCTGATGGCGGGCGCTTGCCTGGTCATCGGTGCGGGTGACGACACTGGCGCGGCCATCGGTCGAGCCTTTGCTCGAGAGGGCCTGACCTCTTGTTTGGTGAGGCGCCCTCGGCATACGGATAGCTTGGAGGCCTTGGCCCAATCGATCCGTGACGAGGGGAATCAGGCCTTGGCGATGCCTGCTGACGCGCGGGATGAGGACGAGATGGTCGCCCTCATCGACCGGATCGAGAACGACGTTGGTCCTATCGAGGCGGCCGTCTTTAACATCGGTGCGAATGTCAGCTTTCCCGTTACTGAGATGACCTCGCGGGTCTATCGCAAGGTCTGGGAGATGGCGTGCTTTTCGGGTTTTTTGATGGGCCGGGAAGTGGCGAAGCGGCAGCTAGAGCGCGGGCGCGGCACGATCCTGTTCACCGGCGCCACGGCCTCGGTTCGCGGACGCGAGGGCATGACGGCCTTTGCCGGTGCAAAGCATGCGCTGCGGGCGTTGGCACAGTCGATGGCGCGCGAACTTGGGCCTCAGAACATTCACGTGGCGCATGTCATCGTGGATGGCATGATCGACAGCAAGTTCATTCGTGACAATGTGCCTGGCGTTGACGATCTGCGTAAGGACGACCGGATCCTCAACCCGGACCATATCGCCCAGAACTATGTGATGCTGCACAAGCAGCCACGAGATGCTTGGACCCATGAGCTGGACCTGAGGCCTTGGAAGGAGACTTGGTAATGACCGAAAAGACGGTGGAATTTCTCTTCGATTTCGGCAGTCCCAATGCCTATTTTTCGTGGCGCGTCCTGCCTCAGATTGCTGAGCGTGCCGGCGCGACGATTGTCCCGACGCCTGTGTTGCTCGGCGGCATTTTCAAGGCCACCAACAACCAGTCGCCAATGATGGCCTTTGGCAATGTTCAGGGTAAGTTGGCTTACGAACAGATTGAGATTCAGCGCTTTATCAAAAAGCATCAGCTCACGGAATTTCAGTTCAATCCGAACTTCCCGGTGAATACGCTGCACCTGATGCGCGGAGCTGTTTATGCGGCGCAGCAGGGCTTCATGGACGCCTACCTCAGCGCTGGTTTTAAGGCGATGTGGGAACAGGGCCTGAAGATGGACGATCCTGAAGTCTTCACCGGGGCGCTCGATGCGGCGGGCCTCGACGGCGCGGCGATTTTTGCGGGTACGCAAGACGCTGCGGTCAAGGACGGCCTGAAGCAGAACACTGAGAACGCCGTGGCGCGCGGCGTGTTCGGTATCCCGACCTTCTTCGTGGGTGATGAAATGTTCTTCGGCAAGGACCGCCTCGGCCAAGTCGAAGATGAGCTGAACGCCGAGGGCTAAACACTGGCGCCAGAACTGCTTCTTCTCCTCGCCGACCGAGCGGGGACGTTCGTGTTCGCTCTTTCGGGCGGCGTTGCAGCCGTGCGCCGGGACATGGACCTGTTCGGTGTGATTATGCTCGCCTTCTTGCCTGCCGTAGGCGGAGGAACCTTGCGCGATTTGTTACTGGATCAGCCGGTGTTCTGGCTCGAGGACAGCGTGGTGCTGGCCATTGCGGCGCTGGGCGGGGTGGTGGCGTTCTTTGCCGCCAATGCTGTGGACAATTGGAAGCCGCTGCGCTGGGCGGACGCCGCTGGCCTGGCGCTGTTCGCCGTGACCGGGGCGGTCAAGGCTGCGGACCTTGGCTATGGCTTGCCGATCATGATGATCATGGGGGTGATGACCGCCACCTTTGGAGGCCTTTTGCGTGACGTTGTAGCGAACCGCGATCCGCTCGTGCTGAAGGAAGACATCTACGCAACCGCCGCTTTGCTTGGTGCACTGATCTACGGTGTACTCATTCGCTCAACATCCACGGAGGCGTTCGCCTTTTTTGCTGCGCTGGCGGCGGCATTCGCTCTCCGAGGGGCGGCGATCGTCTTCAAACTGTCATTACCCCGTCCGCGAGCGTAAAGGTTCACCTGACCGTCAAAAAACTGTCGTCGAAACATGGTTAACAGCCCCCGCAACTTTTCTTTGGGGCTATCCATGAAATCTATCCTTGCGCTCAGCGCTGCATCCTTCGCGCTGTTCTCGTCGTCTGCGTTCGCAGCGGCCAAAATCAACGAGTTCGAGCCGAACCCCGTCGGCAGCGACGCCGCCAACCAAATGTTTGAGTTCACCGGTACGCCGCTGGCCAACTTCATGGGTTGGATCCTGTCTATCGAAGCTGACAACGGCTCGTCGCTCGGTACCGTGGACCGCGCTAGCATGGTCGCTGGTACGTTCGACGCCAACGGTCTGCTCGTCGTGTCGATTCCTGACCTCGAAAACCCCAGCAACACGGTCTTCCTGGTGGACGTCTTCAACGGCAGCGTTGGCGATGACATCGATACGGACAATGACGGAACGGCGGACGTGACGCTTTGGGACAACGTCCTGGACGCGGTTGGCATCGTCGATAACGGCACTGACGCCAGCTACGCTGGCCAGTTCGGTGGTACGGATATCGCTTACATCGGTGACGAGCCTAAGCTGGTTTTCCGTGACAGCGTGACGATGGAATGGCTTGCTGTTGACGATAGAGGTCAGGGCAGCAACATTTTCAACGCTGCTGGTGAAATTGTGACTGCGGCCTTCGGTTCTGAAGCCACCTCCGACACATTTGGCCGCGCGAACCCAACGGCCGCTGTGGATCCAGTTCCGGTTCCAGCTGCTGCACTGCTGTTCGCACCGGCGATCGCTCTGCTGCGTCGCCGCGGCAAGTAAGCCTTAGCTTCAGGGGAAGCGCGAGCCACCGGCGTCCTTCGGGCGCCGGTGTTTTTGTGTCTGGGCTTCGCTACCTACTGGCTTAGATATTCCGCACGCCAATCGTTGATGGCAGCGCGCATGTCTGCCACGCGGTCAGGATTGGCGTCAGCGACGTCGAGGTGAGCGATCGGATCGTTCTCGAGATCGTAGAGCGCGTGCTGATTGTCCTCAGGCAGCCAGACATAGTGCCAACGGCGGTCGCGGGCGTAGAATGCGTCGACCTCGTGACCCATCAGATCATCAGTGTCGGCGAGGAGGCGGCCGCGAAAGTCGCTATCCGATCGGTGCTGCGTGGTGTGGCCGATGAGGATGTCGCGATTGGTCACGCTCATGCCTTGTAGCAGTGGCTCAAGGTCATGTCCCGGCAGGCCGTCGGGGGTCTCGACATCGATGAGGGACAAGATCGTCGGCATGATGTCCACCACACTCACCAGAGCGTAGTCATATTCATGGGTCGGCACCATGCCGGGCCAAGAGATGATAATTGGTGTGCGGAAGGCAGTATCGAACGTCGACAGCTTGCCGCGGCGGCCGCCATTGGCGTAGCGGTCGCGGTCGTCGGTGTACTCAGCATCGCTAGGCTGTTCCCAGCCATTGTCGTTGACGAAGACGAACAGCGTGTTCTCGAACTCATCCTCTTGCTTGAGGCGCTCGATCAGCTGGCCGACGCCGTCATCGAACCAGGAGATGTTGCTGTAGTAATCCTTGGCACTGTCGGTGATCGGTAAGTCTTCGTAGCGCTCACGGAACTCTTCGGGGGCGTCGAGGGGTGTGTGCGGTAGCGACGGCGCGTACCAGATGAAGAAGGGCTGGCTGCGGTTCTGATTGATAAAGTCGTAGAGGGGCCGCATCGTCTCGCGGCCCAGCGCTAGGCCTTCGCCACCCATGAATTGTTGGAACCAACCCGGCTGTCCGTGCTCGTCGTCGGCCCAGCCTTCGCTCATCCCAGCATCGAAATGGGCGTTGGCATAGTGACCTTCCCACCATTTGCCGCCTTGGAAGGTGACGTAGCCAGCATCGCGCAGCACGGCGGGGAGGGTGGTGAAGTCCGCCAGGGTCTCGACTTCCGTGCGCAACTTGAGGGCCGCGCGTTCTTCTGCGGTGGCCTGTTGATAGGCAGGGAGCTGAGCGAGTTTCGCAGCGACGAGTGCATCGCGTTGCGCTGTGTACTGATCAGGATAAAGGCCGGTGATCAAGCTTTGCAGCGTGGGGCGGCAATGGTTGGAGGTACTGTGGGCCAGGGTGAAGACCGAACCGCTTAGCGCCAGCCTGTCGAGATTTGGCGTGTCGACGATCTCGTTGCCGAGGAAGCCGTAATAGGGCCAACCGTGATCATCCGCGACGATCATCACGATGTTTGGCTTGGCCATCTGGGGCACATGCCGGGTGTTGATGTCGCAAGCGCTGAGCGCCGTGAACGCCAGCAAGGCTGCACAGGATCGTTTCAAGAACACGGAATGGGCCCTCATCCACCGTCGTCGGGTGCCGCTTAGCCGAGCCTCATGTGCGGATCATCTATCATTTTGTGGACTTGAAAAAAAAGCGGCATCGACGAGCGCTTGGGTGGCGATCATCCGTTGCTGAGCGGCTTGCGAAGCCTCGCCGGCCGGAGCTTTGGCCAAGGTGACGAAGTTTTGGAGGAGGCTCAACACGTGGGATTGAGCGGCTGGTGTCTCGCGATACGCGGCGGTGGCGCGGGTCATCCGGCCCTGGCGCAACGTGTAGCCCGCCGGGGTATCGGGCTGCTCTGCGCCGATCCGCCCGCGTTCCCAGTCATGCACGAAGTCGTCCATGGTGATGACGCCCTCCGTGCCGCTCAGCACGAGGTCTTGCACGAAGGTTCCCGCTCCGAAATTGCAGTCGAAGCTTGCGCGCTCGCCGCTCTCGAAAACCCAGAAGCCTGTGGCCGCGATGAGGGCACCGTCGCGGAATTCACCTTCCGTCTCGGTACGGATGAGAGGCCCTTTGGGCTGCAGCAGTTCGACCACGGCGCGGGCGCAGTACCAGCCTAAATCACCGAGGGCGCCGTGCGGCTCCAGGTTGGTGTCGTAGCGGATGTTGCTGTCATCAGCGAGGTCGATTTGGAAGCTGGCGCTCAGACTTAGCGGCGTGCCGATGTCCTCTGGCATCTGAGCTTGCAGCGCGGCGGTGCGGGGGTTGTGGGTGAAGTGGGTGGCGTCGATTACCGTAACGCCGTGTTCGCGCGCCGCTGCGGCGAGACGCTCAGCGGAAGCGGCAGAGGCGAGGGGTTTTTCGACGAGGACGTGCTTGCCGGCGCGCATGGCAGCGAGCGCTATCTCCTCTTTCGGTCCCGTGGGCGTGGCGATGTAGACGCCCTGCACGTCCGGGTGGCTCAGCGCTTCGGTCAGGTCACTAAACGCGGCCACGCTGCCAAAGTCAGCGGCGAAAGCTTGCGCGCGAGTGAGGTCGCGACTGACCACACCGCCTAGTGACACCTCAGGGATCATCGCCATGGCGCCAGCATGCATGCGGGCGATTTTGCCCGTTCCCACCACCAAAATATTGAAGGTCATCGTGCGATCTCCGGCCAGCGTTGTCCGCGCGTAGCAAATTCGCCGGGCGGCGCGAGGGCTTTCTCGCCCTTGACCGCCAAGTCCTGGAAGAGCAGGCAGCTTGGGTCAGGCGGCCAGGCAGCCGCGGGAGCTTCGGCTCTCGAGGAAAGTCCGGGCTCCATGACGGCAGGGTGCCGGGTAACGCCCGGCCAGTGTGAACTGAGGGAAAGCGCCACAGAGAACAACCGCCGTCCAAGCAATTGGAAGGTAAGGGTGAAAAGGTGCGGTAAGAGCGCACCGCCGCGCCGGCAACGGATGCGGGTCAAGGCAAGCCCCACCCGGAGCAAGACCGAATAGGGACATCGCGTGAGCTCGCTCACAGGCCCGCCGTCAGGCTGAGATGTCCGGGTTGGTTGCAGGAGCCCCCACGCAAGTGGTGGCCCGAGAGGAATGGTTGCCCGCCAAGATCTGAAAAGATCTGGGACGACAGAACCCGGCTTATCGGCCGCCTGACTTTCTATTATAAAACAATGTTCTGCGGGTGTGAGGGCCGTGATGTTCGTCGCCCATTTGCCGTGCCTCGATCGCTATAATTCTCATTGCAATCCAGAAAAATCCAGATAATATCAGTTTGTCCCAGATTTATCAGGTCTCGCTATGGTCACTCGCGACCTCTCATCCTCGGCTGAGCGTGCCGTTGTCGCCCCTGGCGGCGATGCGCCTACGCTCGCGCTGGAGGGACCTAGGTTCGCAGGGCGGTTTCCGGGGAAGCTCGACAGCAAGGCGCGGGTGATCATTCCGCCGGCCTTTCGCCAGAAGATCCTTGGCGAGCTCTATGTTTTCCCATCGCTGGTGGAGCCGGTGCTGCAGATCGGCGATTCCACGCTGCCGGATCTGTTGCTGTCGGCCGTGACCGATATTGAACTGGTGGATGAGTTCGATGAGCGGCTAACGCAGCTTGAGAACTATGTGATGGAGCGTGCTCAGCCCATCACCATGGACGATGCTGGCCGCGTAGCGATGCCCGCTGATTATCGTCAGCATGCGGCTCTAGAGGGACCTTTGGGGTTTGGCGGACGCGAGAGCCACTTTGTGTTGGCCGCTGCGGACTATTTCGAGCGCATGGATGCCGAGGCGCGAAGCCTCGCGGGTGAGTTGGGCTCGATCCTGGCCGCGAAGATGCGTCCCCGGACCAAGGGGAGGGGCGGCCGATGAGCCCGCATATTCCCGTCATGCTTCCCGAGGTTCTTGAGGCGCTTCAGCCTGGAGAGGGTCAGGTCGTGGCCGATGCCACCTTCGGCGCGGGCGGCTATACGCAAGCCTTCCTGGACGCAGGTACGCGTGTTCTGGCGTTTGACCGCGATCCCACGGCGATCGCTGCGGGGCAGGCTCGTTTCGCTGGTCAGCTTGACCAGCAGCTGCAGCTGATTGGTCAGCCTTTTGATCATCTTGAGGCGGAAGCTTCTGCGCGGGAACCGCAAGGGCTGGACGGCGTGGTATTCGACCTCGGTGTTTCGTCGATGCAGCTGGACCAGTCCGAGCGCGGATTTTCGTTCATGCGCGACGGCCCGCTGGACATGCGCATGGGCGAGGGCGTATCGGCGGCGGAGTTTGTCAACGAAGCCGATCAGCAGGACCTCAAGACCGTCTTCTGGCAGTATGGCGAGGAGAGGCGCTCTGGCGCGCTGGCTGCGGCCATCGTCCGCGAGCGGCAAAAGTCACCCTTTGAAACCACAGCGCAGCTGGCTGCGATCGCAGGGCCACAGCGGGCGCGGGATAAGATCCATCCGGCTACCCGCATGTTCCAAGCCATTCGCATCCTCGTGAATGATGAGCTTGGCCAAGTGGTGCGTGCGCTGATGGGTGCCGAGCAGGTGCTGAAGGAAGGCGGCCGCCTGGTGGTGGTGACCTTTCACTCGCTGGAAGATCGCATTGCGAAGCGTTTTCTTGCGACGGCTTCCGCTAATGCCGGCGGTACATCTCGGCACTTGCCGGAGGAGATCGGTCCGCAGCCTAGCTTCGACCTTGTTCAGCGTAAGGCGGTGATCGCCAGCGATGAAGAGGCCGCCGCGAACCCGCGTGCGCGCTCCGCCAAGCTTCGTGCGAGCATTCGCACGGCGGCTGACCCGATTGAATGGACGCCCGAGCGCCTACAGGGCCTCGGTGCACCGTCCCTTGTTTTTTCCGACCTTCAAGCTCGATGGAGATCCTCATGATCCGCACCCTTTGTTTGTCTGTTTTGGTGCTGGCCGTGACCGGCGCGGCGGTCTTTCGTTTGGAGGCTGAGCACCGGGTTCGGGTCGAGGAGCGCGAGCTCGCAAGGCTCGAACGCCAGGCGCAAAGCCTGCGGGCGGAGATCGAGCGCCTACGATTTGAAGTCGACGTGCTGGAATCCGCACCCCGACTCAAGGAATTGAGTTCTGGCCGTCTGCCGCTGGCACCGGGCAGCGCACACCAGTTGGCGGATGGCGAGACGCTGCGCCACGTGATTGATCCTGCTGCCCGTCTGGAGAACCAGCCTTGAAAGGCCTGAACCCTTCGCGGTTTGAAGTCTCTGTAACGTTTGACGAATTGTCGGTTCGGCAAGGGCGGGCGAAGCGCTGTGAAGTGGCCCAACGCGAGTCCATTCGCCGCCGATTGATGATGTGCGGGCTGGGCCTCGCGTCGGTCTTCGGCCTGCTCGGCGTGCGGACCACGCAGCTCGCGCTCGACACACCGGACCCGATTTATCGCATGGCGACCTCGAACGAGGCAGGTGGTCCATCCCGAATTGAAGATGATGAAGGCCGCGCCCTTGCGGTGACGCTGAAGGGCTATGGCTTGGCGGTGGACGGTACCGAAGTGTGGGACGCTTTCGAGACCGTGCAGTCCCTGGCTGGCGTGTTCCCCGATATCGATGTCGATCGCGGCTTGCAGCTGTTGCAGGAGCGCCGCCGGTGGACGGTGAAGCGCGTGATCACCGCCAATGAGCGCCAGGCCGTGCTGTCGCTTGGCCTTACTGGCTTTCTGTTTCCCGAAGCGGATATCCGAGCTTATCCTCAAGGGCGCCTCTTCAGCCACGTCGTGGGTTATCAGATCGACGGTCGCGGCGGTGTGACGGGGCTTGAGGCTGCGATGTCAGCGCGCGAGCTGTCCGGTCCTCAGACCACCACCCTTGATGTGGCGGCCCAGACGATCCTTCTTTCTGAGTTGGCGCGAGCTCAGGCGACCTATGACGCCAAGGCGGCTTGGGGTGTGCTGATGAACGCGCGCACCGGCGACGTGGCCGCGATGGTCAGCCTGCCGGATTTTGACCCCAATGTGCCAGGCCGCAGCCCGGCTGGGGCGCGCCGGAATCGGACGGTGTCGGATAATTACGAACTCGGCTCAGCCTTTAAGCCGCTGACCGTGGCCATGGCCATGGAAGAGGGCTTTGGCAGCTTGAAGACTCCGGTGGATGTGACCTCGCCTCTGCAGGTAGGTGAGTGGGCCATCGATGACTATTCTGAGAAGGGCTCCGTGATGTCCTTTGAAGAGATTGTGGCCTATTCCTCGAACATTGGGACGGCGCAGCTGGCGCTTCTCATGGGTGAACAGCGGTTTGTGCAGACCCTCGAAACGCTGGGCCTGACGGAGCGGATGGTGACCAGCTTGCCGGAGAGCCGCAGCCCAGCCTTGCCCGAAACATGGGGCGAGGCGGAACTGGCCACGGTGTCCTATGGCCACGGCATCGCCGTGTCGCCGCTTCACCTGACGGCGAGCTTCGCTGCGCTGGTCAATGGCGGCACACGGATCAATCCGCGCTTCCTCACGGATGATCCCGTTGAGGCTGAGCCTGTGTTCTCCAGCAGCACGAGCCGCGCGATGCGCCGGGCGCTGCGCAGTGTGGTGACCTATGGCACGGGCAAGAAGGCTGAAGCGCCTGGCTATTATGTGATCGGCAAGACGGCGACGGCGGACAAGCCCGGCGTGGGCGGCTATCGAGATGATGGGCCGCTGATCTCAAGCTTTATCGGCGCTTTTCCGGGGCATGATCCTGAGTGGGTTCTGCTGGTGAGCCTCGATGAGCCGCAGGGCATTCCGGAGACTTACGGTTTTGCCACGGCGGGTTTCAACGCCGCGCCGACGTTCCGGCGCGTTGTCGAGCGCGTTGCGCCGATCCTCGGCGTGATGCCTGTGCGTGATGATGAGGCAGCTGACGCATTTGTCAGTGTGCTGGACGAGCGTGCTCGCCTAGACCTCCCACCGAATAGGGTCGTGGAGGGGTCTGATAGTCGATGAAATTGCAAGACCTCACCCCCTTGGCGAAGTCTTTGCCAGCGTTGGAGGTGCGGGGCCTAACGGCCGATAGCCGCGCTGTTCAGCCGGGCTATGTCTTTGCGGCGCTTGAAGGATCGGCGATGGACGGTCGGGACTATATTCCCGATGCTGTTGAGCGCGGTGCCGTGGCGGTGGTGGCTTCTCCGGGTACGGAGGCTTCGGTTCCTGTGCTGGAAAGCGCGCAGCCGAGGCTGACTTTGTCGATGCTGGCCATGAATTTTTATTCAGGCCAACCCAAGACCGTGGCCGCGGTGACGGGCACAAACGGGAAGACGTCGGTGGCGCGGTTCGCGAGCCAGCTCTGGTCGTTGTTAGGCTGCCGGGCGGGCAGTCTCGGCACGCTTGGTGCGATGGCGCCGAGTTATGAATACGCTCTGCGGCATACGACGCCTGACCCTGTGGAGCTTCACCAGGTGCTGCACGGCATGGCAGCGGTGGGTACGACGCACCTGGCCATGGAGATTTCGAGCCACGGCCTGTCGCAGTTCCGGGCCGATGGTGTGGATCTGAGCCTTGCGGCTTTCACGAACATCACGCGCGATCATTACGACTATCACGGAACGTTTGAGGCCTACTACGAGGCCAAGAAACGGTTGTGGACTGAATTGTTGCCGCGCGGTGGCACGTTGGTGGTGGCAGCTGAGGCGCCAGGCGCAGACAAGGCTGTGGCCGATGCCGAGGCCGCTGGGCGCCGCGCCGTCACGGTGGGTAAGGGCGGCGATCTTATTCAACTGCTCAGTGTCGAGCCGCTGGCGACGGGGCTCGCCGTGGCCGTTGAGGCAGAGGGCAAGCGCTATGACTTGCGCCTGCCCATGGTCGGCTCCTTCCAGGCGGACAATGCGTTGGTGGCAGCGGGCTTGGTGATCGAGAGCGGCTATGCGCCGGCTATTGTGCTGCCGAAGCTTGAAGAAATTAGCGCTGCGCCGGGCCGTATGGAGCTGGCGGGCGTGCGCACACTGACCGACGGTGAGGCGGGCGTCTATGTGGACTATGCCCACACACCCGCGGCGGTGGCCACGGTGCTGGAGGCTATTCGTCCGCATACGCAGGGGCGCATTCATATTGTGCTCGGCGCTGGCGGTGATCGCGATAGCGCGAAGCGCGTCCAGATGGGTGCTGCGGCGCACGAGGCGGCTGATGTGGTGATTATCACCGACGACAATCCTCGGTTCGAAGACCCGGCAGGAATCCGGACTCAAGTAGCGGAGGGAGCGCCGCAGGCTGAGATCATCGGCGATCGGCAGGAGGCCATCGCTGCCGCCATTGCTGGTTTGGCAGCCGGTGACAGCCTGGTGATTGCTGGCAAAGGGCACGAGCGTGGTCAAAGCGTTCAGGGCGTGACCTATCCTTTCAATGACGTCGAGGTGGCGCAAGAGGCCTTGTCCGCTCTGGGGGAGAAGCAATGACTGAAGCAGCGCTTTGGCAGGGTTATCAGATTGTTGCGGCTACTGGCGGCACGCTTGTGGGCGGCGATGATTGGACGGTCCGTGGACTGTCCATCGATACGCGCTCCCTGCAGCCAGGAGAATTGTTCGTCGCTTTGCAAGCCGCTCGCGATGGTCATGACTTCGTCCAGCAAGCCTTCGAAGCCGGTGCGAGCGCTGCGCTGGTTAGTACACAGCAGGATGTCGCTGGACCACAAATTGTTGTTCCAGACACGCTGGCAGCTCTGCGCCAGCTGGCAGCGGCTTCGCGCGACCGGTTCTTCGGCCCACTGGTCGGTGTCACCGGCAGCGCTGGGAAGACAACCACGAAGGAGATGCTGCGCCTAGCGTTGAGCCCTCTGGGGGCGATCCATGCTGCCGACAAGAGCTTCAACAATCATATCGGTGTGCCGATCACGCTGTCCGAGCTTCCGTCGTCGGCGAAGGCGGGCGTGGTGGAGATGGGGATGAACCATGCCGGTGAAATCCGTGATCTGACGGGGCTTGTCCGGCCTCATATTGCGCTGATCACGACCATTGCCGAGGCGCACCTGGAGAACCTTGGATCCCTGGAAGGCATCGCTGACGCGAAGGCCGAGATCGCTGAAGGCGTGCGAGCGAGTGGGGCGATGATCCTGCCCGCGGATAGCCCGTTCAAGGAGCATCTGCGGCAGCGCTGTGAGCAGGCGGGCGTCTCCCGCATTCTCTATTTTGGCCGGACAGGCGAGGACGCTACCTTGCGGGAGGTCACGCCCGAAGCGGGTGGGCTGCGCGTTGAGG
>JABSRH010000050.1 GCA_013215175.1 Parvularculaceae bacterium | reverse complement strand
CGCACGTGCGACTGCACGAACAGCGTGCAGACTTCGGGGTCGAGGCCGACGGCCATCAGCATCTGCGCGAGGCGCACCGAGCCGTCACGCACGGCGGAGCGGTCCTCGTGGCGGATCGTGATGGCGTGGAGGTCGACCACGCAGAAGAAGGCGTCGGGCTCGTGCTGCACCTTGGCCCAGTTGCGGGTGGCGCCGAGGAAGTTACCGAGGTGCTGCTCGCCCGTTTTGCCTTGCCGCCTGGCAAAGAAGAGGAGCTCCCCACGCCGGAGCCGCCTCATGCTGGCCAGGCATCGTCCATGTGGCGCGTGCAAGGACTGTCCAATGACAGGCTAGGTGATGGCATGGAATTCCGTGTGCGCCCTGCCTATTTCGACTTCTTATCGAACATTGAGGGCACGACACCGTACTCGGAACTATCCATGGCTGATCTGAAGCTCGTGGTACGAGAAGGCTATGTGCACCTCCGCCAGTTGGAGATCGCGCGGGTCACGGCGTTGGGCCTTCAAACTGGTGGTGCTCCTAACCGGAACGGCAGAGCCTTCCGCTTTCGTACTGGCGCCGAAACAAAAGACCTAAGCTGTGATGACTGCCTTCTGGGCTACCTGGAAGGAGGTTTGGGGGAGGCGATCGAAGTCCTGCCGAACGTCGCAGCCTATGGTCTGGTTTCTGGTCGGGTCGAAGCCGGTGATGAGGTCAACAGCATGTTGAGCGCCCTCGGCACACTCGGTCTCGCCATCAACACAAAGCCTGCCGCCTTCTCTTTAGAGGGGGGCTTCCAACAGGGCATCGATCAAGAAGACCGCACACTCCCCTTCGGGAAGGCGGAGCTACGCCTAGGCCGAGGCGTCCATTGGGATATACGCTTTCACGCCGAGCAGCGTGAAAGCCTGGAGCTTGGCTTCTCTGTGGGCGGTTATTGGTAGGTCCAGCGCTAGCAGCAACCGTTGGCGAGATTCTCGGCATGGGCAGCGATCATGGCGGCATGCTGACGAATGACCACCCGTGCCTGGTCTTCCCCGACCATGTGGCACAGTCGGATCACGCTGCCCCATAGGTGACAGATCAACAATGCCGTGGCGTGTACGTCCTCATGGGGCGTGTCCTTAGGGAGCTGCTCCACCATCAGTGCCGTGAGAGCAGCTGCATTTTTCTGGGTGTTGGCGAAATCAGCGGCTTCGATGGCTGGGTCGAGGCCCGCCGACATCCAGATGACCATGAGGCCCGGCCGTGTTCGGACCAATGCCAATTGCTCCAGCATTTGCTCTTCAATTCGCTGACCAAGATTTGCGAGGTCGCCAGTGGTTGCCAAGGTCTCTGTGACCGACCGATCAATCGGTTCCATCTCTTTCGCAAAGAGCTTGGCGACAAGTGACGTCCGTGTGGGGAAGAACTGGTAGAGCGTGCCCACAGCGACGCCGGCCCGCTTAGCGATCTCAGTCATTTTGAGGTCGAGCGATCCCTGCTCCATCGCCATGGCCACCGCCGCGTCGAGGATCATCAGGACCTTGCGTTTGCTCCGCGCCTGGGTGGGCTCAACCCATTGAATATCTTCGGTCACACTCATGGCTGTTGACATATGCGAATATTCTTCATATTTCAATGCGAATAATATTCGTGTTTGGAGGCGTTATGAGCCACGAAGAACTTCGCGTCTGTGTCATTGGTGCTGGACCTGCTGGGCTAGCGGCCGCTCGAAATTTGAAAGCCCGCGGCATTCCTTACGATCAACTGGAGAAGCACAGCGGCGTGGGCGGCATTTGGGATATCACCAACCCAGGAACGCCCATGTACGAGTCCGCACACCTCATCTCGTCGAGGCACACGTCCGGCTACTACGGCTTTCCGATGCCGGATCATTTCCCCGATTACCCGGGGCATGAGTTGGTGCTCGACTACACGCGGCAGTTTACGGACGCCCACGACCTCGCAGGCGCCATCCAGTTCGATGCGCCGGTGCGGTTCGTCCGGCAGCAAGGCGACGCGTGGGAAGTCACGACCGAAGCGGGAACAGCCCAGGTCTATAGTCATGTGATCTGCGCCAGCGGCCACACTTGGAAGCCAAACTGGCCTGAATTCGGTGGTCGTTTCGACGGCGAGATCATGCACGCCGTCGATTTCCGAGATCCGGAGATCTTCAAAGGCAAGCGCGTGCTTGTTGTGGGTGCGGGTAACTCCGCCTGTGATATCGCCTGTGAGGCAGCCAGAAGTGCCGACGCCGCTTTCATCAGCATGCGCCGCGGCTATCACTTCGTGCCGAAGCACATTCTAGGGCAGCCTACGGATGTGTTCGCCGCGAAGTCACGCCACCTTCCTCGGCCCATGCGACGATGGATGTTTGGCCAGCTGCTAAAGCATCTTGTGGGCGACCTGACACCCTATGGCCTCCAGGCTCCTGATCATCGGATTCTAGAATCCCACCCCATCATCAACTCACAACTGATTCATTATCTTCAGCACGGGGATATCCAGGCTCACCAGAACATCGAGCGCTTCGACGGTGATGAAGTCGTATTCGTTGACGGCAAGCGAGAGGCAATGGATCTCGTCGTTTACGCCACCGGCTATCGCTACGAAATTCCGTATGCCGATCCAGAGCTCTTCGCGTGGAAAGGCTCGAAGCCTAGCCTCGACTACGCCGTGTTCAATCCAAAGCATGACACGCTCTTCGCGGCGGGCTTCACCGAGATGAACGCAGGCGGCTACTATATCTTTGACGAGATGACGTCGCTGATTGCCGACGCGATCGACCTGCAACGCAAAGACCCCGCTGGGTGGCTGCGAGCCAAGCGGCTCATAAGACAGTCCATTGATTTTTCAGGTGGTATCAAGTTCGTCCAATCTGAGCGCCACGACGATTACCTGGACATGGATAGCTACCTGGCGGGGTGCCAGCGGTTGTCGACGGCGCTTGGGTGGCTCCCCGCGAAGGAGCGCCTGGAGGCGCTGACGATGTCCTCCCACCAACCATGGTCCACGGCGGCCTGAGGGGTTCTCATGACTTGGCTTACGATCCTTTTGCTGATCAAAATCATCGGTACGCTTGTCACCATAGCGATACCGTTCCTGGTTCTGCCGAAAACGAAGCTGGACGAAATTGCCGGGATGGGCGCTCCGTCACTGACCTTCTACCGCTTGTATGGTGTGGCGATCCTGGCGCTTCTGACCGCTTACGCGAGCGGCGTCTTGGCGGCGCAAGCCGGTGTCTTCCCTAGCGGTATCGTCGCTATGGGGCTCGTCTCAAACGCCGGCGCCGTGGCGGCCATCTTGTTCACCGGCCGTGGCCAGCACATGGTTCTGTCGACTGTCTTCTTCGGAAGTATCGCGGCCGGATTGGCCTTAGCATTCGTGCTGCAGGACGTGGCCTTGCAGCAGCCATTCTAGCCGGCTCAGCCTATCTGATTTCGAATGATTTTATCACCGATGAGCGAAGCGTAGTTCGAGATCTGCTGGAAGCTCATCGGTAGGCAGAGCACGATCGTCAGAAAGATCGCCGCGAACTTCGGCACGAAGGTCAGTGTCATTTCCTGAACTTGGGTCAGGGCCTGAAAAAGGGCGATCATCAAGCCGGTAAGGGTACCAGCGATAAGCGGCGGACCACAGATGATCATCGTCGTGATAAAACCCTCACGGATGATCTGAATAACGTCCGCTTCGCTCATTTAGATCGGCATCCGCATGATTTCCTGGTAGCTTTCGATCATCTTGTTACGAACGGCCAGGGCAGTTTCCACAGCCAATTCAGCTTTCACCGTCGCCTGAACAACCTCAGACAGCGACGCTTGGCCGTGCATGGCCGCGACGGTCGCTTGTTCAGAGGCTTGGACAGTTTCGATCTGCTGCATCGCCGTGCTCTTAAGGGCCTCAGCGAAGCTGACGCCCTTGGTTTCCGGGGTGAACGCCGTCTGAGACGCGGTGAGATTCACCCCGCCAGCTGCGCTCGAGTAACCAATACCTGCTAGAGCCTCAATCATTCGTTAACGTCCCTTAACGGCCTTCGAGGAGCGCGATGGTGGCCATGGCCATACCGCGAGCTTGCTCGATGACACTCAAATTGGCGTCGAAGGAGCGGGTCGCTTCGCGCATATCTGTCATTTCAATCAATGGATTGACGTTCGGCATCTTGACGTAGCCATCAACGTTGGCCGCGGGATGCGTGGGGTCATACGACAGGCTGAAATCGCGATCGTCGGTGCCGATCTTCTTAATATTCACGATCTCGGCCCCGAGCATTTTGTCGAACTTGGGTTCGAAGACGATGGTCTTTCGCCGGTAAGGGTCGGCGCCCGGTGCTGAGCCTAGTGAGCTCGCGTTGGCGATGTTCTCCGAAACGGTCCGAACACGCAACGACTGCGCTTCCAGACCAGAACCGGCAATGCGCATGGCGGCGGAAATGGCGTCCATGGTCGTCTCCTTACGCGCGGGTTGACAGCGTCGCTTTGAGCATCGTGACGTGTTTCTTCATCAGCTGGGTGGCGAGCTGATAATCACGCACGTTGTCCGCGGCGTTGATCATTTGCTCTTCGAGAGAGATCTGGTTGCCCGATGGCTCGACTTCCCAACCCTGCACGCGGCGCTCTTCGCGGAACTCCGTGTTGCCCAATTCGGCGATCATGTGGCGGCCATGGGTCGCCTGCATGGTAGCAGGGCGCACGGTGCGGACGGCTTCGCTGAAGGTCTTGAGGTCGTGAGCCCGGTAGCCGGGTGTATCAGCGTTCGCGACGTTCTGAGCGATCAACGTTTGGCGAACCGCCATATAGTCGATCTTCTGCGTCACGGTCTGAAAGAGGCTGATGCCGTCGATCATGGGCGGGTATTCTCCTCACACGTCTCCCCAAACCACCAGCGGTTTCTTAAACCCGCATAAAAGGTTTCAGCCCACCACCAGTTCCAGCTTTTCAGAAGGAGAGCGATATGAGTGCGAAAGATCCCTCCATCGCGGCCATCGACGAGGCTGCCTCGCGCCTGCGCGGATTGCCTGGTCCTGTATGGCAAGGCGAAATTAGTTCCGCTCTCGGAATGGTCCTTAAAGTCCGGGGCCTTTCGGGGGTCCTGTCGGCAGGTGATCTGTGCACCGTCGAGCGTCGCGGCATGAGCTCTGTTCAGTGCCAAGTGGTGGGCGTTGAGAAGGAGGAGAGCCTCCTCATGAGCTTCTCCGACACCGAGGGTGTGGCCGCCGGCGCGCGCGTTACCTTTCCGGAAAAACGTTTCCGGATCCGTGTGTCGGATGGATGGCTTGGTCGGGTCATTGGGCCGATGGCTCAGCCTATCGACGGCAAAGGTCCGCTGCCAGAAGGTCCGTTTGCGACACCTCTCAAAGGCACGCCGCCGCCAGCCTTTGCGCGTCGCCGTGTGGGCGGGATGCTCGACACCGGCGTGAAAGCCATCGACTGCTTCACGCCTATTTGCCGAGGTCAGCGGATGGGCATCTTCGCTGGCTCGGGCGTCGGTAAGTCGACACTCTTGTCGATGCTGGCCCGATCGAGCGCTGCTGACGTGAACGTCATTGGTCTGATCGGCGAGCGGGGACGCGAGGTGCAAGAGTTCTTGCAGCGCGATCTTGGTGAGGAAGGCCTCAAGCGCTCCATCGTCGTCGTGGCGACCTCGGACGAAAGCCCGCTGGCGCGTCGCCAAGCGGCTTATCTCACCATGGCCGTCGCCGAAGATCAGCGAAAGCGCGGGCGCCATGTCTTCTGCATGATGGACTCCGTCACGCGCTTTGCGCACGCGCTGCGCGAGATTGGACTGGCCGTGGGTGAGCCGCCGTCAGCGCGCGGCTTCCCTCCCTCCGTGTTCGGTGAATTGGCGCACCTGCTTGAACGTTCGGGCCCTGGTATGGAGCAACAAGGCGACATCACGTTGGCTGCCACGGTGCTCGTGGATGGCGATGACCACGAAGACCCCGTGGCCGATGCCACGCGCGGTATTCTCGATGGTCACTTGGTGCTTTCTCGCCAGATCGCCCACCGCGGCCGCTTCCCGGCGATCGATATTCCGGGCTCGGTCTCGCGTCTCGCGCCAGATTGCTATGATCAGCCTGATGATGGCCTGGTGGTGGCCGAGGGTCGCCGCCTTATCTCTGTCTTCGACGAAAAACGCGACGTCATCTCGATCGGGCTCTACAAGCAGGGCTCAGACCCCGAGGCGGATAAAGCGATCCAGATCGTGCCGGCTCTTGAGGGTTTCTGCCATCAAGACCGCCACGAAACCATGACGGCTGACCAGTCGATGGGAACGCTTCACGAGATCGTCCGCGGGCAACCCCGCGCCGCCTCAGCGCCGCAGGCTGAACCCGAGGCGGACGTGGAAGTCTTGCAACCAGAACCCGAGGTGCAGTTGCCCGTGCCTGCAGCCTAAGTATGAGCGATATCCATCCTTCGGTCCGCGCCTTGTGGGAGGCTCATTGCGCCGAGTACGGAATGGGCTCGGATGAGCTCCCGCCGTCGTTCTACTTCTGTGACAACGAAGCGGATGCGAACGTCTGTGCTCAATTGGTCCGTGAAGGCACGAAGCGCGCAACAGCGGCTTCGCTGGCTGAGTTGGAACTCGACTCAATGCCTATTCCTCAGAAGGGTGATTTTGCCATCGTAACGAATTGGGCAGGCGAAGCAGTGGCCATCATTCAGACCACCTCTGTCGATCTTCGTCCTTTCAAGGACGTTGACGAGGCTTTCGCAGCTGAGGAAGGGGAGGGCGACAAGTCACTTCAATGGTGGCGCGAGGCCCACGAAGCCTATTATCGGCGTGTACTCGCCGGGTCAGATACGCCGTTCAACCACGATCTGATGATCGCGTGTGAACGATTTGAGGTTGTCAGGTTGGCCTAGAAGAGCGTCGCTGCGCCAAGCGTCGACGGATCAATCGACACCACGCCGTTGCCGCCGCCGCCATCAAGCGTTGGATCGACACCGTAGAGCGTCAGCACGTTCGATACCGTGCCCGGAGAACCGTTGCGGATGTCGTACATGATTGAGAAGCGCTGGAGGAACTTGTCGAGCTCTTCCGGATCGCTGAATTTCTCAATGTCGAACCGGTCTTGCAGGAGTTGGTTCAAGCGGTCCGGGTTCTGAGTAGCCACCTCGTTCGGAAGGTCGAGGGCCGTGAAGACCACCTCGCGCAGCGCGCGGTCACCCAAGATGGAGAACCAGCTGGTCGAACCCGGCAGCTTCCGATCACCGTACACAGCCAGGCGCACAGCAATGTTGTCTTCACCCAGACGTTCTTCCAGCTGAACACGCTCATAGCGTTCAATGACGCCTTCGACGAACTCTGAATTGTTCGTGTTGAAATCACCCACCTCGGCAAAGGCAAACGCGCGGGCGAGGGTATTCCACTTGCGGTCTACCAGCTGGTTGGCGAGCGCTTTGGGATCTTGGATGCCCTCTTCGAGCACCTTCTTCACAAGGCCGCGAGCGAAGATTTGGCTTTCCAAGTCGAAGGCTTGGAGCGCGTAACGGTAGAGCCGTTGGTCCTCGACAAACTCTTCGGCCGTCGAAATCTTGCCGATGTTTTCGCGGAAATACTGGGACTCGCGCTGGATCGGTCCCTCCTTTTGGAGAGCCTCCACGCGGCGGTCGAAAGTACGATCAACACTCAGATAGGAGAGGTACGTAGACGTCATAGCTCTATCCCCTCCTCATTGGGGTGTCGTTATACGGCGGCGGCCTCGAGATGTTTCGATGCCAAGCGTTCTTGTGCAGCGGCGTGGAACGCGCGGTTCTCGGCCTCGAGTTCCTGCGGTACGTCCGCTTGCGGAGCCTCAGTAGACGGCGTCAGTTCTAACAAGGGGTGAAGTTTCACCAGCGCCTTATAGAAATCCCTCACATGCACCATGTCCACGGCCTGCAGCAGTGTCGCACGGTCCTCGTCGCTCTCCATGTGCGTGAACACGTAGGCGCCAAGTTTCGAGGCATGCCGTAGCATGGCGTCATCGCAACCAGAGATCAGCAGCATCTGGATCGTGAAATACAGACGGCGAATCGGTGAGCGAGCATCCTCCGGCTGGAGAACATATTTGCCCCGCAGGACCTGACCGAAGCTCGATACGGTGATCGTGTTCCGGCGGTCGCCATTGGTTAGTACGCAACCATTAACGATAATACGCTCGTTGGGGCGAAGTCGTAGGCGAAGACCCATGAGATCAGCTGGCCTCCTCGAGTTGCTCTGGCTCAGGCGAAACGCCAGCCAAACCTTTGATGATATTGCGGTTGATCTCGAGAAGCGGAGCAATCGTCTTCTCGCCAGAGATCACGTAAGGCGTGTGGCGATCGACAAACAGCGCCAGCGAAATGATGCCGGCTTTCAGGCTATCGGGAAGCGGATTGTCTTTATACGCGCAGTCGAACATCAGCTCGCCCCAGAGTTTCTGGTTGCGGCCCAGGGCATCGAGTGCAGCGGGGGAAAGAGGCGTTTGATTTTCGCGAGCGGCGCGTTCGAGCTCGCCGGTAATCTGCAGGAAGACTTTTCGTTCGATCTCGCGAGGCTCTTCGGTCTCGGTGATCGTTTGTTTATAAGCTTGTTTTGCTTGTGCCCTGCCGTACATTGACTGTTCTCGTCCTTGCTACTCTTGGTTTGTCCAAAGATGGGTTGGTACCCGGAGTAACCTCCGAGTACCGAATTGAGATGTCCCGTAGATTAACGGAACAGACCCAGAAGTGTCTGTGGACGCTGGTTAGCGATCGACAGAGCCTGGGTTGCCAGCTGCTCTTGGACCTGGAAGGCCTGCAGACGGCTGGATTCTTCCGTCAGGTCAGCTTCGGTCAGGGCAGCAACGCCGAGCTCGAGGCTATCCGTCAGGTCGCTGAGGAACGTTTGGCGCGAATCGAGAGTCGATTCGAAGACACCAACGACCGTAGCGGCGATGTTCACGCGGCTGATCAGCGAGTCAGCGAGAACGAAGCCCGCCTGAACGTTGGCTGTTGCCGAGTCAGCAACTTCGATCTGACGTGCCGTGGCACGGAAGCCCGAAGAGTTGGCGAAAGAACGAAGGCGCTGGTCCGAGAACACGCCCGTGGTTAGAACCTCTTCAACGGTCAGCGTAGCAGCTGCGGTCGAAAGGTCTGTACCAGCAGCAAGTGCTTCGTCGAATTCGCGAACAACGTTCAGGCCAGCGTCAGCACCAGCAAGAGCGGTGTTGGTTGCGTCGAGCTGGTCACCAACAACTGCAGTCAGGTCAGTGATTTGGATCACGTCCTGGCTCAGGTCGTTGCCGACTTTACCTTGGTTCGTAGCAGCGATACCGATCGACTGAAGGAACGCAACGTCCTCATCCGAACCATAGAACTGGAACGAGTTGTCGGTGATGGTGGTAGCAACAGCGCCTTCAACAACACGAATGTCGTCGAGACCACCGGACGTACCAGCCGTACCAAAGTCGATCGTACCCGTACCATCAGCGTCGATACGGTCAGCAAAGCCCGAGTTGAACGCACGTGAAAGAGCGTCGAACTGGATCTGAGCGTTGGCCGTAGCAGCAGCTTCCGTAACACCGCCACCCGAGACGTCACCGAAGATATCCTGAGCAACACCAGCCAGGTCAAGGCTGTCCAGGTCTTGCGACTGGAGCGTGAAGGTCGACAGCTGGAACGAGCCATTGTCACGAGTAATCGTCGTGGTGATGGTTGTCGTGTTCGAACCAGCGAGCAGGTTCACACCGTTGAACGACGTGGCGTCGATCTGACCTTCGATTTGCTCAACAACTTGGTTGATAGCGAACTGAACTTCGTTCAGCGCGGTACCGGTTTGAGCCGTCGTCAGAGCCGACTGGATCTGGTTGATGTCCGTGGTGATGCCGCTCAGACCAGCCGAAGCGGTTTTCGCCGTGTTCACACCAACCGTCAGGTTGTCTTTCAAGCCGTCCAGAACAGCCACGTCACCGCGGACCGTTTGAGCAACGAGGAAGAAGGCAGGGTTTTCGTTCGGGCTACGAACTTTAAGACCGGTCGAGATACGGTCCTGGGTTTCTTGAAGGTTCGACTGAACTGTACGAAGTGTACGAAGCGCTGTTTGCGCAGACGCGTTAGTAAGCAGAGATGCCATGTCTCTAGACTCCTTGGTTTCTCAAGTTTTGCTAGAGCGCCTTCTGACGCCGGGCAGTGCGGCCCCTCACAGACCGTGTGCAGGGGTGCAAACTATGAGAGCGGTCTTAAGCGGTCATGAAGTTCAGAGTTTCACCTTTGTCTCATTGAGGGACAGTCTATGAAGACTCTTCCTCTCGCCGTCTTTACTATAGACTCCGTCGCCCTTCTCTTCTTCCAGCTTTTTAATAGCTTGGTGGCGGACGTGAGTGATGGCGTCTTTAACAGCACCGATGGTGCGCATGTTTGTTTCAACTGTATTGTTGAATTCGTCTAATTTGGATTTAAATACTTCCGTATCGATCTGGTCCACGGCGTTCAGCGCGGACTGATTGTTCTGCAAACGCTCCGCTTGGCGGATCAGCGTGCCCTTCTGGCGCTGGATCTCGTTAAAGGCTTCAAAGTCACCTGCTCGAACGGCAGCGGTTTCTTCAGCCAGGACAGCGGCGAGGCGCGACATCACTGATAGGATCAGCGGGTCTTTGCGCGCTTTGGTGGGCAGCTCTGTCTCATTATGCTCCGCCAGCGAAGCATCTCGCTCTTCACGCGAGTGAAATTCTGGGAAGAGGTTGTCCTGGTCGTCGGCGGTCAGCCGATTGATCGATCTGTTCATTCTGGACTTTCCGCCGCTTGAAGAATTTCGCGTGTCACCATGTCGGCAATGCCGATGCCGCCGCGCTGAGCAAAGGCATCAGCGATGTGCTGTACCAAGAAGCCCTGCCACATTTTCTCGCCTTGGCCGCCGCCGAACATGCCGTCGGTTTTCATTCCTTCGAACATTGAGCCGACGAATTGGTTCAGAAAGACAGCCTCGAACTCTTCGGCTGCTTTGCGCACGTCTTCGGGCGCTTGGGCAGCGGTCAACGACCGAGCCACACCGTCAATATTCAAATCAGGCTGAATATCGGCGCCCACTGGCGCCAAAGGGGCAACACTCATTGGACGATAAGCTCCGCTTGCATGGCGCCGGCTGATTTGATCGTCTGCAAGATGGAGATCATGTCGCGCGGGCTGACACCCATGGCGTTGAGGCCATCCACTAGCTCTTGCAGCGTGACGCTTTCATCGATGGTCCGGAAGCCAGTGCCGAGGTCTTCTTGCACCGTGATATCCGTCCGCGGAACGATCACCGTCTCACCGACTCGGCTGAAAGGAGAGGGCTGTGAAGGGATCGGCCGCTCAGAAATCTGAATGGTGATGTTGCCATGCGCCACGGCGACCGGACTGATTCGGACGTTGGCGCCGATAACGATCGTGCCAGAGCCTTCGTCGACGACGACGCGGGCGACTTCATCCGTTTCTACATCAATGCTCTCAATGTCCGCGAGCATGGTGGTGACAGAGCCGCGATAGTCGGCAGGCACGGAGACTTCCACTGTGGCCAGATCGATCGCTTGTGCGAATCGGCCGGAAAGACGGGCGTCGATCGCGTTGGCAACGCGGTTCGCCGTGGTGAAGTCTGGGTTCTTCAAGATGAGACGCACGCGCTCGAGATCGTTGATCGGGAAGGCGAGTTCCCGCTCCACCGTGGCGCCTTCAGGAATGCGACCTTGCGTGGGCACACCCCGCGAGATCGAGCCAGCAGCGCCTTGAGCTTGGAAGCCGCCAATGATGAGCTGTCCTTGCGCAACGGCATAGACGTTACCGTCCGCCGCCGTTAGGGGGGTAACCAGCAGTGTGCCGCCTTGAAGGCTTCGCGCATCGCCGAGCGCTGAGACCGTCACATCGATCCGGTCGCCGCCGCGGGAGAAGCCAGGCAACGACGCCGTCACCATGACAGCAGCTGTGTTTCGCGTCTGAAGCAGACGCTGTGTATCGAGCGCGACGCCGAAGCGTTCGAGCATCGAGCGAAGAGATTGCTCTGTAAAAAGAGCGTTCTGGGTCCGGTCACCTGATCCAGGCAGACCGACCACAAGACCATAACCGATCAGCTGGTTCTCACGAACGCCTTCGATCTTGGTGATATCTTTTAATCGTGATCCCTGCGCAGGGCTCGCCAGGGAAACGGTGAGGCAGAGAAGCAAAGCCAAGACCAACAAGGCCTGGCTGAGGGCGGTTCTCCGCCGGCGGAGGTTCATGCCGTCCGCGCTCTCGATGAGTTCCATCATGCGCCCCATAGTAACGATCGGCATAAAAGGGGCTTTAAAGAAACGCCGTCTTAGGACTTTGTTCACACAGGTTAACAAATTCAAATTACGAAGAAATTCTGAACGCCGCCGTTACCCTTTGTTTGCTCTTTCGGTTCAGGACAGGTGTGTGCCGGATCGGGACGAACCGGAAAAGGCACCCGCCCCAGGGCAAAATGGGCGGCACATAACGGTAGAGAGAGCATGCGGATAATCCTGTTAGAACCGAACACCGTCATCGCTGAAGCTGTGGCTGCACGATGCAAATCCTCCCAAGTCGACGTAGACGTCCTTTCCAGCACGGAAGAGCTGGATGTCGTTCAGGGTAAGGACCTTGGTCACTACTCAGCGATCTTGATTGGATCCATCGACGAGCCTTGTGCGCTCATCGAAAACCTTCGCGAAGGTTGTGGCGAAACGCCCATCATTCTTCTGTCGGATGTAAAAAACCCGCAGCTCGCGATTCAAGCGTTCAGCGCTGGTGCGGACGACTTCGTCGTCAAGCCGTTCAATGCTTCTGAGCTTAAGGCCCGTATCTTGGCTCGGTCCCGGCGCCTGCTCGGCAAGGCCTCGACAGCCTTCAAACTGGGTAAGCTGACGATCTTCTACGATGGTCGCGATCCAGAAGTGTCCGGTTCACGGATTAAATTGTCGCACCGGGAGCACGCTATCTTCTCCTACCTGGCCCAAAACGTTGGCCGTGTGGTGTCGAAGGAAAGCGTCTACGCCGCTGTCTACGGCTCCATGGACTGTGAGCCCTTCGACAAAGTCATCGACGTCTATATCTGTAAGCTGCGCAAAAAGCTGGCTGATGCCACAGGCGGCCAGCAGTTTATCGAGACAGTCTATTGCCGCGGGTACAAGATGGACCGTCCAGAGAACACAGTGGTCCAACGCCTCGGCGGCGGTGGCCGCAAGGCGCTAGCCCCGAAAAAATCAGCCGCCGCCTAAACTTTGTTGTCTCTCAGCGTCCGGCCTTCTGTGGCTGGACGCAGCCGTTTAGGCCTGATCAGAATTCGGTGTATCCGAATATCGGTATTGCGACCCGCGCCGTTTCACTTCCCCTCACTCTATCCAAACCAGCTCACGGTAGCAGACATCTCTGCCCTGCGGCCGAAGAGCGTCCCCCTGTCACTACTGATTTTCTAACGTTCCGCACCCGGCTTGAAGGTACATAAAAGTGTGCCCCGGCTTTGGGGGCAGCCGGGGCATTCGCCGCATCGCGAAGGGTACTAGGTGGGGGTGGTCTTTCGCGTGGTTAGCGGACGAAATTGAAGAGGCTGAGGCCCAGTACGCGGCTCGAAGCGCTGTAGCTGGCTTCCAGCTGTTTCTCGATGTTCAAGAACCGCGTCTGCGTCTCGAACGGATCCGAGTTCTCCAGATCGACGATCTGGTTATTGAACAAAGCATTCTGTGTACGCGTGGCTTCTTCCGAAGCAGAGACTTGCTGATAACGCAGGCCGAGGTCAGCGCGAGATTTTTGGATCGTATCCAGACCACCAGCCAAGAGGTCGAGAGCACCTTCGCGTGTGATGTCGTCGCCCGTCATGAACTGCTGGTACGCTTCATCATCTTCGATGAGGTCAAGCTCGACGGCAGCCAACAAATACGCGCCCTGCATCACATCGCGCAGACCTTGGATGAGCGCGTCGTTGGTCTGGCGCTGGATCGAGTTGTTCGGCAGGCGGATGTCGATCAGCGTACCACTCAGCTCGCCGTTGAAGAACGTGTTCTCAAAGCTGTACTCTTGTGCAGCCGGGTCAGCGCTAGCCGCGTTGCCGCCTTGGAAGATATCGTCGAAGCGAGCCAGCAGTTCGTTCGTCTCAGTGATGTCTGTCGGGATCGTCAGATCCGTCGTGGCAAACCCGGCCAGACCGGATGTGCCCAGCGTGATTTGTTCGATCACTTCTTGCGGCGCGATGCCGCCCAGATTGCCAACGAGGCGAGGCTGGGCCGCTTGGTTTTCAACCTCAGCACCGCCAAAGAGATAACGGCCGCCAATCTCGACGTTCAGGCTAGCGACAATCCGGTCGATGGCGCTGTTGGCCACCAGGCGAACGGTGCTTGCTGATTCGAGCGGAGAGGCAGCGTTGATCGCGGCCACTTTGACCAGGTCGTTCACGGCGGATTCGATGTCCGCCAGGCTGGCGTCCATGATATCCGCACGCTGCTTAAAGACGCCAATGGAACGCAAGTAAGCATCGTTCTCGGTGAACTGGTTGCGGATCGTTTGGAGGTTCACGAGTTCCGAGCCAATCGAGCCCGCAATGTCGCTTTTCTTGCCGGTGGCAATTTCTTGTGCTGCTGTCGCCAAGTCACTCTCCAATTGCCGCAGTTGGGCGTTTCTCAGAGCTGTCTGACCGAAGGTCGAAATCGGTTTCACCATCAGGAAGTTCCCTATGCGATCCGTGCAAGGAGTTCATCGAACATCCGTGCAATGATATTGATAACCTGAGCGTTTGCAGCGTAGGCCTGCTCGAGCTCGAGCAATTTCTCGCTCTCCTCGTCAACGTTGACGCCGTTCTCGTTGACCCGGCGCAGTTCCAACGTGTCAAAAACGGCGCGCGAACGATCAGCAAGGCTTTTGAGATTAGCCCGATCGGTAAGGTGGCCGGTCGATAGCTCACTGGCAAATTGTTGAAGCGTGGTCTGATCGGTGAGATCAGCAGCCGGATCGAAATTACGCGTCGACGACAGGGCCGTCAGCCAATCCTGGATCTGCGTCTTGTCGCCGGGAGAGCCGCCACCGCCGAGAATACCGTCGCGGATCAAGTCGCTGTTGCCGCCTTGGTCAGGGTCGACAGCGCCGTTCACGGCCAAGGCGCCAGCTAGACCGACGACGTCGGCGGCCGTGGCGGCGGGATCGACGCCATCCATCACGCCATCGCCGTCATTATCAAATCCGGTGAAGATACTCGCCGTATGCGGAAAGCCTGCCGTCAAGCTGGCGTCTGATTCTTGGAACAGCAGGATGGTCTGCTTCGCCAGCGCATCGATCTGTTCCTGGAACCGCACCATGTCTTGGTCACGGGCGATGAACGCGCCAGCGATAATCCCGGTCCGGAGATCTTGGGTGCCCACGGGCGGCGTCGGCGCGATGTCAAAGCCATCGACTTCGAGGCCCGAAAGGGTGGTTGTCGTGGCGTCGATCACCGACGAGCGGCTGAACGACAATTGGCGCGGTTCGCCGTCAAGCAGGGTGACGCCCTCGGTAGTGGTGATCACGACTTCGCCGCGTTCGCGCACAAAGGTGCGGATACCGATTTGTTCGGCGATCGAGTCGATCAGGCGATCGCGCTCATCGAGAACACCGGAGATATCAATATCACCCGTGACGCCCTCTGCTACCTTGAGGTTAAGCTGCTCGATACCTTCGAGTGCCGAGTTGACGATCCGCACACCGTCTTCAATGACCCGGTCGGCTTCGACGCGAGCGCCTTGGATAGCGTTCTCAACGTCGGAGAATTTGTTCGCAAGGTCGTTCGCAGCAAAGATCACCTGGCGCTGGAGATCAGCGCGCTCGGGTTGGTCAAAGAGATCCTGGAAGCGTGTTTCAAGCTGTGTAAATGAGAAAGCGAGCGACCGCTCATCGGAGGGATCGCCCGACACCAGGGCCACGCGCTCAGTGGCTTCCGCGCGGAAATCCAACGTCCCCAGCCGAGCGGCTTCAAGGCGCACGTCGCGCAGCAAGATCGAATCAACAGGACTACGGACAATGTCCGCATTCACGCCAGATCCGACACCTGCAACGTTCTGGGCCGTCACTCGCGCTTCTTTGGACACATAGCCAGGCGTGCGTGCGTTGGCGATGTTGTCTGAGGCGCCGGCGACTTGTCTCTGTACAGAGTTCAAGCCGGACTTTGCGTTGAAAAGAGCTGCGCTGAGCGACATGAGCTTGGCCTTTAGCTAGCGATTAGCGTCCGAGTCTCGTGACTTCTTCGAGCATCTCATCGGCGGTCTGAACAACCGTTGCGTTCGATGAATAAGCTCGCTGGGTCTCGATCAGGGAGGTGAGTTCTTCAGCGACGTCCACGTTCGCGCCTTCTAGCGCGCCCGCTGAGATCGTACCGATATTGTTGCCGCCAGCGATGGCGACGCGGAGGTCGCCGGATTCAGCGGACAGAATGAAGGCATTGCCGTCGATCGGCGTAAGGCCTTCAGGTGCCACAACGTCCGTCAGCGGAATTTGATAGACGGGGCGAACTTCGCCGTTGTCGAAGATAGCGACCAAGGTGCCATCTTCTTCAATATCAATCTGCTGCAGCTCGCCAAGTGCCGAACCATCAACACTCGTTTGCGGCGTGAAGTCGCCGCCAAACTGGGTGATGCCGTTGAGGCCACCCTCAGCACCAAGAGCGATCGTGATGTTCTGTGTTGCCGGGCCAGCTGGTCCAGGAACTTGAACGACGAAGGTGCCGTCAGCTTCTGAGTAGCCTGCGATTCCGTAAGGCGCACCGGCCGTTGGCGCGGCTGCAGGGAAGTCAGGCGTGCCCGGTGTGCCTGTACCGGCGCCGCTGAAGTCGATGCCTGCCAGTGTGGTGATCAGTGTGCCACCGCTGACGGTACCGTCATAGATCTGAAGGTCCCAAGAGTTGCTGTTCGGGACGGCCTGCACCCAGTTAAGGGTCAGGTTGGATGTGGCACCCAGGTCATCAAAGTATTGAATACTAGTCTGGTATTGGATTGGCGCTGGCGTTCCAGCTGGCGCTTGTGCTGGCAGGTTGCCAGCGTAGCTGATTTCCGTCGTTGGCCGCGCTGCACCCTGAATAGAACCGATGTCGATTGACTCCATGGAGTCAAATGTCGTCAGGCTTGGTGCACCATTTGTGTACGTGCCAT
>JABSRH010000005.1 GCA_013215175.1 Parvularculaceae bacterium | reverse complement strand
CGAAGTGGATTTGGCGCTTGCTGATAGCAAAGTCGCCGACGTAGCACTCCGCGTGAAGGCCTGCGCCTTGGGCCAAGCATCGTCGTCGCTGCTCGCCAAGGTGCTGGTGGGTTCCTCGGTAGAAGAATTGCGGGCCCTGCGCGACACGATGGAGGCGTTCATCCGCGAAGGCGGCCCGGCGCCTGAAGGCCGGTTCAAGGGTCTCGAAGTCTTGCGGCCTATCCAAGAATACCAAGCACGCCATGCCTCAACGCTGTTGATTTTCAACGCTGTGGTCGATGCCCTCAATGAGGCGGAGGCGCGCCATGCCGCATGATTGCTGCTGTTCTGCGGAGCCTATTCCGGTGGTGCCGCGCGCCAAGCGCCGTCGCGGGCCGCTGAGCCTTCTCGCTCAGGGCGCCATCATCGCTTACCGCTACTCGCTGTCGCCGTTCTTGCATCTTTGCGGCGTTCGCTGTCGGCACGAGCCGACATGCTCAGCCTATGCTTTGGAGGCTTACCGCCGGCACTCGCCGGCGGTGGCTACCGCGCTGACCGCCAAACGCCTGGCGAACTGCCGACCCGGCGGGACGTGGGGCTATGATCCGGTTCCCTAAAGCACCTGGCTGTAACGGCATCTGGCAAGCTGACAAGTAACTGCGTAACGTCTTCCCCACGAGTGGGGGCGGCAACGTGGCGATCGAAGAGACGACGAAAAAACAACGACATCCTTGGTACCTCATCCTCCTCTGGGTGCTGGGTTACGTCTGGATCGGCTTTGTCTTCCTTTCGGTGACGCCACTCGTCGGTTTGTTCATGCTGTTCACGCTGACCGCCCATGGCGACATCGGCGATCCTTGGACGGCGACCAACCTGGTCGTTTTCTCGGCTCAGTCGGCCAGCTATTTGTCTATACCTTTAGGTCTCGGTTTCGGGGCCATCATGGTAGGGCGCAATCGGCTTTCCGTCTGGGAAATGGCCACTGTGGCAAGCGGTTACTGGACCAACAGTTGGATTGTCATGTTGGTTCTGACCGTGGCTTCGGGTGTCTTGAACAAGCTTGTGGCCACACGGCCTGTTCTGAGCCCTGGCTTCATCGACCGTCTGACGGAGAACTTGTCGAGCCAAGTGGGCTATTGGGGACCGGATTTCGCCATACCGATCGTTATCGGCTTGGTGGTTCATCTTTGGGCTAGGCGGCAACGCTGAGCCCCCTTGACCTCACCGAAAGGTGCGGCGCACACACTGACTGAAATATTCGAGCAGAAACATGCCCAAGATTACGCTTCCTGATGGCGCGCAGCGCGCCTTTGATCACCCTGTGTCCGGCGGAGAGATCGCCGCGGACATCTCCAAATCGCTCGCCAAAAAGGCGATCGCGGCGAAGGTGAATGGCGAGGTCGTCGACCTCGACCTTCCGATTACAGAGGATGCCGATGTCGCCATCGTCACGCGCGATGACGAAGACGGCCTCGAGCTGATCCGCCACGACACGGCCCACCTGTTGGCGCAAGCCGTCCAGGCCCTTTACCCCGACACGCAAGTAACGATCGGGCCCGTCATCGATGACGGCTTTTACTATGACTTCGCCCGCGAGACGCCGTTCTCGTCGGAGGACTTCGCGGCCATCGAGAAGAAGATGGCTGAGCTGGTCGACGCCGACCTGCCGACGGTGCGCGAGGTCTGGGATCGTGACGCTGCTATCGCCAAGTTCAAAGAGATCGGCGAGGATTATAAGGCTGAGATCATCAGCGACTTGCCTGAGGGTGAGCCGATCACGGTCTATCACCACGGCGATTGGTACGACCTCTGCCGAGGTCCTCACCTTCCGTCCACGAAGCATATTGGCAAGGCCTTCAAGTTGATGAAAGTCGCCGGTGCCTATTGGCGCGGCGATCATCGCAACGCCATGCTCCAGCGTATTTACGGCACGTCTTGGCGGAACGAGAAGGAGCTCAAGCAGCACCTGCACCGCTTGGAAGAGGCTGAGAAGCGGGATCACCGCAAACTCGCCAAGGTGATGGACCTGTTCCACATGCAAGAAGAGGGGCCTGGCTCGATCTTCTGGCATCCCAACGGCTGGACACTGTTCCAGGTGCTGATTTCCTACATGCGCCGTCGGCAAGAACAGGCGGGCTATGTAGAGATCAACACGCCGGACCTTTTGGACTATTCCTTGTGGGAAACGTCAGGGCACGCCGCAAAATTCGGCGAGAACATGTACTCGACGGTGATGCCGGACGAGCGCAAATACGCGCTCAAGCCGATGAACTGTCCGGGCGGGGTCCAGGTTTACAACCATGGCCTTCGCTCTTACCGAGAGCTGCCCATGCGCGTTGCCGAGTTTGGCAAGGTGCACCGTTACGAGCCTTCGGGCGCGCTGCACGGCATGATGCGTGTGCGTCACTTCACGCAAGACGACGCCCATATCTACTGTACACCAGAGCAGCTGCAGTCCGAGTGTCTGAAAGTCGTCGACCTGATCCTCGATATCTACAAGGATTTCGGTTTCGACGATGTGCGGATCAAGTTCTCTGACCGGCCTGAGGCGCGGATCGGTGATGACTCGGTGTGGGACAAATCCGAAGAGGCACTGAAGCATGCCCTTGAGGCTACGGGTCTTCCGTACACGACGAACCCAGGCGAGGGTGCGTTCTACGGGCCCAAGCTTGAATTCGTCCTGCGCGATGCCATCGGCCGCGACTGGCAGTGCGGAACGCTGCAGGTCGACTTCAACCTGCCAGAGCGTTTCGACGCCAGCTATATTGCCGAAGACGGCAGCAAGCAGCGTCCGGTGATGCTGCACCGCGCGCTCTTCGGTTCGCTGGAACGGTTCACGGGTATTCTGATCGAGCACTATGCCGGGTCGTTCCCACTCTGGCTGGCGCCGCGTCAGGCTGTGGTGGCGACGATTACATCGGAGGCGGATGATTACGCCTACGAAGTGGTCGCCGCGCTGAAAGCTGCTGGTGTTCGCGTCGAGGCCGATGTCCGCAACGAGAAGATTAACTACAAGGTCCGTGAGCACTCGAACACGAAGGTGCCTGCGATCGTTGCTGTCGGTGCTCGCGAGGCTGAAGAGAAGACAGTCTCGATCCGACGCTTGGGCTCGAAGCAGACGCGCTCGATGTCGCTGGAAGAGGCGGTGAAGGAATTGTCAGCAGAAGCAACGGCCCCTGATCTTCGGTGATCGCCGCGATCCGACCGCTTTGGTTGCTTTTCATCGCCACGATGATGGCCCCGTTGTTGCTGTTCAGCTACCGCGACTTCTGGGTCGTCACCGTTGCACTGTGGTTGAGTGCCTTTCCACTAGCCGTGTTTTCATGGGACTGGGTGAAGACCTCGCCGCGTTGGCTTTGGGCGCTCGCCGCGCTCTTAGCCTACGCCCTGGCAGCCACCCTTTGGTCGCCATCGGATCGTAGTTCCGACGTTTGGGCTTATGTGATCCTGATGTCGATCGGCGGGCCTTTGCTGGTACACGGAAAGATGCGGCCCGAGCTTTTTCTCTGGGCCGTCTTTGGCGCCATCGTTCTATTGTTGGTGGACACTCTCACGGGCAACCTCATCCGGTCCACCATCCCGCCTGAGCAAACGCCGCTCAAAGACGCCCTCTTCGTGGGGCGAGGCCTGACGCTAGCGCTCTTGCTTCTACCGGCGGCCGCCTTGATCTCCTACCGAACCGGCGCCTGGCGATTGGGCCGAGGAATGATCATCCTCACCGGTCTCGCCGCAGCTTCAGCACCGGTGGAGGTGAACGGCCTTCTCCTCATGGGCGGTTTGCTGATGATGATCGCCACGGCTTTCGCACCGAAGGTGGGCCTGCGCCTCGTGGTGGGCGTTGGGATCACGGCCTTGCTGGCCCCGTTCATCTTGTCGGCTGTGCTGCCACCAGTGGAGACGCTAGCCCAGATCACGTTCATGCCCGAAAGCTTCGTGCATCGCCTGATCACGTGGCGCCACGTGTTGGACACCTGGCTGACCAGCAATGTCTTCATCGGCGAGGGGGTCCGCGCCAGCTCGGAGTTGTTCGTCACTGAGGGAACGCTAGTCCTGCCCAGCGGCACAGAGATCGCTCTGGTATCCGTACACCCCCATAACTTCGCGATCGAAACCTTATACGAGCTCGGCTTCGTGGGTTACGGTCTCCTCGTGGCCGCAGGCTTCTTCGCCGCGCGCGAGCTTTTGCGTGCTGAGCTTTCCCGCGATATGGCGGCGGCGATAGCGGCTCTGGCATGGGGCAGCATGGTGGTCATGTCCCTCGATTACAGCATGTGGAGTGAGTTTCTTCCGTGCACGATGGTCATTAGTGCCTTCGCGATGCGTCAGGTAGCTAGAAAGACCGAGTCGTGATTTCCGCCATCGTCGTCTCGTATCAAACGGGCGCGGTTCTTTGGGACTGCCTGACCAGTCTGATCGAAGCTCCCGAAATCGGCGAGGTCATCGTTGTCGACAACGGCAACCCTGAGCATGTCTCGCAGGGTCTCTTCGAACTTGCCGAAGAAGAGCACTGGGTTCATCTCCTCGCCGGTCATGGCAATGTTGGGTTCGCCAAGGGCTGCAATCTCGGCGCGAGCAAAGCGATGGGTACACACCTTCTCTTCGTCAATCCCGACGCGATCCTTGCGCCAGGTGCTGCCCATGACCTGCAGCAGGCTGGCAAAGCATCGAACGCGGAACATTGGGCGGCGGGGCCAAAGCTGACGGACCCAGACGGCACAGAGCAGCGCGGCTCACGTCGCGACATCCTCACCCCGTGGAACGCCTTCGTCGAGGCTTCTCGGCTCTATAGGCTGATGCCCAACCATCCGCGCTTCAAACGTTTCAATGATCACGAGGCCGCGCCGATCACGTCAACATCGCCGGTCCCGTGCTTGTCAGGTGCATGCTTTCTCGTTCCGCGTACCACGTGGGACGGGCTGCACGGCATGGATCCACGTTACTTCCTCCACGTGGAGGACGTCGATTTTTTCCTGAGGCTGAACAAGATTGGCGGACTGGCCCTGTACGTACCAAGCGTCGTCGTTGCGCACCACAAGAGCTCGAGCCAGGTGGACCCGTTGTTTGTGGAGCGTCGCAAGAAGCAGAGCCTCAACCTCTACTTCGCCACACACTTTAAGGACGTGTATCCGCCAGGGTTTCTCACGCTGCTGCGGGCGATGCTGTGGACCAGCTTCGCCTTTCGCAGTTTGACCTTCCGTTTTTGGAAGAGGCGTTAGTCTTTTTTCGCGAGCTCGGCCTTGAGGCGTTCGATCTCTTCGCGCAGAGCCTCGACCTCACCGTCCTTGGCTGGCATGCCGCCACCGTGGGGACCGCCGTGGCCTGGGCTTTTGAGCCCGAACATCGCCATGCCTTGCTCGAACATCGCCATGTTGGTGCGTGCCGCATCTTCAAAGACCTTCATGCCCGTCTGCGGAGCCGTGAAGGCTTCCGACATGGACTGGCGCATGGCCTCTTGGTTTTTGCGGAACGTCTCCATGGACGCTTCGAGGTAGCTCGGGACGAAACTTTGCAGATTGTCGCCGTAGAGTCCGATCAGCTGGCGAAGGAATCGCACGGGCAAAAGATTCTGCCCCTTCGTTTCCTGTTCGAAAATGATCTGCGCGAGCACGGCTCGGGTCAGATCATCGCCACTTTTTGCATCCACCACGACAAAGTTATCACCGGCTCGAACCATCTCAGCGAGGGTTTCGAGGGTGACGTAAGTCGAGCTTTTTGTGTTGTAGAGCCTACGGTTAGCGTACTTCTTGATGACGATCGGCTCGGCATCCTGCGCTTCGGGCTTGCTATCTTTGTCAGTCGGTTGTTCGAGAGCCATGTAAAAACGCTTTCCTCTCCTGGGCTTCGGCGTTAGCCGACCGGAGCGGAAAAGAAAATCCCACGATGCCCCGCGCCGCAACAAATTGAGTCTCAGCGGTAGGGATGAAGGAGTGATTGATGAGCCAAGACGTCGTTATCGCCAGCGCCACCCGGACTGCCATTGGCAGCTTCGGCGGCACCCTTGCCCCCGTCCGTGCCCAGGACCTCGGCACCACCGTGATCAAAGAGGCGCTCAGCCGCGCTGGCATTGACGGTGAAGCCGTTGATGAAGTGATCATGGGCAACGTGCTGTCCGCTGGTCTCGGCCAGAACACGGCCCGCCAGGCTTCGCTGAATGGCGGTATTCCGCAAGAGCGTCCAGCGATGACCATCAACCAAGTCTGTGGTTCAGGTCTCCGTGCTGCGATGCTGGGCGCTCAGGTGCTCAAGAACGGCGACGCCAAGGTTGTGGTCGCCGGTGGCCAAGAAAACATGTCGGCCTCCGTCCATGCCTCGCAAATGCGCAACGGCACCAAGATGGGCCCGGTGAGCCTTGTCGATACGATGATCGTCGACGGCCTCTGGGATGCCTTCAACAATTACCATATGGGTCAAACCGCTGAGAACTTGGCGGAAAAGTACCAGATCAGCCGCGACGCGCAGGACGAATTCGCTGCGGGTTCTCAGCAGAAAGCCGCTGCAGCGCAAGAAGCCGGCTACTTCGATGCCGAGATCACTGCGGTGACCATCAAGAACCGCAAGGGCGACATCACGTTCGACAAGGACGAGTATATCCGCGGCGGCACCACGGCCGAGAAACTGGGCGGTTTGCGTCCAGCCTTCACCAAAGAGGGTTCGGTCACGGCCGGTAACGCGTCGGGCCTGAACGACGGCGCAGCGGCCGTCGTACTGATGACCATGGACGAGGCTGAGAAGCGTGGCGTCACCCCACTGGCTCGTGTCGCTAGTTTTGCGCATTGCGGTGTGGATCCGTCGATTATGGGCATCGGTCCCGCACCTGCGTCGCGCCTCGCTCTGGAGAAGGCTGGCTGGTCGCTGAACGACCTCGACCTCATCGAAGCCAACGAAGCGTTCGCCGCTCAGGCTCTGTCCGTCGGCAAAGAGCTCGGCTGGGATCCAGAGAAGGTCAACGTCAACGGCGGCGCCATCGCGCTGGGTCACCCCATCGGTGCCTCCGGTGCCCGCATCCTGACGACGCTGTTGCATGAGCTGAAGCGTCGTGAACAGGACAAAGGTCTCGCGACCCTCTGCATCGGTGGCGGCATGGGCGTCGCCATGTGCGTCGAGCGCGTGAACTAAACATGAGAAGCCTCGGGATCATCCTCGGGGCTCTCGCCCTCACAAGCTGCGCATCCGCTCCCGAATGGATGCGCACGCGCGAGGGCGATCTCGAAAAGCAGGACCGCCTCCAGAAGGAGGCGGTGTGTGCGGAAGCCGCGGGACGCCCATCGGAACGCGAAGTCGCCGAAGCCGCAGGCGTCAGCCGACGCGAAGCCCGACGCGCCGGTCTGCCTCACGACTCTTCATCCGGCTGCTAGGCCTCAAGGGTCCGGTGGACCCAATGCCTTTTCACCTTTGAAAAGACGGCCTGGCTGTCCTCGACACAAAAAAAGGCGGTGGGAACCCCACCGCCTTGGCGCAGAAAAGATGCGCTGACTGACTTAGGCAGACTTGCGACGGCGAGCTGCAAAGAAAGCAGCTGGCGCGAACAGTAGCGCCGCGGCTGGGACAGGAACGGGATCCGTCACACCGGTGCGGAACGTCAGGTCGTCAAAGCCGATGCCAGCAGCCGAGCCAGTCCAGACCGCTTCAGCGCGGAGGATGCCAGCCACGGTGTGCGACAGCGCCTGGTAAGGGTTGCCGACCCAGCTACCCGAATTGACGATGCCGAGCGAGTTGCCACCGACCTGCGCGTCGAACACTTCGAACGACCACGAGTCTTGGTCGCCGCCGCCGTCACCAGCGTAAAGCTCAACAAAGTTGACCGCCGTGTCGAAGGTGAAAATCATCGGGTTCACGCTGCGAGCGCCGGAAGCGAAGCTGCCGATCGACTTCGTGCCTGAGTTGGAGCCAACGCCGAAGCGGTTGTCGTAGATTTCGACAACGCCCAATGGGTTGGTGATCGTCACGCCACCCAGGTCCATACCATGCAGGTTTTGGAAGTCGACGAACGCTTCGAAGTCGATCGTCGTCGAGCTGGCGAAGGCCGAAGAGGCCAGGGCTGCTGCCGAAACGGCGACAGCGGTGAGAGCTTTTTTGAACATCACGGAATCCCCCATGTTTAAAGAACGATTAAAGTGTCCCACAAAGGTCGCGCGAGGTCAACAAACACGGGGCTCCGCTAGGGTTGTGAATGCGGTCCAGACATGAGCATCGGCAGTCTTAGGCTACTGTTTTAGTCCCGCCCTCCCGAGAATACCCGCCAGCACTTCCGAGGTGCCCGGCCTTTCGCTTGACTCCTGTGGCTGCTCACATAAAAAACGAACGTTCGTTTTTAAAGGTGGATCATGCCGGCTCTCAAACCTGAAACGCTTGATGACAAGCGGGAGGCGCTTTTGCTCGCGGCGTTCCGTTGCTTTGGCCGGAAGGGGTATCGCGCCACGTCCATGCGCGACATTTGCAAGGAGGCCGGCGTGTCGATCGGCGGCCTCTATTGTCATTACAAGAACAAGGAGGAGGTCATCACAGCCGTTGCTGAGATGTTCCGTTCACGCCGTGAAGCTGCCGCTCAACAGCGCAGCGAGTCGATGCCGCAATCGGCAGCTAGTGTTGCCATCACGTCTTCCATCCGGTCGATGTTCGAGGAGGTCTATCAGGGTGACCGAGAAGCCCTCATCGCTGACGTTTCGATGATGGGTGAAGCGGTTCATATCCCGGTTCTCAAATCGGTGCTGCAGCAGGCCGACACAGATCAGATCGGATCGATGAGAACGCTGCTTGAAGCCAAAGCCAACGTCGCCTCCGCAGACCGTGAAGCCATGGCAAAGCTTTTGACCTCGGTCGGATTCGGCATGACGGTACTTGCAGCGTACCATGACGATTTCGACTACCAAGCGAGCTTGGCCCTACTCGAAGACCTCTTGGCCCAATCCATCAACAAGCCTGCGGGAAGCGACGAAGGGGGCGACGCGTGAGTACCGAGAAAAAGACACTGGTCGAAGAACCCACGAACGAAGACAGCCGCGTCTGGCTCTTCTTTGTCCTGATCTTTTCCTCATGGCTTCTATGGATTCCGGCCGGGGCGCGAGCGGCGGGTGTGCTCCCATTTCCTTGGCCATTCGAGATCGCCTTCCTAGGCGCCTTCGCTCCCCTCATTCTGAGCATCATCTTCATCGCAAGGTGGCAAGGGTTGCGAGGCCTCTCCGCCTTTTTCGCGCGCTTTGTCAGGTGGCGCTTCGGGGCATTATACTGGCTCTATGCGCTGTTCGCTATGCCGCTCGCAGCACTGGCGACGGCTTTTGTGCTCTCGATCATCAATGATACCAATCTGTTCACGGACGGTATCGTGCGCTTGTTCAATGGCGAGGCGATGGCAGCCATCGCAGAGCGAAACCGAGCAAACGTCTATGAGAGCATGGGCCTCTTCACCGCGTTTCACGAATGGCAGGCTATATCCGCCTGGACGTTTGGTTTGGGTTATCTCGGACTGGTTCTCTTCGAAGGCGGGGTCAGTGAGGAACCAGGCTGGAGAGCGTTTGCCTATCCTGTCCTAAGGGACCGTTGGGCCGCACTACCAGCTGCGTTGGTCGTTGGGGCTGTTTGGGCTGCATGGCACATCGGGCCCCAGCAGTGGAAAATTCTGTTTGCTGACGGGCTTCCAGCTTTCTTGGCGTTCTTGCCCGGTCACTTGATTTTGTACGTGGTCGGCGTTTTGCCTTTGGCCATCATCTTTTCGTGGCTCTACGATTCCACACGCGGTTCACTGCTCGCTTGTTTCGTTGTTCACGCCAGCTTCAACATGATCAGTACCCTGACGAACAACATGTTCGAGGGCCCCGTCATCTTAGGCATCATCCTGCTCCTATGGGTCACCGTGATCGTCATCCTGATCACCCGCGGCTGGCGCAGCTTCGCCCCGCGTGACGAAGCACAAGGCATAGCCGAGGATGATCACCGGAAAGCCTAAGGACACGTAGTACTGGAAGCCGAGCGGCAGCATCACGCCACCGACGACCACCAGCAACGCTCCCAGCGGGGCGCGATTGAGGTCGTACAGACTGGGCAGGCAGAGGCCGAAGCCAAAGATCCAGCCTGGGCCCAGCTCAATGAACGGCTGCCAGATGACAGGTACCCCACGCACGTGATCGATGAACGCGTTCCGAGCTTCCGTGAGACCATAGCTCCACACGATGAAATCGATCATCGCCATACCCACAATCCCGGCGACCCCAACGATGAGTAGCGGCGACGCCAGACGGTTGATCGGCGTGCGCGGCATTGTCACCGCAAAGGGAACCATCAGCAGTGCACCGATCAGCATCATCCAATGCATGTAATCGATAGGCCTCTGCGCCGCGGCAAACTCTAGGCTCATGCCGGTCATGCCTTGGCCGATCGTGAAGATCACCAAGCCCCACCAGAAAAGCCAACGATCGCTGATCAGCCGCCCGTCGGTCTCTGTCGTCAAAAAACTCAGCATTGAAACCCCACCCTTTGATGCCCGGTCACCGCGGACTCACTTGGCGTTACCGCGCAGTTACCACGTTCGCAGAAATTCGCACTTGGGCGTTATAGAAAAACAAACAAAGATGTTAGTTCGAATTGGGGGGACTATCCAGTGAAATCATCGCTTTTTCTTGCAGCGCTTGCTTGTGCTGCGCTCGGCTCAGCCCAGGCTGCTTCGCTCAACACCAACTTGGTGACCAACGGTGATGCTGAAACGGAGGACCTGACGGGCTGGGTGCACAACGGCATTCAGACGACAACGGCGACTGTTTATGCCGGTCGGTACGCCTTTACTGCCGCCCTTGGTGCCAATCCCGAAGTGATGACGCAGCGCATCGATTTGACCGACTTCGCGGCCTTGATCGATGCGGGCGAAGCGTCGTTCAGCCTTTCTGCGCAGCTTCAAGATCGCACCTTCGATTTCGTGACCATGAGTCTGTCGTTCTTCGATGAGAACGTGATGCAGGTCGGTTCGACCTATTCCGACAACGATCCAACCAACTCCCCGTTCGTTTGGGACTATCTCTCTGAGATCGAGGATAGCATTGGGCTAGGCGCGAGAACGGCCGTGCTGTCGTTCGAATTCACGCGGAGCACTGGCATCTCATCAGACGCTTACGTTGACGACATCGATTTCCGCATCACCAGCGATGCCGCTGCGGTGCCGCTGCCTGCCGCTCTACCGCTGTTCGCAGCTGGCTTTCTCGGCCTGAGGTTGCGCTCAAAGCGCTCTTAAGGGTCAATGATGGGCGCCAACCAAGCGTTGCCCGCTCACCTCCCATAAACGTTTTTCTATCACACTTCTCCAGTGGGTAATCGCTGTCTCTTTGGGCGGAGGCGGCACAATGGGGGAGGTGCTGATGCGCCTCGTAGCGTTGCTGTTCGCGGCGTTCGCCGCTTGTAGTGTGTCGGGCTGTAGCTCGATGCAGTTTATGTCGTCGCCCAGCCGGTTGGAGGCCCAACGTCGGGCCGCTTGCCAGGCTCTTTCCGACTATCACGCTCGCGAAGAGTGCCTAGCCGCTTGCTGGGAACGCCAGCAGATTATCTGGACCAATGAGATCATGCTCGATCGCCAGCTTCGGGCGCCGTCGTCCTTGGCTGATGATCCAGGCCTCGCCCACGCCATCTTTGGCGGATAGCGCTGGTTGCGGTGTCTCAAGCCTGCTAGCCCTTTCGCGGGGCGTTCCTTTTGGGAGAGCGATCAACATGATCATCCGATTGACCGTTGTGGCCTTGGCCGCGACTTCGTTGGCGAGCTGCAGCATGACCGCCAGCAAACAGGTGGAAACGGCCGCGTTTGAGGCCTGCAAAGGCAAGCGTGGCGACGCCTTTGATCGCTGCATCGCCACAGAACGCGATTACGCGCGTCAGAACCAGAACGACCGCAATCAAGAATGCATCGAGGACATTGCCCGCCAAGAAGACCGTGCGGCGATGATCGACGGTCGCCGCGCCCCCGATCCTCAGAGCATCCCGGCGCAAGGCTGCTGACCACCCGAAAATTTTGACGGCTGACTGCGTTGTTCGCTGGTCTTCTGTGCAACCGACGCTAAGGGCGAGGTGATGATTCACCAAGCCGCGTCGGCTCAACCAGGCGTGGCATCAAGACAGCACGCAAGGAGTGTCCCCATGAGCAACGTTGCCATCGTCACCGGCGGTACGCGCGGTATCGGCAAAGCCATTTCGAAGAAACTCAAAGACGACGGCTTCACTGTCGCCGCGATCTACGGCGGCAACGCTGAAGCTGCCAAGGCTTGCGAAGAAGAGCTCGGCATCTCCGCTTACCAGTGTGACGTCTCCGACGTTGAGGCTTGCGAGAGCGTCGTCGCTAAGATCGAGGCCGACCATGGCGGCGTCGGTGTGCTCGTCAACAATGCTGGCATCACCCGCGACGGTGCCTTCCACAAAATGAGCGCTGACCAGTGGAAAGCGGTGATCTCCACCAACCTGGACTCGGCCTTCAACATGACGCGCCCCGTGATCAACGGCATGCGCGACCGCAGCTTTGGCCGCATCATCAATGTCAGCTCGATCAACGGCCAGAAGGGCCAGTTCGGTCAGACGAACTATTCCGCTGCCAAGGCTGGCCTCATCGGCTTCACCCGCGCCCTCGCCCAGGAAACGGCCAAGAAGGGTATCACCGTCAACGCTTTGGCACCTGGCTACATTGCCACGGACATGACCTCAGGCATGAAGCAAGAGGTCCTCGACTCGATCGTCGCGGGTATCCCCGTTGGCCGCATGGGCACCCCAGAAGAGATGGCGCACATGGTGGCTTTCTTGGCCTCGAAAGACAGCGGCTTCATCACGGGCGCCGTGCTGACAGCCAATGGCGGCCAGTACATCGCTGCATAACGAGCGAAGCTGTCCTTGAGGCGAATCGAGCCCCTCCGTTAACCAGGTCAATCCCTGTATACGGAGGGGAAAATGCTCAGAATAATCAGTTCGGTCGTCGCTGCTACGGCGGTCGCTTTCGGCGCGCAGTCGTTTGCTGCCGGCCTTATTAACGCTGACGATGTCTCGGCGTCATCACAGTTTAACGGCCAGTTTTCGCCGTTCTACACGATCGACGGGTCGGGCTTACCGGTAGGTTTCGACGAGACCAGTATCCACGACGATTACGCTCTCGATAACCACTGGACCACATCGCGAACAGGCGGTCCTGTGGGACAGAACATCACCTGGTTCTTCGCTAATCCTCAGGCCCTGTCGGGCATGTGGGTCTGGAACCATTTGTCGAACATCATCTCGTCGAACCTTCAGTATGAGCCCGTGTTGGTCGACCTCGAAGCCAAAAACCTCGGCGGCGACACGGTCTTCAACTTCACGAATGTCGAGCTGCTGCCTAACGAGGAGCTACCGCAGTTCGGTGCTGCTCAATTGATTTCGTTTGGTGATCTCTACGGCGATATCTTCTCGATTACGCTGACGGTTATCGAAACGCAGGGCTCGACCAGCTTCACTGGTCTTGCTGAGGTCCGCTTCACGGACATGGTCGTCGATGGCCAGATCCCCGTTCCGGCTGCAGGATGGCTGCTGGCCACGGGTCTCGCAGGTGCGATGCTGCGTCGTCGGCGTAGCAAGGCAGCCTAAACCGGCAATTGCCCAGGGCACGGCAAGATCGTGCCCTATCTCTGCCTTATTGATCGGCGATCTTGCCCTTTGAGAGAGAAGAGGGAGGTCGCCATGCACGTCCTCGTTGAACGCCGCTACATCTTCCGCCGCAAGACGCACCGCGCGCGCTTGGTCCTCGCGGTGATGTCATCTGCTGTCGCGCTGACCGGTGTGTCGGCCACCATCGCTGATGCCAAGCCGGGTGGTTATCACCGCGCTGGCGCCATCGAAGAGCCGGCGGAGTAGATGACCATATTTCCTTCGTCTTGCTCGCCGTTGGCGTACGTTAAGGAACAGTAAACCAAATATTGACCCCCGATGCTGGTTGAGCGATCCTTATCGCGAGTCCATTGGACCGAGTATCAAGGGGAACCAACATGAAGAACATCATTTCAGCTGTCGCAGCTGTTGCAGCTACGACACTCGCACCTGCCTTCGCGGCCACACCAGACACCAACACCTGGCTGCGCACCGCCGCCGAGCGTTCGTCGGATAATCAAAGCTGGTCGCGTGGCGTTGGTTTCGCCAACGGCACCAGCAACGGCTACGGCATCCTCTACAGCAACAATAGCCTATCCGGCGATGTCGAATTTACGGGCACCATGACGTCGACTGGTTTCGATAATGACATCATGGGTATCGTCTTCGGCTTCCAAGACAACAACAACTACTACCGTATGGGTTGGGAAGACGGCGGCTTCGCTGATGCTTCTGGCGAGCGGGATTTCTGGCTCGTGAAAGAAGTTGCCGGCGTGCGCACCACCCTTTTCACCTCCGGCGATGAGTGGATTGAGCGTCGTCCCTATGACTTCCGTATTGCCCGCAATGGCGGCAATTTGGAATTCTCCATCTTCGATACGGTGTCCATGTCCACGATCATCAGCCAGACGGTGGCGGATATGTCCTTCATGACGGGCGCTTTCGGTGTGTACACGGAGAGCCAAGCAGCGAGCTTCACCAACCTTGAAACCAATGCACTCGGGGCGGCACCTGTGCCTGTCCCCGCTGCTTTGCCCTTGATGGCTGGCGGCCTGGCCGGCATCGGCGCTCTGCGGCGGCGGAAGAAGTCATAAAGGCCTCCTCTTCGCAGGATCAATCGACTGAGAACGGGCCCTATGGGCCCGTTTTTCGTGTGATGATGTCCTTCGTAACGAACGGCGTGGACGGCAGACTTACCACTCGTCGCGAAAAATGATCCGCTCGTCGCGTCGCCCTTGAGGCGAAGGCCCTGGACCGTGTCCTGAACCTGGGCGGTGATTGGCCGCCTTGAGTGAGAGAGGCTGCCCCACCATGCCAGCGCGTTATGTGCCGCAAGAGACCAAAGAGTTTATCACGCCGTTTGGTCCGCTTATCGGCTACTACCAGATGCCTGAAGCGTTCCACCGTGAGCTGAACAATCGGATTTCCAGTGATCTCCGTGACCACGGCGGTAACCTTGTCGGCAAGGTTAGAGAGGAAAAGCTCTTCGACGAGCCGCTCAAGGAGCTCGCTGCGCAGTACCTCGGGCCGCTCCTGATTGAGTACCATGCGCGGGCGCTGACCCGCGGCGGGTTCGGCGGCTACAACCATCGTACCAAACGCTATGGCCTCGACATCGTCGATGCATGGTATGTTCGTCAGTATGAGAACGAATACAACCCACTGCACATCCACATGAACTGCGCACTGTCTTGTGTGGGTTATCTCAGCCTACCTGACGGTATCGAGGAGGAGTGGGAGCAAGATCAAAAGGCCGGGCATCCGACCCATGGCCACCTTCAGTTCGCTCACGGTACGGATACGCAATACTCGGTATCGAACTTCACCGTCAGACCGAAGGTCGGGGACTTCTGGATCTTCCCATCCTCGATGTTCCACTGTGTGTACCCATACAAAACCCCCGGTGAGCGGAGATCGTTCTCGATGAACTGCATGATCAGTGAAGAGAACATCGGCTGACCCCGATGGGTGGTCGGGGTCAGCCGTTTTTGATTAGTGGACGACGGGCGTCTCGCCCAGCAGGCCTCGGTTGAGTAGCAGCTCAGCGATCTGCACCGTGTTGAGCGCTGCGCCTTTGCGGAGGTTGTCTGAGACCACCCACAGGTTCAGGCCATTCTCGACCGTCGGATCCTCGCGCACGCGGCTGATGAAGGTGGCGAAGTCGCCGACGCATTCCATCGGCGTGACGTAGCCACCGTCTTCGCGCTTATCGACCACCAGGCACCCAGGCGCCTCGCGGAGAATGCTGTGGGCTTCTTCCGTGGTCAGCGGTTTTTCCAGCTCAAGGTTCACGGCTTCGGAGTGACCCACGAAGACAGGCACGCGAACGCAAGTCGCGGTCAGCTTGATCTTCGGATCGAGGATCTTCTTCGTCTCCGCCACCATCTTGAACTCCTCCTTGGTCGAACCATCGTCGAGGAAGACGTCAATGTGCGGGATCACGTTGAAGGCGATCTGCTTGGTGAACTTGGTAGGCTCGGCGTCCTGGCCGACAAAGATGCCTTTGGTCTGCTGGAACAGCTCATCCGAGGCTTCGCGGCCAGCGCCGGACACGGATTGATAGGTGGCCACCACGACCCGCTTGATGGTTGCAGCATCGTGGATGGGCTTGAGCGCCACCAGCAGCTGCGCGGTGGAGCAGTTCGGATTGGCGATGATGTTCCGCTTGCGGAAACCCTCGACGGCGTCGGGGTTCACCTCAGGGATCACCAGCGGTACGTCAGGGTCGAGGCGGAAGGCCGACGAGTTGTCGATAACGATCGACCCGGCTGCGGCCACCTTCGGCGCCCATTCCTTGGCCACGTCGCCGCCAGCCGCGAAGATCGAGATCGTCGCCTTCGAGAAATCGAACTGCTCGATGTCCTGGCACTTCAGGGTCTTCTCGTCGCCATAGCTGACCTCGCGACCCAGCGAATTCCGTGAGGCGACAGCGAACACCTCCTCAGCAGGGAACATGCGCTCGGCCAGGATCGCCAGAACCTCTTGGCCAACCATTCCGGTGGCACCAACAACAGCAATGGTGAGGGGCATGAGAACGACTCCTTCGCACGTGCAAAAATGGCCCTATAGGGCCCTTGGTAGGCGTGGGCTAGTGGGGTTGCAGCGCTAGCTGATGCCAGCGCCATGGATCGGTTTTCCGAGGGGCTCGGTGGTCGCTGGGAACTTAAGGTTTCGCAACAGGCCCAAGACATTTGGGGCGATCAGGATTTTTGCAACCTTTGTTAAGCCACATCAGCCTCGAAAAGCCTTGCGCCATAGTGTAGAGACCGTGTTTGGTTAACACGGACGCGCTCACAAGTGCGCGAGGGTGCTAAGGAGCTATCGATGGAAGAAGAGGTCATCGCGCAGAACGCGATCGGCACAGAGTTTGGTGCGGTCGCCATGTTCATGCAGGCGGACCCGGTGGTGAAAGGCGTGATGATCATGCTCGCCCTCGCCAGTATCTGGTCCTGGGCCATCATCATCGACAAGTCGCTGACCTTCGGAAAGCTGCGTGGCCGGGCCAAGCGGTTTGAAGAGCAGTTCTATTCGGGACGTCCCCTCGACGATCTCTATCGCCGTCTCAAAGATCGCATGGATCACCCCATGGCGCGCGTCTTCGTGGCGGGCATGGATGAGTTCGCGAAAGCGGCCCCCACCCATGGCGGTTTCGCTCCCTCAGCTGTTCAGCGCGCCGAGCGCCGCATGATGGCCGAAGCCACCCGCGAGGTGGAGAAAGCATCGAGCCAGCTCTCGGTGCTCGCCACCGTTGGTTCTGTGGCCCCGTTCGTCGGTCTCTTCGGTACGGTCTGGGGTATCATGAACTCGTTCCAAGGCATCGCGCAGACCGGCGACGCATCCCTCGCCGTTGTGGCGCCGGGTATTGCCGAAGCCCTGTTCGCCACGGCCATCGGCCTCGTCGCCGCTATCCCTGCCGTGGTCGGCTACAACCGCTACACCGCGGCGCTGAACTCCTACGTCGCGCGGGTCGAAGGTTTCACCGGTGAGTTCACCGCGATCCTGAGCCGCCAGGCCGATAGCGGAGGCCGCTGAGCCATGGCCGGCGGATTGCTTCCCGGTTCGAGCAGCGGCGGTGGCGGCAAGCTTCGCCGCTCCACCGCGCCGATGTCCGAGATCAACGTGACGCCTCTGGTCGACGTCATGCTCGTGCTGCTGATCATCTTCATGGTCGCCGCGCCGCTCCTCACCACCGGCGTGGAGGTTGAGCTGCCTGAGACTGAAGCTGAAGCCCTCAGCGAAGAGGTGGAGCCGATCACCATCTCCATCGCGGCAGATGGCTCAATCTTCGTTCAGCAGACGGAAGTCGCTTACGACGACTTGGTTGAGCACCTCAGCGCCATCGCGGATGCTGGGTACAACAACCAGATCTACGTGCGCGGCGATAAGAACGTTGCCTACGATGATGTGGCGAAAGTCCTAGGACGCTTGCAGCGTGCTGGGTTCACGAATTTCGGATTGGTCCACGGGTAATAGGGGGTAGCTGGGGTGCGCTACGCCACCTTCGTTTCGATGATGCTTCACCTCGGGGTGTTGTTCGGCGGTCTGATCATCGCGCCGTTCATCACCACGAGGGACGTCCTCGTGACGCCTGTGGTTCCCATCCAGCTCCTCTCCGAAGCGGAAATCGCTGACGAATTGTCCGTACGCGCTGATCGCACCGCGGACGCTGTTGAGGATGCGCCGCCAGAGAAGGTCATGCCGAAAGACGGCATCGAGGAAGTCTCCCTCGACGATCCGCTACCGATGCCGTTGCCTCCCGAGCCGGAGCCCGAACCGGAGCCTCAGCAACCCGAGCCTGAACCTGAAATCGAGCCGGAGCCTGAACCAGAACCCGAGCCTGAAGAGAAGGTCCAGCCGCCGCAGAAGAAGCCTGAAAAGATCGACGATCTCGCGGGCCTCGAAGATGCGCTGAAGGACCTCGAAGACGACCCGTTCGGCGCGCCAAGCGAGGTACTCGACCCCGAGGGCCTGAATAACCAGGAACGGCTCGGCCTAGGCGGTGAACTTACAGCGACAGAAACAGATTTGGTTCGTGCACGAATGCTCGATTGCTATGACCAGCTCTCTGGCGTGCCCGATGCTGCGAATCTGGTGGTAGAGGTTAAGATCAACCTTGACCGCGACGGAACTATTCGTGGTGATCCGGAAGTGATCAATAACCTCGCGATTCAAGTGTCGGGTAACCCGTACTGGAAGGCCACAAAGGATCGCGCGATCCGTGCTGCTATTAAGTGCGCGCCTTATGATTATCTTCCGCAGGATAAATATGATCAGTGGGATGAGTTGACGCTAGTCTTCACCCCGCTGGGCGTGATGTAGGCCTCGCACCTAGCGCTACCTCTACGCTGGCGCTTAGCACGGCTTGACCGTGGCACCCATCTTCCACCCTTCGATCGAGCGCTGGTCTTGAGGCGATGGACCCGACGGTCTCCGCCGTGGGGAGCGTCCCAACCCGCCCCTAAATCGCCTGCGCCGCGGCGTAGGCCGACGCCCAGGCCCATTGGAAATTGTAGCCGCCGAGCCAGCCGGTGACGTCCACCACTTCGCCAATGAAGAAGAGGCCGGGTACGCTCTTGGCTTCCATGGTCTTGGAATTGAGGTCGTCCGTGTTCACACCGCCTAAGGTGACCTCAGCGGTGCGATAGCCCTCCGACCCGGCAGGCGTGACCTTCCAGTGGTGGATCTGATCCGCTGCAGCGCGCAGTTTCTTATCCGACCAATCCGCCAAATTGCCGGACCATTTGTTCTGAGCACAGAGCTGTGTGGCTAACCGCTTCGGCAGAGTCTCCGCCAGGGCCACCGGAAACGTCGTTCGCCCGCCAGCGGCCCGGCGTTCTTTCAAGGCCTCGAACACGTCGTTGGCGGGGGACAAGTCGACCGCCACCGCACCGCCTTCACGCCAATAGCTGGAGATCTGCAGGATCGACGGGCCCGACAGGCCCCGGTGCGTGAACAGAAAGCCATCGCGGAAAGCCGTTGGCTTTTTCTTCTTGGTACGGCTCATCGTGTGTTCAGGGTCCGCCGTGACGCTCGCCTCGACGGAGACACCCGACAGGTCCGACGTCATCTCCTTCAGCTCACCATCAAAGGTCAGCGGCACGAGAGCCGGGCGAGGCTCGACGATGCCGAGACCAAACTCTTCAGCAATCTTATAACCAAACCCGGTGGCGCCGATCTTCGGGATTGACTTGCCGCCGGTGGCAATCACCACCTTGTCCGCCATCACGGTGCCTTCATTGGTCAGCAGGCGGAAGCTGTTCGCATCTTTCGTTAGGGCACCCACGGTGACGCCCGCGTGGATCGTCACGCCGGCATCATGGCAGCCCTTGATGAGCAGCTCGATGATGTCCTTGGCCGTGTCGTCACAGAATAACCCGCCGAGCTTTTTCTCGTGCCAAGCAATGCCCGCCGCGTCCACGCGCTTGACGAAGTCTTGCGGCGTGAACCCGCGCAGCGCGGAGATCGCGAACTTCGGGTTCTGCGAGAGAAAGTTCTCCGGCTTGGTATGCAAATTGGTGAAGTTGCATCGCCCACCACCGGAGATCCGGATCTTCTCGCCCAGCTTCTCCGCATGGTCGAGGGCCAGCACGCGCTTGCCCCGCTTGCCGGCCTCCGCGGCAAAGAACAGCCCCGCCGCGCCAGCGCCGATCACCACCACGTCATAGGTCTTGATGTTGTCCGCCACGGTCGATGCTCTCGTTAGGGAAGGGATCGGGCTCTGTGGTCCGGCCCAGGCGCAGCGTCAAGCAAGGAACTCAAGGTCCGATGGTTCGTACACCACAAAACCGTCTTGCGCAGGCCGGATCTTCTTCTCGTCCCAGCAAGCCTTCGCCTCATCAAGGCTCAACTCCGGATGGGCATCGCGCAGGTCTCGGAGGTAGCGCAGGTAATTGTTGCAGGCGGCAATGTCTCGGCGAAAGCTCGGGTCATCCTTGCGCTGCTCTAGCATCCACCAGGCATCGATCGCGTCGCCCAAGGTCGCGCCCTCGCTGCTCCGTACCCAGTCCATGAAATCGCTGTGGCAGACAAACTTCGCGCCGATCTGCTCCTTAAAGAACCCACGCACCTTCGGCCCAAACGAGATGTTGTCCGTGATCACCGTGTCACGCGTCAGCCGTTCCTGTGACCATTTGAAGGTGCTCTTCTTCGGCTTTTTCGCCGCCGCCGCTGGCGCCTCGCCCGGATGGTCCAGCGCATGCGCTACCCGCACGCGCAGGTCCGCTTTCAGCCCATGAGGCGAAACCCCCAGCGCCTCGCAAGCCGCCTTCAGCTCAGCCACCGGCCAATACCAGCGCAGAAAAGCCTCGCCAGTCATGCTGGGGGAGAAGGTGGGTCGGAGAGGATCGGACGACTTTGCCATGGGACCCATCTCCGACGGCGCTGACAAACCCTCAACGCGGCGCGCTGTCTCGACCTCTCGTAAAGGAAACAGAGATACGTGGGTTGCACGGTTCCCGACGGGCCCGTGATCGGCTATCAACGCCGAGGGATTTCCGAAAGAAAGAGCTTAGATCTATGATGCGCGTTGCCTTTTTGGCCTTCATTGCCTTTCTCATTCCGGCCACCACCGTGGCTCAGGTCAGGATCGACATCACGCGCGGTCGCACCGACCCGATGCCGATTGCCATCCCTGACTATCTTTCTGGCTTTGAAGAGGGCTTTGGCGAAGAAGTGGCCGACGTCATCTCGAACGACCTCGCCACCTCGGGTCTTTTCGCGCCCGTGGCCGAAGGCGCCTTCATTCAGGACATCACCAACATCAACGTGACGCCGCGCTTTGCCGATTGGCGGGTGATTGGCGCGCGGGTGCTCCTCGCCGGTGAGGTGATCCCGCTGGAAGATGGCCGGGTCCAGATCAACACGCGTCTTTGGGACGTCATCGGCAACCAGCAGGTCGCTTCCGTCGCCTACAAAACGCCCCGCGAGAACTGGCGCCGCGCCGCGCACAAAGTGGCGGACTTCGTCTACTCCACGCTGACCGGTGAGAGCGGCTATTTCGATAGCCGCATCGTTTATATCGGCGAGACCGGCCCTAAGACCGCGCGCAAGAAGAAGCTCGTGATCATGGACCAGGACGGTCACAACCCCACGACGCTGACCAAAGGTCTGCCTTACAACGTTCTCACGCCGCGCTTCTCGCCCGATGAGCAAGAGATCACCTACCTGGCGTTCTTCGATGACCGTCCGGCCAAGGTCTACATCTTTAACATCGAGACGGGCGAGCAACGCGAAGTCGGTGAGTATCCCGGCATGACCTTCGCGCCGCGCTTTACCCCTGGCGGTGATGAGCTCCTCGTGAGCTTCGCCATCGGCGCCAACTCAGACATCGCGTACCTCGAGCCGAATTCAGGCCGCTTGCGTCGCCTCACCACGAACCCGGGTATCGACGTGTCGCCGTCCATGTCGCCCGAGGGTGATCGCATCGCCTTCGCCTCGGACCGTGGCGGCAGCCAGCAGATCTACGTCATGAACGCTGATGGCTCCGGTCAGCGCCGCATCACCTTCGGCCAAGGCACCTATGGCACACCCGTGTGGTCGCCCCGCGGCGACCTCATCGCCTTCACCCGCCAGCACAAGAATCGCTTCTACATTGGCGTCGTTAATACCGATGGCTCAGGTGAACGTTTGCTCACCGAAGCGTACTTGGTTGAGGGCCCGACATGGTCACCAAATGGTCGTGTTCTCGCCTTCCATCGCGAGGAATATCCCGGTGGACCGGTGCGGCTGTATGCCATTGACTTGACGGGCCAAAACCTGCGTCGTTTGCCGACCCCCACGGAAGCATCCGACCCAGCTTGGTCACCTCGTCTTAACTAACACCTGCAACGGGAAAATTGGATTGCCAGAACAGGCGACCGCCGTTAGCCTGTCGCAGAATTAACCATACTGGTGAGCTTTCTGTTGTCGAAGCGCGCTAGGGGTAGCTGGTGTGAGTTGATCTTTGCGGAACTTGGGGGCGGTCTCTGAGTTTTGTTCTGGGAGTGTGGGTGGTGCACCCGCGTGAAAGGCAAACGGAGCTGAGTGATGAATTTGAAATTTTTGGGCACGTCTGGCCTCGTAGCAAGCATGGCAGTTCTGGCCGCTTGTTCGACCACGCCGGAAGCTGATGAGCCGATCGTCGAGACGGTTGAGCGCGTTGAGCCAATCGTTGAGGAGCCACAGTTCTCCCCAATGGAACTGGCTGTGATGGAGCTGGAAAACGAAGTCGGCCAGCGTGTCTTCTTCGGCTACGACGCTTCGAACCTGCAAGCCGACGCCAAAGCGATCCTTGTCCGTCAGGCTGAGTTCCTGAACCGCCCTGGCAACGAAGGCATCCGCATCCTGGTTGCTGGTAACTGCGACGAGCGCGGCACCCGCGAATACAACCTCGCCCTCGGCAACCGCCGTGCTGAAGCCGTCCGCGGTTTCCTCGTCGGTGAAGGTGTCTCCGCTTCGCGCATCGAGACCGTTTCCTACGGCAAAGAACGTCCACTGGATCCACGTTCGACCCCAGAAGCTTGGGCGATGAACCGGAACGGCACCACGACGATCACGTCAGTTGGCGCCATGGACGAGCTGGACACGATGGGCTTCTAAGCCAAATCGTCATCGAGTTTTCGAAGAGGCCCGCTCATCGCAGCGGGCCTTTTTTCTTGTCCTGGCTATCGGCTGCGTAAGCTCTCCAACACCGCCAACCTCAGCGACGAGGTGAGCGGCGCATCCGCAGGTCGGCTCGCATCCACCTCCGCGATCAGGCGGACAAGCTTCATCCCACGGGTGTCCGCGAGGCGCTCCAGCTCTTCCCAAAAGGCTGGCTCTAGCGCGATCGATGTCCTGTGCCCGCCGAGGGTCACGGATCGTTTGACCAGTTTCGTGCTGAGCGAGGGCTCGTTCACGGGCGGCGAGACCAACCCTCGAGGCCTTGGTCGCGGATCGCTTTCGACGCCGCTTCCATGCCGTCAATAATGCCGGCCAGGTGGGCGAGGGCCTCTTGATCGGCGTCCGCGGGATCGATGCCCAGGGCGCTATAAAGGTCGGCCAAGTCGACGCCATACTTGTACAGCATCTCAGCAAGGGTGACCCGAACGCGTCCGGCGGTCATGGATTGTGCCACGCTCCACCTCCCTTAAGTATGAGCAGCGTTATAGTATAGCCGAGCTAACCAGCCAGCAAGAGGCGTGCCAGTTTAGGGTTACCGAGTCGAGGCGTGACCGCGCAGCGCTGGGAGGCCAGGGCCAAGCATGTTACGCGGTGCGAATGAGCATCGATCATCGCCTGGCCACCTATGGTACGTTAGCACCCGGTCGTCCCAATCATCATCAGCTTGCTGACTTAGCAGGTCAGTGGTCCACCGGGACCGTCAGAGGCACCCTCGTCGAGCGAGGCTGGGGCGCTGAGATGGGTTATCCTGCGATGATCCCCAGTGCCGATGGCGACGCGATTGACGTGCATCTGTTCGAGTCCGTTGACCTACCTCAACACTGGGACCGCCTGGACGAATTCGAAGGCGCTGAATACCAGCGTACAAAGATCAACGTTGAGACGCCCGCCGGCGCCGTCGAAGCGTGGATCTACCTCGACGCCCAGCCGCAGGCATAGCGTCAGCGCCCGGAGAGCAATTTACCGCGGCGTAATTTGTGTCGTGTGGGTCTCGCTTCATACTGCGAGCGACGAGGTGAGAGGGCCCATGATCAAGAACCTGATGTTGGCGACGGCGCTAGCCTTTCTGCCGCTGCAGAGTGCCGCGTTCGCGCAAGCTAGCGAAACACCCCCCATGAGCGTCGAGCGTCTCGAAGAAGTCTCGGCTCTCCCGGTGGACACGCGAGGCGGAAAGCTTCGCCTCGAGGCCGCCGTGAACGGACAGTCAGCCGAGTTTGTCTTCGACACGGGATCGCCAACAATCTTGACCAAGGCGTATGCGGATCAGATCGGATTGGTGCCTGTCCGCCAGAACACCGGCCGCGATGCCAATGGCCGTCCCATCACCATGGACGTCGCGATCGCCGAAGAGATCCAGCTGGGTGATCTCGTGCTGCGTAACGTGCCTGTCCTCATCCACGATTTCGAGGGCGTGCCGTTGGGCTCCTGCTTCTTTGACGCGGGCCTCATCGGCTCTGAGATCCTGAAGGGCAGTGCTTGGCGTTTCGACATGGACGCTAGCGAAATCCAGGTAGCATCGTCAGCAACGGCCCTCGGCGTCGACGCTGATACACCGTCAGCGGAGCTTTTTGACTTCGGCTATCCACACGCGCCGGTACTTCCGTACACCATCGGCAAGTTCTCCGATCGCGCGCTGTTCGACACCGGCAACGCAGGCAACTTGGTCCTCTTCAAACCCATCACGGACGACCGCGCCGTCAAGCAGGCCACCGTGAGAAAATCGGTTGAACGCGGCAAGGGCTCGGAGGGTGTTTCAGGTGGGGGCTTGGGGCAACTCACCGACCTGATGCGACTGCAGCTCAAGTCCATGACCGTGGGCGACGTCTCTTTTCAATCTGTAGGCGCCCAAATTCGGCACGCGCCGCCGTCGTTGCTCGGCATGGGACTGCTATCGAACCACGTGGTGACCCTGGATTATCCTGGCGGCAAGGTGTGGTTCGAGCGACGCGAGACCCCAAAAACCGCGACCACACCGGCAAGCTTCGGCTTCACGGCTCTCGATGAGCGTGTGGAAGTCACCCAAATCTACCCCGAGGCCTTGGCGAGAGGATTGAAGCTGGGTGATCGCGTGCTTGCGGTGGACGGTGACGAGCTCGCCTATGGTGATGAGGCGGAGAAGTGTGCCACAGCGCAATGGATCTGGAACGAGCTCGACGCGTCGTCCATCGGCACACTGCTCGTTGAGCGCGAGGGTGAGGAAGTCACCATTCGCTTCGATCGCTAGTCTAAGAAGCCCAAAGATCGAAAACTCACCTCGCGGCCCCGCCCGATGATCAGGTGGTCATGCACAACCAAGTCCACGGACTTGGCTGCCTCCACGATCTTCGCCGTCATCGCGATATCGGCTTGCGACGGGGTGGGGTCACCAGAGGGGTGATTGTGCACAAGGATGATCGCCCCCGCGTTTAAGGTGAGGGCGCGTTTGATCACCTCACGGACATAAACCGGTGTGTGGTTGATCGTCCCGGTCTGCTGCTTTTCGTCAGCAATGAGAGCATTCTTGTTGTTCAGGAACAGAATACGGAACTGCTCCACCTGCTCATATGCCGTAGCCGAGCGGCAATAAGCCACGAGACTATCCCAGTCGGTCAAAACTTGGCGATCGAGGATGTTGGCCGCCGTCAGCTTCAGCGCCGAAGCGCGGACAAGCGCAAATTCGGCCAGCACACGATCGGTCACCTTGAGTGGTGGCTTGCCCTCAAGAGGCACCTGGATCGTCCGTAGGCGATCTTCTGGCGCATTGATCACGTCAGCGAAGCTGCCGAACTCGCCCAGCAAAACCTTCGCCAGCGGTTTCACATCCCGCCGCGGGATAGCATTGAACAGTAGGAGCTCCAGCAGCTCATAGTCCTGAATCGCCTCGGCACCGCCAGTCACGAAGCGCTTACGAAGGCGCTCTCGATGCCCGGCTGTCAGGGCCTTGGCATCGAGGGGTTTCGTCATGCTACTGAATAAGGTGGCTTATCGAGGCCCGCCGGGCTCTTCGTGAAGACCTCATAACCGTCATGGGTCACGCCCAGCGAGTGCTCGAACTGTGCCGACAGCGAACGGTCACGCGTCACCGCAGTCCAGCCGTCCTTCAGCATTTTAGAGTCAGGCTTACCCGCGTTGATCATCGGTTCGATGGTGAAGAACATCCCTTCGCGCAGCGTCACGTCGGGCGCGCGGTGGATCGTGCCCATGCGATCCTTGTACTGCTCATAATGCACCACGTTCGGCGCACAGTGGAAGACACGGCCCAGGCCATGGCCGCAGAAGTCGCGCACGACAGAGAAGCCTTGGCCCTCCGCATGGGTCTGAATGGCGCGGCCGATCTCGCGCAGGGTCGCACCTGGCTTTACCACCTCGATGCCCTTCCAGAGCGACTCGTAGGTCACATCGACCAGCCGCTGCGCTTTCACCTTGGGCTCACCAACGGTGTACATCCGGCTCGTGTCGCCGTGCCAACCATCGACGATCACGGTGACGTCGATGTTGGCGATGTCACCATCGCGTAGCGGCTTCTCCGAGGGGATGCCGTGGCAGATCACGTGGTTGATCGAGATACACAGCGCGTGACGGTAGCCGCGATAGCCAATGGTCGCTGACGTCGCGCCGTGATCCTGCACAAACTGGTAGGCCAGGTCGTCGAGATATTGCGTCGCCACGCCAGGCTTCACCTCGCCAGCGATCATGTCCAGGCAGCGGGCGGCGAGCTCGCCAGCCTTGCGCATGCCTTCAAAACCTTCGGGCCCATGAATGGGAAAATCGTTTTCGCTTCGCGCGAGAGCATTCTGATCCATATCGGCAACTTAGGGGTAGCCGCCAGCGAACCCAAGGCCGAATGCACGTTTGCAGCGATGGTCGTGGGCCGGACGTGCGCTAAGGTCACAGAAAAGAGGAGACCCCGATGCTTTTGATGAGCTCGCTAGCCGTCCTGGCGCTGCATACGACTGCGCAGGACCGCTTCGCCAACGTCGAGATCCAGGCCGAGGAAGTCGCGCCGGGCATTCACGTTCTTTATGGGCGCGGCGGCAATATAGGCCTCGCGTATGGCCCAGACGGAGTCTTCGTCATTGATGACCAGTACGCGCCGCTGACCGCCAAGATCACGGCCAAGATCGAAGAGATCACCGGCGGCCAGGCGGACTTCGTCCTCAACACGCATTTTCACGGCGATCATACCGGCGGCAACGAACGGTTCGGCGAGCAGGGTGCGCTCATCATTGCGCATGACAATGTCCGCCGCCGAGTGATTGACGACAACGAGGCGCCCGGCGATGCGCCGGTCATCACCTTCAGCGATACGCAAACCTTTCACATCAACGGCGAGACGGTGAAGGCCATTCACCTCGAAAAGGCGCATACGGATGGTGATAGCATCGTCCACTTCGTCCGCGCGAACGTCATCCATGGCGGCGACCTTCTTTTCGAGAAAGCCTTGGGCAGTTTTCCGTTCATCGATTTGAACGGTGGCGGCTCGGTGGAAGGTGTCATCGAGGCGGTCGAGGTCATCATCACCCTGTCAGACGACGAGACCCGCATCATCCCCGGCCATGGCCTGTTGATGGATAAGGCGGGTCTGATTGAGTACCATGCCATGTTGGTGGATGTCCGAGACCGTGTGCAGACGATGATCGACGCAGGTGAGACGAAAGAAGCCATCGTCGAGGCTCGTCCAGCCAAGGCCTACGTCAAAGGCCGCGAGCGAGGCTTCATTCGGGAAGACCGCTTCGTCGAAACCGTCTATGACAGTCTGATGGCAGAGTAACTAACTGGAGAAGCGCCCATGGATGTGAACGTCTGGCTGCTCTTCGTCGGCACCGTGCTGATGTTCATGATCACACCGGGCCCCAGCCACCTGCTCATGCTCTCCAACAGCATGACGCACGGCTTTCGTCCGTCTTTGGCGACAGCTGCCGGCGACCTGACGGCAAACGCGCTGCAGATGCTCGCCGCAGGCTTAGGATTGGCGGCCTTGCTGGTGGCGTCACAGCAGGCCTTAGCCGTGGTGAAATGGCTGGGCGTGGCGTACCTCATCTGGATGGGCGTGCGCATGTTGCGCCAGGCCAGTGCTCCGTCTGTGGGCGGACAGAAAGGGGGGCGTGGCACCGCGCGAGCCCTCTGGCTCCAAGGCTTCCTCACCTCGGCGGCGAATCCGAAGGCCGTGGTCTTCTTCGCCGCGCTCTTCCCCCAGTTTATCGAGGCTGACCGCCCCTTTGTGCCGCAGTTCCTGGCGCTATCCGCGACTTACATCGTGATCGACGGGCTGTTCTTGTCCGGCTACGGCGCCAGCGCGAGCTGGCTGGCCAAGCGGCTGAAGGACGGTGCCCACCGCTGGGTACAGCGCTTAGGCGGCGTCTTCTTGATCGTCGCGGCCCTGCTATTGGGCTCGAAAACCCTCGTCGACGCCCGCTGAGGTTGTGACACCGCCGCGCAGAGGGCTTGCGCCCTGGCGAAAGCGCTTCAAAGTGTTCGCTGGCATCGTTGCGTGAGTGTTGGGGGTTCTATGTTGGCGTGGCTTCGAAAGCTGTTGCTCTTTGTCGTCGTGGTCATCGTGGCTGGCGCGGCTGGAACCTGGAGTTGGTGGAGCCTAGGCGATTGGCAGAAACGCGCCGCGGCTGATGTCGCCTTCCTCCATGAGACCATCGAAACCCACCACCCTGGTCCCGTGGATCCGGAGAACCCTGGCTTCCGCACCCAGATGGAAGAAGCCCTCGCCAACGCCGATGCGTTGGTGCCCACGGTCAAGACGAGGCAAGACCATCGCAAGGCGATTAAGGCGTACACGAACACTTTCAAAGATGGCCACCTGACAGTGTGGCCCTACGAGAGGCTGCCATCGATCCTGATGCGGTTTTCCTCGTCGTCACCTGCCGCCAAGATGCCGACCTCGATCGCAAGCGATGGTCAGGATCATTGGATCACCATCTCCAGCTTTACGGAATCCGTTTCGACTGTCGCCGAGGTCACCACAGAAATCGAAGAAAGACGCGATGAACTCCGCAACGCCGATACCATCGTCTTCGACCTGAGAGGCAATGGCGGCGGAAACAGCGCTTTCGGTACACGGATCGCTCAGGCGCTCTGGTCGAAGGAGGTCTTCCTCGACTGGGTGCCAGTTTCCGCGCAAGCTGTCGATTGGCGCGCCACGCCGGAAAATGCCGAGCATGTCTTCGGCATCGCCAAGTCGAACGAGAAGAAAGGCCGAGAAGCGGCAGCAGCCGCCTGGCAGCGTGTGGCAGAGGGCATCCAAGGCGCAACCGAGAACGGCGAAGACTATTACCGCCAAACCCTGACCACGCGAGAGACGACGAGGACGCTGCCTAGCCCTGTGCAGGCGCAAGTCATTGTGCTGACGGATGGTTCATGCGCGAGTGCTTGCCTCGACTTCATGGACCTTCTCACCGCCCTGCCTGGCGTCACGCATATGGGCAAGGAGACGAGCTCCGACACCCAATACATGGATGTCCGCTTCAGCCATCTGAAGAGCAAGACCGGCATGTTGATCCTACCCCTGAAGGTCTATCGGGGGCGTATGCGCCCGTCTGGAGGCACCTACGTGCCCGAGGTGCCGGTTGATCTCTCATCAGGTGACTTCAACATCTCTTCCATCGGCGAGCTCAAGGCTCTCGTGCCAACAGAAGAGGCACCCTCGGACGAAGGTTAGCTGTCGCTAGGCAGTGCCGGGATGATGTGCCTACCAACGATCTCGTTGCGCCAACGGCCCCAAACATAGCCCATGCGGTAATTGCCACCGGTGAAGGCCACCACGAGGTCGAAGTCGGGGATGACGACAACGATCTGGCCGCCATTGCCCGTCGCTTCATAAGACGGGTACGTCTCATCGCCGACGCGTACCTGGTCGATCCGCCAGGTATAGGCTTGCTCACCGCCGAAATAATTATTGCTGAAGTCTTCCGCCGTCATCCGCGTGGTCTCTGGCGTGATGGCGATGCTCGGCGTGATGGCTTGCTGCACGAACGCTTCGTTGAGGATGCGCTCGCCTTGCCAAGTTCCGCCGTTCGCATAGACTTGGCCAATCTTCAGAAAATCCCGTGGACGGACATAAACGCCACCACCCAGATAAGCCTCGCCATTCGGCGCGAGATCCCAGTGATACGGACCAAAGGAGAGAGGCTGCGCGATCAATGTGTCGAAGGTCGTGTTGATCGGCATGCCGCTTGCCTTCCGAATGGCTGCGCCCACGAGATTGATGCTGCCTGAGCAATAAGCATAGCGCTCGCCTGGATCATAGAGAACGGGAAGTTGCGCCGTGTACAGCCAAAAATTCGGCTGATCCGACTGACCCCACATATTGTCTTCGTTGCCTACCGAATTGGTGCTGGCATCACAATCCAGGCCGCTGGAATAGGTCATCAGATGGGCGAGGGTGATATCAGCCTTGCGCGGGTCATCCAGCGGCAAGTCCGCCTTAGCCAGCAAAGCAGGAATGGGCGTGTCCTGAGGATCGATGTCCTTGCCGTCCTCGGCCAGCGCTCCCACCAGCATGCTGCCAAACACCTTAGCCAGCGAGCGCGTATCATGACGCCGCAAGCTGTCGTTATCGTAAAAGTTCTCGTCCAAGAACAGCTTACCCTTGTACGCGGCCACGACGGAATGGATCATCCGTGGGCGTGTGCTCCGCGGGTCATCATTGGCAATCTCTTGAACCATGGCATCGAGCGCCTTCGGATCAATACTCAGTTCTTCCGCAGACGCGATGGGCCAGCCATCGCCAATGTCGGCCGGGCTTACATAGGTCGCGGGCTCATCCGTCGGCATACGGCTCACATAGCTCTTCCGTTCAGCATCGGTAGCCATACGGAGCGGTATGGGTTCCTCAAAGAACGAATGCCCCATGCTAAGCGTTCCATCGTTCTGTATGCTGAGTTCACGGATCGTCTGACGGCCTGGTCTCCCGCCGGTGAGTGTCCATTCGTTGTCACCGCTCGCTTCGATCGTAAAACGCGTCGCCCGCTCAATGGCATTGCGTTCGGGGTTGCGCAGCGCCGCGACCTGGCTGCCATCCTCATCATCGAAGATGTCGAGAAATAGGTGAAAAGGCCGCTCTTGCACAGCAAACGTCGCTGTCCAACGCCGGCGACCATCCTTTGCCAAGACCACGGGCGTTTCCATGGTCAGGTAGGCCATGTCCGTGGCCGGCTGCTGCCAGATCCCCACGATCAATGACCGATCCTGGCTCATTTGCCCGACGAACGTATGCTCGTCCGCCATCACCGTAAGGACGCCTTCTTCTTCGGAGACATCGGCGGCTTCCCTGCCCACGGTGGCCGTCCAACCGCGCCTCGACTCGGTCAGTGTCAGGCTGATCTCACTCTCGGCCAGTTCATCCGCCCACACCCAAAGCCCACTCGGCGCTGGCTCGGCAGCCACAGCAGCACCCGAACAAACCGCCAAACCCAACACAGCGCTTATCAAGAGCTTCATCCACACCTCCACCTTTGGCCAGCGGTGTTAGCATGCTTGCATTCTCACCGCTGCTGCAAACGCAGCGTAGAGACAAACAAAAAACCGGCCCCTACCATTGAGGGCCGGCCAATTTGCGGTGTCACACGGCGTTAGGTTCAACGACTCTTTCGCCTTAGCCAACCTGCAAGGCCCAGTGCACCCGCAAACAATGGAGCAGCGGCGGGAACAGGTACCGGCGAAGCTGGTGGAGGACCAAACGTCACGTCGCTGTCGGCATACCTGATCGTAGCACCCCAGCCCGCGTTCCCGATGTTCGGGATATCGGCGAGCACTTTGTCGATCTCCCAGCGAAGGGCGACGCGCTGTTGTCCGTCCTCGATCGCTTGGTTGAACAGGTCGGTGAGGTCGAAGCTCATCGAGAAAGGACCGCCAGACGGTAACGTCAGGCGGCGGATGAACGACTTCGGTGTGGTCAGGTCTTCTGGACCGGCGCCAAATCCAACATCTTGCGCGTACATAAGCAGGTCGTAGCTCGTGTCCGTACCCGGATCGGTTCGGACGGATCGATTGAAATCAAGATCAACCGTGACGTTGGATACCGAGGTGTAGCCGACAACGCTGAACGACATCCAGGCGGTGAACAGGCGGTCTGGCGTGCCAGACTGCGGCCAGCCGCGCTGGATACCTGCGAGGGCGAACTGCCGATAGCCGGGATCTCGAGAGTCATGGCCGTTGATGTTATTGTCCTGGTGCGTGAACACACCAATGGTCACTGGATTGATTGGCGCGGCTTGCGCCACGGTTGGCAGTGCCAAAGCCGCAGCCAGCGCAATTGCTGTGGATCGGATCATGTTTCCCCTCATTCTTGCCGACGATGAGGGTTAAGTTATTCTATATCGAATCTGTCGCATTGTAAGAATTCGCCATTCCTTCTGCCGCCTTGATGCGACAGCCAAAGGCAACAAAAAGCCCCGCGAGCGCCAGGCGCTGCGGGGCTTTTGTTATGCAGTTTATAAGCGCTTACGCGGTGAGGTTGGCCTCAGCGAAGTCCCAGTTCACCAGGTGATCGAGATAGGTGTCGATATACGCTGGGCGCGCGTTCTGGTGGTCGAGATAGTAGGCGTGCTCCCAGACATCCATGGTCAGGAGAGGCGTGACGCCTTCGTCCGTGACCGGCGTCTCGGCGTTCAGCGTCTTGCGAACCTCAAGCTTACCACCGACTGAAACCAGCCATGCCCAGCCTGAGCCGAACTGCGTCGCGCCAGCAGCAGCGAAGGCTTCGCGGAACTTGTCGTAGCTGCCGAAGCTCTCATCGATGGCTTTGGCGATCGCCGAACCTGCGGCTGGCTTGCCGCCGCCGTTTGGCTTCATCGAGTTCCAGAAGAACGTGTGGTTCCAGACCTGGGCGGCGTTGTTGAACAGGCCTTGGTTTGAGCCAGCGGCATCCTTGATGATCGTCACCAGGTCAGCGTCAGCGTGCGCCGTGCCTTCGATCATGCCGTTCATAACGTCGACATACTTCTGGTGGTGCTTGCCGTAGTGGTAGTCGAACGTGTCCTTCGACATGTGCGGCGCCAGGGCATCACGCTCGTAAGGAAGCGGGGGCAGGGTGTGTGCCATGGGGAGGTCTCCTTCGTCTGAGATATCGTGGCCCCGAGGTACCGGTTCCGCAGCCCACGTCAACGCCTCAACACCGCCCCTTTGCCGCACCTTTGTTATTGATTTTTATTCGCAATAAAGGTTCCGGTATTGATCTGTGTACAGTGCGCCTAAAACTGGTTGCTGGAAGAGGTGTTTCTGTCGCCCACCTTTGCCCTTAGCGTCAGGCAGTCTTGCTGAAAAAACAGCCTCGCAAAATCGGCAGGCCCTCCTATTTTGGCGCGGTTAGCCAAAAGCCGAAGGAGGCTCATCATGGCACGATTTGAAGGACAAACGGTGCTCGTCACAGGCGGGACCAGCGGCATCGGCCGCGCCACGGCCGAGCGCCTGGCCACGGAAGGCGCTACCGTCTTCGTCACTGGCACCAACGCCGAACGGCTCGCCGAAGTGGGCGCCATCGATGGCATCACCGCCATCGCCAACGACGCAGGCGATCCGGCAGCAGCGAAGGCGTTGGCCGAGCAATTGCCGGACCTCGATCACCTCTTCTTGAACGCAGGGTTTGGGGTCTTTGCGCCCCACAACGCCCTCACCGCCGAGAATTTCGCGGCGCAGATGGACGTCAATGTCCGCGGCCCGATCCTGCAGGTGGCGGCTCTGTCGGACAAGCTGAAGGACGGTGGCTCGGTGCTGATCACCACGTCGATCGTTCAGCACATGAGCATGGATGCTAGCTCGCTCTACACGGCGTCGAAGGGGGCGATGCGGTCCTACGTGCGGGTCCTGGCTCGTGAGCTTGCGCCGCGGAACATCCGTGTGAATGGCATCGCGCCAGGTCCCATCGGCACCGACTTCTTCGCTCGCACCGGCATGCCGGAAGAGCAGACCTCCGCCATGGCCGAACGCGTTGCGCCTCAAGTCCCGCTCGGCCGCTTCGGCACGCCTGAAGAGATCGCCAACGTGGCCACCTTCATGATGTCGAAAGAAGCAAGCTACGTCACCGGCGCCGACTTCACCGTCGATGGCGGCATGGCGATGCACTAACGCCCCGCGCGGCCGCTTAGGTCACGGCATTTGGAGAGAGGACCGAACGTGATAGCTTCTAGCCATGCGCTCGATCCTCTTCCCGCTCGTTTCTGGTCTGTTGTTCATCGTTGCCGTGGTGGTGATCGGCTTCTTGGCGTTCGCGCCGCCGTACTTCGACAACAAGATGAACCCTGTGGCGGCGCATGAGCCCTATGCGATCTCCGAAGAGGCGAGGGCGCTGCATGCGACGATCCCCGTGGCGGATCTCCACGCCGACTCGCTCCTATGGAACCGAGACCTGCTGAAACGCAACGAGCGCGGTCATGTCGACCTGCCGCGCATGCGCGAGGGCGGCATGTTCCTCCAGGTCTTCACCGCGGTGACCAAGAGCCCTGAAGGCCAAAACTACGAGACCAACGAGACCGACACCAAGGACAACATCACCACCCTAGCCGTCGCCCAACGCTGGCCCCGCAAGACCTGGGGCAGCCTGACGGAGCGTGCGGTTTATCAGGCGGAGAAGATGCATGACATGGCATCTGACGACCCCGGCGCGTTCGTCGTGCGCTCGTGGACCGACCTGTCGGCGCTAGGCGACTACGAGCGCCTCCGGCGCATCTCGCCGATGGCTAAGGATTTCTACGCGATGTCCATTGCAGAACGGGACGAATTCTTTGCAACGCAGGCAGAGTTTTCAGATCAGCAATTGGACGAGCTTGAGAACCAGTGGCCGACGGCCCGTGGCGATCGGCGGGTCGTGAGTTCAATCTTCCTTGGGCGCTCTGCCGAGGATATGGATCGCCCGCACATCGCCGCCATCCTAGGCATCGAAGGTTCTCACGCGCTCGACGGCAAGCTGGAGAACGTCGATGTCCTCTTCGACGCCGGCTACCGCCTCATGGGCCTGCACCACTTCTTCGACAACAAGCTTGGTGGTTCGCTGCACGGGACCAGCGGAGCAGGGCTCAGCGACTTCGGTCGCGACGCCGTCACCCGCATGCGGGAGCTGGGCATGATCATCGACGTCGCCCATTCCTCACCTCAAGTGGTGCGCGATGTTATCGAGATGGGCGCGGGCCCGGTGGTGATCAGCCACACCGGCTTCAGCGGCCACTGCCGCAGCCCCCGCAATATTTCCGATGATCTCATGGCCAAGATCGCGGAAGACGGCGGCCTCATCGGCGTCGGCTTCTGGGCTGACGTCACTTGTGACGACAGCCCAGCGGGTATCGTCGACGCCATCATCTACGGCATCGAGAAGTTCGGCGTCGATCACATTGCTTTGGGCTCCGATTTCGACGGCACGGTCCAGGTGGCCCTCGACGCCTCCGAGCTACCAGCCCTGACCCAAGCTCTCATGGACCGAGGCCTCTCCGACAAAGATATCCGAAAAGTGATGGGCGGAAACACGGTGAGGTTCTTCTTGGACAATTTGCCGGAGGAGTAAGAGCCGACCGGCGTTGGACACCTTGCGTCAACGCCGATGTGTGACTTATCGGGCAGGTCCAACGAAGGGACGGCCATGATCCGTTTTGTCACTGCCCTCATTGCCTTGTTTGCCATGGCGCACGCCCAGACCGGCGATGCCGTGCGCACGGGCCATGCTGAGAGCCGCATCATCGCTGAGAAGACCGCTGCCGTGCCGGGT
>JABSRH010000049.1 GCA_013215175.1 Parvularculaceae bacterium | reverse complement strand
TACGCCCTCGGCAAGTACATGAACCGCGGTCTCCGTGGCGAAGTCGAACTGAGCTGGCGTCTGCAAGACGTGGATGCACTCCCTGGTGAGCAAGCTCCAAACTCCGACGTCCAAGGCGACGGCGCTTTCTTCGCTGGCTTCCCAGGCGGCGGCGACCAAATTGGTAGTGCTAAAGTTGGCGCCATCATGGTCAACGTTCTCAAAGACTTTGCTGTCACTGAGAAGCTGACGCCATACGTTGGTGCTGGTATCGGTCTGGCTCGCGTTCGCTACGAAATGGGTAACCTGGACGACGTTCCGGTTCTCGTGACGTCCACGAACCAAGCCCAAAGCGGCTACCGCATTTCCATGGCTGACCAGGCTTACGTGCCTGCGTTCCAAGGTCGTGCTGGTGTGAGCTACCAAATTTCCGAGAACCTCTCGGCTGAGCTTGGCTACCGCTACCTGCAGACCGGTCGTTACGACATGGAAGCATACGTCAACAACACGACGCCTGTGACCACAGACGTGACCGGTGACTACAGCGTCCACGAAACGACGTTCGGTCTCCGCTACAGCTTCGGCAACTTTGCCATGCCTTGGAAAAAAGGTTCGAAGCCAGCTGAAGTCGCTACGGCAGCTCCGGCACAGCCAGAAGTTCAGACGAAGACTTGCTTCGACGGCACTGTCGTTCCGATGGGCGAAGCTTGCCCAGAGGTCGCTGAAGACGCTCTGACGCCTGCTGAACTCAACACGGTTGTCTATTTCGAGATCAACAGCGCTGAGCTCGGTGCACCGGCTGAGGCTCTCCTCCGTCGCCGCGCCAACGAAGCTTCGGAAGTTGAGCTGATCGAAGTCGTCGTCTCCGGCGGCACCGACACCACGGGTACGGCTGGTTACAACCAACGCCTGTCCGAGCGTCGCGCAGCTGTTGTCCGCGAAGCACTCGTTCGCTTCGGTATCGACGCTGACAAGATCCGCGTTGTGGCTCTTGGTGAGAGCAGCCTGGCTCGCCCAACTGCCGACGGCGTTGACGAGCCTCTCAACCGCCGCACGGAAGTCGAATTCGACTTCTAAGCGTCGCTTGATCGCTAAGTTAGGGAAGGGTCGGCCACAGCGCCGGCCCTTTTCTTTTTTGCGGAGGCCTACGCCGGCGTTCGTCCGTAGGCACCAAGCCGCGCGCCATGCTGGCGCAGCCAGGCCTCCGCTGCGGCGCGCTCCGGCAAGAGCTTGTCGAGCACGGCGTAAAACGCCCAGCTATGGTTCATTTCGATCCGGTGAGCCGCTTCATGCGCACAAACGGAACGCAGCACCTCGCGCGGCGCAAAAACCAATCGCCAATTGATCAGCGTCTCGCCCGACGGGCCGCAGGCGCCCCATCGCCGCGTGTAGCTCCGCACGGAAACAGGCGCGAAGGGCACGTCGAGCAACGACCAAAACTTTTCGAGATCGCGGCGAGCTTCGCGGAGCACGAGATCGCGCAGCGCAGTCTCAACACGGGATGCAAGCTTGGCTGATGGTGTCGGCGCGATGGCAAGCGAATCGTCGCCGAATTCGCCCGTGGTCTTCAGGCCCGGCACGATCTCCATCTCGCGACCCAGCACCGGCAGCCTCGTGCCCATGACGAAGGGCACAGCGTCCCCTTCGCTGGCCAGTTCTTTCTCGATGAAGGCGGTTTGCTCCCGCACCCAGGCTTCGGCTTCGCGCTGGCGGCCCCATGTGGGAATCGTCAGCTGGATGACCCCGCCGGAGACTCGTAGGACAAAGCGCTTAGAGCGAGCGTTGCGGCGCAGCCGGATCGGCACCTGCCGCCCGCTCGGCAAGATCAACGGCGCCACGGCTTTGGTGGTGGCAGCACGCGAGGAGCGAAGCGATGAACCAACAGGCAGAGCACCCTCCCACGATTGCGGCCAAACTGACGCCGATGATGGCGCAGTACATGCGGATCAAGGCCGAAGCCGGCGACGCCCTCCTTTTCTACCGAATGGGCGACTTCTACGAGTTGTTTTTTTCCGACGCGGAGGTCGCGGCGCCGGCCTTGGGCATTGCGCTGACGCGGCGCGGGCAGCATGCGGGCGAGGATATCCCAATGTGCGGCGTGCCCGTCCATGCGCGCGACCAGTATCTCGCCAAGCTGGTGCGCGAAGGCTTTACCGTCGCGCTGTGCGAGCAGACGGAAGACCCGGCAGAAGCCAAGAAACGCGGCTCGAAAGCGGTGGTCGAGCGGGCCATAGTCCGCATCGTCACGCCAGGCACGCTTACCGAGGATTCGCTGCTCGAGCCCGGCACGCCCAATCATCTCGCAGCAATCCTTCACGACGGCGATGCCGTGGCTGTAGCTGCTACTGATTTGTCCACCGGTGAGGTTTCCGTCGACGTGGGTGAGGCGTCCCAATTGTCCGAGTTTTTGGGTGGTCTCTGCCTGCGCGAGGTCATTCTGACCACGGACACGGAGGTGCCATTGGCACCCCAGGTGCGCCAAAGCATCGTGGATGGACGAAGCTTCAGCATCGAAAGTGCGGGCGCGCGCATTCAAGAGATGTACGGCGTTCTCGATGCTGAGGGTCTGGGTATTACAGACGTTCTGACGCAGCGCGCCTTGGGCGGCCTCCTAGCCTATCTCGAGCTGACGCAGATTGCGGGGCGACCCGCTTTGCGCGTGCCGCGCGCGGGCACCAAAGGCCAGCGCATGGCTATCGATGAGGCGACTCGGCGCTCGCTCGAACTGACCGAAGGACCAGATGGTGGGCGCAAGGGATCGCTCTTGGCCGCCATTGATCGCACCGTCAGCGCTGGGGGAGGGCGGCTGCTTCGGGCTTTTCTAGCGGGGCCGCTGCTGGCCTTAGGCGCCATCAAACAGCGTCAGGACGGCACAGAATATCTGTTGACGGAGCCCATCTTGCGCGATGGCGTTCGAGCGCAGCTGAAGACCTCACCCGACGTCGCGCGGGTGATCAGCAGACTAGCTTTGGATCGCGGTTCGCCAGCTGACCTCGGCGCCGTGCGCGACGGCCTGGCCGTGGCGCAGCAGTTGCAAACGGTGCTGATGACGCATCCGGGTCGTCCCTTGCTTCTACAACATCAGTTGCCGGAGGACCTGCTCTCCTTAGGCGAGGTGCTCCAGGAGGCGTTGGGCGAAGAGCTCTCTTCGCGTAAGGGCGACGGCGGGTTTATCGCGATTGGGTTTGACGCCGATCTCGATCGGGCCAGGAGCCTACGCTCTGGCGCTAAGCAAGAGATCGCCGAGCGCGAGGCTCATTATCGCGAGACAACCGGCCTCAAGACACTTCGGATCAAGCTCGACAAGACGCTCGGCTATTGCGTTGAAATTGGACGCAATCACGCCGATGCTTTAGCGGCTTGCGACGGCTTTGTGCAGCGCCGCTCGCTCACCAACGCGGTCCGGTTTGCCACGCAAGACCTGGAGCAGCTCAACCGCGATGTGATGGAGGCAGAGCATCTGGCGGCGGCCCGGGAGCAGGCTTTGTTCCGTAAGCTGTGCGATCAAGTCCTTGCCCATAAGGAAGCCGTTCTCGACCTCGCAGATGATCTGGCCATGCTCGATGTCTTGGCGGCGTTTGCGACGTTGGCCGAGGACGAAGACTACGTTCGCCCCGAGCTCGACGAGAGCCGAGTTTTCCACATCGAAGGTGGTCGCCACCCCGTGGTCGAGGCAGCGCTCCGCGGCGAGCGCAAGAAATTTGTGCCCAACGATTGTCAGCTGTCGGATGGTGACGAGGCCCAAATTCAATTGGTGACCGGCCCCAACATGGCCGGTAAATCGACTTACCTGCGCCAGAACGCCCTGATCGCGGTGTTGGCCCAATCGGGTTGCTTCGTCCCCGCGCACGAGGCGCATCTGGGCCTGGTGGATCGCCTGTTTAGCCGCGTCGGTGCCTCCGATGACCTGGCGCGCGGTCGCTCGACCTTCATGGTGGAGATGGTGGAAACCGCGGCCATTCTTCATCAGGCGACGGATCGAAGTCTTGTTATCCTTGACGAGGTCGGGCGGGGCACAGCCACCTACGATGGTCTCTCTATAGCGTGGGCGACACTCGAACATCTTCATACGGAGAGCCGTTGCCGAGGCCTGTTCGCGACGCACTATCATGAGCTTACGCGTCTCGCTGAAGAGCTGCCTCGCCTCGCTTGCGTCGCCATGGCCGTGCGCGAATGGCGCGGAAACGTGATCTTCCTCCACGAGGTGAAGCCCGGCTCAGCAGATCGTAGCTATGGCGTCGCCGTGGCCCGGCTCGCCGGATTGCCGGAAGGCGTCGTGGCGCGGGCCCAAGGCTTGCTGAAGCTTCTTGAGGAGCAAGCACCGGTCGGCGGTCTCGTGGCGGACCTGCCGCTGTTCGCGGCCAGCCCCCCGGCTGCGGAGATCCCAGCTGGAGATCCGATCAAAGAGGCGTTGACCCAGCTGGACCCGGACGATCTATCGCCACGCGAAGCGCACGAAGAGCTCCGTCGGCTGAAGGACCTCTTGAACGCAGGTTCTTAACGGCCGAGGAGAATGCCGCGCAGCTTGTCGTGCATCACGTGGTTCGACGCGAGGATGCTCTTGTCCATGTGAGGACGTCCCCGATCGTCTTCGATGGTCGAGACCTGCCCACCCGCCTCGCGACAGATCACAATACCCGCCGTCACGTCCCATGGATTGAGGCCGCGCTCCCAATAGCCGTCGAGCCGACCCGACGCGGTCATGCAGAGATCATAGGCGGCGCTACCAAACCGGCGCACACCGGCAGTCTCATTCAGCACACGTTCGGCTTCGATTAGGGCTTGCTCACGACCGGGCATGCCTTTGAAGGGTAGGCCGCAACCCACGAGTGCTTCGGTGACATCCTCGCGACCGGAAACACGCAGGCGCGTGTCGTTCATGTAAGCGCCAAAGCCTTTCTCGGCGTAGTACATCTCATCGAGGATGGGGGCGTAGATCACGCCAGCAAACGGCTCCCGATCCCGTTCGAGACCGATCGAGATGCAAAACTGTGGCATGCCGTGGAGAAAGTTCGTGGTGCCATCGAGGGGATCGACAATCCAGCGGTTGGAATTGTCGGCGCCTTCGATCTCGCCTTCCTCTTCGAGGATCATGCCGAACTTCGGCCGGGCTTTCTGCAGCGCGTTGCGGATTGCTTCTTCGGCGGCCAGGTCGGCTTTGCTGACAAAGTCAGACGCGCCTTTGCGTCGGACCTGAAGCGCCTCCACCTCATAGAAATCACGCCGTAGGATCTTCGCCGCATCTTTGGCTGCGCCGATCATAACGTTCAAAAGGGGTGATAGGTGGGGCACGGCCAGCGTCTCCGAAAAAGTCTGAGCCGCTGGCCATTAGCGCGGCGGTGCACGAATGCAACCGCCAGCTGGGGTTTGGTGTTAGGCGTTCTTCATCGCTCGGCATTCTTTAGCGAATTCGGAGAAGACCTGGTCGGCGCCTGGCAGGGCCAATTCGAACTTACCCTTGCTGCCCAGGTCGAGAACAACGCTATCGCCGCGGACAACCGCGTTGAACAGCTTCTTCGAAGGCTTGCTTTCCTTAGGCGAGACTGACTTCACGGCGGGCTTGTAGCCGAAAAAGCCTGAATAGGCTTCGTCACCATTGATGATGAGCGAACCGCTGACGTTGCGGACACGACGGGATGTGTCGCTCAACACGACGTCAAAGTCACCGTCCTGCGTTGACATAACAGCACTAAACGAACCGTTCGAGCAAAAGAACATGACCGAAGGGGCTTCTTTCGAGGCGGGCTGGACGGCTGGCACAGCCGCGTCGGCCAAGCGTTCCCAGCCTGCGTTCGCCGTTCCCATCAGCGCCGTTCCCATCGCCGCGGCGATCATCAATTTCGACAACATATGCAACCTCTCCCTCTTTGCCGATTACCGATATCCATTTGGGCATGTGTTATCGAATTTCAACAAGAGATTTGCCGATTTTCAGGAATTTTAGGTTTTGGCTGGCGATCTGCTAGTTCGATCGGTCCCGCCAACTGTTGCTCCCGCGTTCGGAGTGAGCGACACGACAACTAACCGTAACGAACAGAATTCATTCAGGAGGATTACCCCGTATGAGCGTCGCCAACATTCCCCCCGTGTCCAAAGAGGAGTTCCAGAAGGGCATCGAGGCTGTCCTCGCAGCCGGTGCCCCGTTTGACGTCGTCCCGCAGACCATCCGCGGCGTGGATTATCCCCGCGTGTTTGCGTTGTCGAACCTCTCTTTGCGGGAAGTGCTTGCGCTCAAAACGGCCGAACACAAGGACAAAGAGTTCATCGTCTATGAAGGCGAGCGGTTCACCACAGGCGAGATCTGGGCACGGAGCATGCGCTTTGCCAATTGGCTGAAGTCGCAAGGCGTGGGGCCGGGCCATCGCGTGGCTATCGCGATGCGAAACTACCCGGAATGGTGCGTTGCCTATCTCGGCATCGTTTGCGCTGGCGCAACGGTCGTGCCGTTGAACGCCTGGTGGCAGTCGGATGAGCTTCGCTATGGCATCGAGACGTCGGAGGCGAAGTTCGTCGTCCTCGACGCGAAGCGTGGCGAAATGATGCTTCCGTATAAAGAGGAGCTAGACCTCGTCTTTGTTGCTGGTCGTGAGGAGGTGGGTTCGCAAGATCACCACATGCATGCGATCCTGGCTGACGACTCCATCTCCATGGACATGCCGCAAGACCCGATCGATCCCGATAGCGACTATTGCCTGCTGTACACGTCAGGATCGACAGGGCGTCCCAAGGGTGCGTTGCTGACTCACCGCGGTGTTTTGACCGCGGTCCTGTCCTGGTCCTTCTTACTTGCTGTGCTTGATCATTTGCGGCCGGAAGTGAAGCTGACGCCCGACAATCCCGGCATGCTGCTGAACTTGCCGCTGTTCCATGTCACGGGCCTGCACTCGATGTTCCTCCTGGGATATCTCGCGGGCCGCAAGTTGGTCTTCACCTACCGTTGGGACCCGGCGCAGGCGGCGCAGATCATTCGTGAGGAGAAGCTAACCAATTTCATTGGTGTGCCAACGATGGCCTATGAGTTGATCAAGGCGGCTTCGCCAGGTGACTTGGACACGTTGGTCGATATCGGTACGGGTGGTTCCAAGCGGCCGGAGGCACAGGTGAGCCTTCAAAACGAGATGTTCCCGCAAATCAGCGCGTCCTCAGGTTATGGCATGACCGAGACGAATGCTCTAGGCACGCATATTGCTCTGGGCGATTATGTCCGTGTGCCGAATTCAACGGGACGTGCTATTCCGCCGGTCACTGAGGTGAAAGCCTTCGATGAGGACGGAAACCAGCTGCCCGACGGCGAAACGGGTGAGATCTGCATCAAGAGCCCAGCAACGATGCGCGGCTACCTCAACAACCAAGAGGCCACCGATGCTGCGTTCTTGCCCGACGGTTGGTTCCGCACGGGTGACGTCGGTCTGATTGATGATGAGGGCTACATCATTATCAAGGACCGTCTGAAGGACATGATCATCCGGGGTGGCGAGAACATCTCCTGCCTCGAAGTCGAGAACGTGCTACATGAGGTTGAGGGGGTCGATGAGGTTGCGGTGTTTGCCGTTCCCCACGAGACGCTCGGCGAGGTTGTTGGTGCGGCGATCTTTGGTCGGGATGATCTCGATCTAGCTGCCGTCCGTGATCACGCTGCGGCGCGCATGGCCGCCTTTAAAGTTCCTACACGGATTTGGCGGTCGCCTGGCATGTTGCCAAGAGGTTCGACAGGGAAAATTGATAAGAAGATCATCCGCGAAGTCACCAAAGAGCATGCGGCGCACTTCCAATTGGGTGACGATTGAACCAGGTCTTTTATGGATTTGACTTCTTCCGGCTCCGGACCAAATAGTACTGGAGCCGTGAGGCCTCTGGCCAGGCTACCGGTTCACAGCGTTCGTACATGCATGCCATCGCTCTAAGCCCAAGACGCCTGAGGCAGGCGCGGGCTCGCAACGAAGGTGCGTCTAGAGCGAAGCAGAAGCCGCTGTCCGGAAGGGGGGCGGCTTTTGCTTGCGAAAGATCCATCTGGCCGGGACTTGACCTCATCGTCGCACGTATGTGACAAGCGTCGCACAGTCGACGATGTAGAAGTCTTTCCATGGCCAATCCCTCGGATACCGAACTCATCCTTCTCAAGGTGCTCTGGCGCGACGGCCGCTTGAGCGCTCGCGAGCTGCACGAGGCGGCAGCGGCGCAGACGCGTTGGTCCTTTTCCGCCACCCGTAAGACGCTCGAGCGCATGGAAGCCAAGGAGCTGATCTTGGTGGAAAAGGTCCACGGGATCAAAACGTACCGATCGGGCTGCGGCAAGATCGAGGTCATGGCGCGCTTGATCAAGAATTTCGCGACAAATGTTCTGGGGTCAGATCAGCCGTTGCCCTCCGCGGCGTTTGTGAACAGCAACGTGATCGAGCCCGATGAGATCGACGAACTTGAGGCAATGCTCGAGCAGCTGGCTGAGGAGGACGAGGCGTGACGTTGCTGTCGCTCCCGGCGCTCATCACCTGGGTGGGCATCCCCTCCGTCTTCGCGTTGATCCTTGCTCGGATCGTGCGTCAGACCACACCATCGGATCGCAACGAAAAGCAAACTTTGCTGGTCATGCTCGCTCCGTTTGGGCTTGGCGCATCGATGGTTCTATTGGCAGGCCAATTGCCGATTGCGCCGATCGCGCTCGCTGATCGGACCAGCACACCTGGTGTCGCGGACGCTGAAGCACTCACCGCTTCTGATGCCGTTTCACAAGTAGACTTGCCGAGCCTTCTGTGGGTGATCGGTCTAGGCTATCTCGCGGTCACAATTTGGCGGTGCATCGGCTGGTTGCGCGGGGTAGTCAGCCTGTTTCTCCTCACTCGCGAAAGCGTACCTGTACCGTTTGCCGCTGACGTGCTCATCAGCCCACGAACCAAAACGCCTCTGATCCATCCCAGCGGGCAGGTGATCCTTCCTGACGGCTTCATCGAAGCTTACTCTCAGGCGGACACACAGATGGTCCTTGCGCACGAGCGGGCCCATCATGACCGCGGCGATCAGGTCTACTTCATTTTCCTGGCTTTGCTGGATGCTGTCTTCTGGTGTCATCCTGGCCTGCGCTGGCAAACAGAGCGCTGCCGTTTGGCGGCTGAGTTGGCGTGCGACGAGGCGGCTTGTGCAGCCTTTCCGACACAGCGAAAGAGCTACGCGCAACTCATTGTTCGCGCACTTCGGTCGGCTCACCACGAGCAACACGTTTGCGCACCCACCGCCTTTTCATCCCGCTCACAAGGAGAAATCCGTATGCGTCTTCAATCGATCGTTGGCGAGTCAACATCACCTAGCCGTCGGCCAGGGGTGTTCGTGATGATCGCGCTACTGACAGTGCCGCTCTTGGCGGGGCAGTGGGCGCTCGCGAAAGATGCCATCGAAGCGAATTTCTCCGTGCCGCCGATCGAGAAGGGAAAGGTAACGAGCCGCTACGGTTTGCGAACCGATCCCTTCAGCCGTGACAAGAAGAGCCACCATTATGGCCTCGACATCGCCGCCCCGCGTGGCACCATCATCCGTGCACCCGCGCTTGGTGTGGTCAGCAATGTGAGCCCCAACAAAGGCAATTACGGCAACTTCCTTGAAATCACCCACGCGGACAAAATCGTGACCCGCTATACGCAGCTGGAGACCATCAAGGTAGAAGTCGGCGACCGCGTTCGAGCTGGCGAGACGGTCGCGACCGTGGGGTCCACAGGCCGATCAACCGGGCCGCACTTGCACCTGGAGGTCTTCGTCGACGGGAAGCGTGTCGACCCTGAAACGCTGATTGCTCTGCCCACTGAGAAGTGGCGAAAGCCGCCAAGGTTTCACGATCAGTGATCACATAGGCGTGAGGGTGCCGCCTTCGTGGACCTCACGATAGAAACAAGTGGGGCGCCCAGTGTGGCAAGCCGGTCCGGCCTGCTCAACCCGATAGATCATCGTGTCCTGGTCGCAGTCGGTGAGGACCTGAACAATTTTCTGCGTATGACCGGACGTCGCGCCCTTGTGCCAAAGTTCCGCACGCGAGCGAGACCAATAGTGGGCCTCGCCGGAAGACAGCGTTTCGTCGAGCGCGAGCTGGTTGGCCCAGGCCACCATCAACACTTCGCCCGTCACATGATCTTGAGCGACCACAGGGATAAGCCCCGCATCGTTGAAACGAGGCGTAAATTCGGCGGTTTCTTCGATCGTATCCGTCATGGTGCCGCCCTTAGTCGAGCGGCACCTGATCGTCTACGTTTCGTTTGGTTAGGCACCAATGAGGCGCAAGAAGCGTTCTTCCATTTTCGGATCGTCTTTGAAGACGCCCGTGAAGCGCGTGGTCACCGTGCCGACGCCTTGCTTGTGCACGCCGCGGGTCGACATGCACTGGTGCTCGGCATCAATCAGGATGGCCACGCCGCGTGGCTGCAGCACCTTTTGCAGGGTGTCGGCGATCTGAGCTGTCAACTTCTCCTGCACTTGCAGGCGCTTAGCGTAGGTGTCCACGAGTCGAGCTAGCTTAGAGATACCGACGACGCGGTTGCTGGGCATGTAGGCGACGTGCGCTTTGCCGATGATCGGCGCCACATGGTGCTCGCACATGGATTCCAGGCGAATATCCTTCAGCAGGACGATATCGTCATAGTCTTCAACCTCTTCAAAGACCCGAGCGAGGATCTCTTCTGGGTCTTCTCGATAGCCTTCGAACCATTCTTCATAGGCTTTGGCGACGCGCTTCGGCGTATCCACAAGGCCTTCGCGAGTTGGGTCGTCGCCAGCCCAGCGGAGCAGTGTCCGGACGGCTGCTTCGGCTTCAGCGCGTGATGGACGGCTGGAGACGTGGGTTTCTTCTTCAGGCGTGGGGGCCACGCTTTCATCGTAGGCAATGACGCTCATGGTAAGGTCTGTCCTATAGTTCGGGGGCCCAAAGGGCACCGATTGTACCGCAACTTTTCCCTCACCATTGTGAGTGGGCGGCTTGGGGGAGTTGGCGTTTTTTCGACCCGAAGCCAACTATGGTTACCGCGGCACCTCGTCCCGATGGCCTGCGGCGAAGCGTCAGAGGCCGTTAGGAAATTCATGCTGCGGCGCACATCAGCGCGCTTGAATTTCAAGACGCTGACAGGCATGTAGCCGCCTATGCCACTTAATCTACTCGTCACCGACTCCCACCGCGGCCAGAAAGTGCCGTTTGAGCCAGCAGATCCGTCCCGCGTGACGGTCTACTGCTGTGGGCCGACGGTTTACGCGGCGCCACATATCGGCAACGCGCGGGCAGGGGTGGTGGCCGACCAAGTGGTCCGTGTGCTGCGTCATCTCTATGGTAATGCCAACGTCCTCTACGCGCGGAACCTGACGGACATCGACGACAAGATCATCAAAGCCGCGAACGAGCAGGGCGTCGACATCGACGTCATCACGGCGCGGGCGACGGAGCTTTACCTCTCCAACCTTGAGTCTCTGGGCTGTGCGCTCCCGGACCTGATGCCGCGGGCTACGGAGCATATTGAGCCGATGATCGAGCTGACGCAGCGTCTGCTTGACCGCGGCTATGCGTATGCGGAGCAAGGCCATGTCTTGTTCGATACCGGGGCGTATGAAGACTATGGCAGCCTGTCGGGTCTCGATCGTGACTCGATCCTCGCTGGTGCGCGTGTTGAGGTTGCTCCTTACAAGCGGGACCCCGCTGACTTCGTTCTTTGGAAGCCGGCTAAAGAGGGTGAGCCAGGCTGGGCGATGCCGGAGGCATGGGGTCTTGGCGGTGAGGCGCGCCCTGGTTGGCACATCGAGTGCTCCGCCATGATCGAGAAGGGCTTGGGTTCGCCCATCGACCTCCACATGGGTGGCCAAGACCTGCGCTTCCCACACCATGAGAACGAGATCGCGCAGAGCTGCTGCGCCTCCGATCTCGGTGATGTGCCGCTCGCGCGCTATTGGATGCACAACGGCATGCTCCGTATGGGCAGTGAAAAGATGTCCAAATCGCTCGGCAACATCATTACCCCCGATCAGCTCTTGGGCGATTGGCAGGGCGAGGTGCTGCGCATGGCGCTTCTCTCCGCGCAATATCGTCAGCCGCTGGAATGGTCTGAAGAGCTGTTGGCCTCATCGAAGACGCAGCTCGACAAGTTCTACCGTGCGGCGGGCGATGCCGAGCCGGGTGTGGTGCCGAGCAGTGTGACCGCGGCCCTCTGCGATGATCTGAACACGCCGCAAGCCTACGCAGCCATGCATGACCTTCGCGAGAAGGCTCAAGCAGGGGATGCGGAAGCCAAGGCAGGTTTGCGTGCGGCCGGTCAGCTCCTTGGGCTGATGAACGAGACGGAAGAGGCTTGGTTCAAAGGCAGCACATCGGCGGACGATGATGCACGAATCGATGGTCTACTGATCGAGCGAGCCGAGGCGCGAGCTTCGAAAAATTTCGCCCGAGCCGATGAAATTCGCGATCAGCTGACCGCGGAAGGCATCGTCATCGAAGACAGTGCGTCGGGCGCAACCTGGCGTCGTTCCTAAGTTTTTTCAGGTCGGCGGGTGCGGAAAGCACCCGTCAATCATCATAACCGAACCGTTAATCTCGCTTTTAAAGACGCGGTTCATCTCGGTTAACGGGCGGTCGAGAATCGATGGCGCTCGCGGCGTCAGAAGGCGTCAGATGAATTAGACCTGAGAACAAGGAACAATCATGGTATCTCTTCTGACCAATGCTTCGGCTCAGACAGCTCTTCGCACACTCCGTTCGGTTCAATCGAACTTGCAAGAGACTCAAGACAGAATTTCTACGGGCCTGAAAGTCCGTAGCCCGAACGAAAACCCGGCATTCTTCCTGGTCGCACAGACGGTGCGCGGCGATGTTGCGGTTCTCGACGGCCTTAAAGACAACCTGACGGTTGGCGTGAATACAGCGAAGACGGCTTCGGCTGGCCTCAACGGTATCACCGAAGACATCAACACCATCCAGTCAGCCCTGACCACGGCACAGACCGGTACGGCCCTCAACGAAGTTCAGTTCGCGATCAATCAGGTCGTTGAGCAGATCGAAGGCCAGATCGACGCCACCTCGTTCAACGGCGTGAACCTGCTTGCTGGTTCTGAGACCACGACGATCACCACGACGATCACCCGCGACAACGGTTCGTTCGAGCTGTCGACCTTCACCCTGCAGGCCCAAAACCTCGACAGCCAAGAGCTTGCCGGTGTGGCGCAGGACATCTTCGGTGACGTCTCCGGCGGCGGTGTCACATTGGCCGCGGCCAACACCAACGCTCAAGCTCAGTTCGATGCACTCTCGCGTGCGTTCAACTCGGGCTTCGCTGATCGTCTTGACGCCGATGGTACGGGCGCGGTTGATTTCGGTACGGCAGGTACATCGGGCGGTGCCGACGATATCCGCGTGCTTGAAGGCGCGGTGGCCACGACCATCACCGACAACTCGTTCCAATTCTATGGCACTGATGATGATGTCGCCTTCCTTCAGTCGCTCGGCATCGCAGCGACCAACGAAGGTAAGATCGGTGGCGACCTCAGCCAGGACGTGATCCAGATCACCGACCTGACAGCTGTTGTTGGCGACCAACTCGACGCGTCGAACGCAGCCGTCGGTGGCGCCTTGGCAGGCGTCAACGTTGTGCGTGAGTTCTCCGAAGCGCTCGCTGCGGGTACGGACCTCTCGACAACCGCGGCCAGCCTGACGGTGGAGCAGGTCCTCAACACGGGTGTCTTCTCCGACGAACGCCTCCGCGCTTTCGCCAACGCATCGGGTTTCCGGACGGTGGCACGCCAGATCGAAGTGGCTGACGGTTCCACCGGCAACGTTCAAGCTGGTTTCGTGATTGCTGATACCTTGATCAGCCGCATCAACATCTCAGCAACCGTAGTCGGCGTCTTTGAATCAACGCTCAGCTCACGCCAGAACTTCCTGGCCGACCTGACGGACAGCCTCGAGCTCGGCGTTGCCGCCTTGACCGAAGCGGACCTGACTGAAGAGTCGAGCCGTCTGCAGAGCTTCCAGGTTCAAGAGCAGCTGGCCACCCAGGCCCTGTCGATCGCCAACCAGCGTCCACAGTCGATCCTGGCGCTGTTCCAGTAAAAACCCGATCCAATCGGACTTTCTTGAGGGGCCCTGCGGGGCCCCTTTTTTGTTGGTGCGCTGCGGTTCCGCACACTGTCAGTTTAACCTGAGGTTACGCCTATCGGGTGGGCGCGAAAAAACGACTCTTTCGCTTAAGCATCAATTCACCATGGTCGTTTACCACGTCATCTGCCCAGCGATAAATGCGGGCTCAGCAGCCAGAAGGCGCGTTTTCCCTTGAGAACTAAAGGACCCTCACAATGGCATCTTTGCTGACCAACGCATCTGCACAAACGGCTCTCCGTACACTCCGTACGGTTCAATCGAACCTGCAAGAAACTCAGGACCGTATCTCGACCGGCCTGAAGGTTCGTTCGCCTAAAGAAAACCCAGCATTCTTCCTCGTTGCCCAGACTGTTCGCGGCGACGTCGCTGTGCTTGACGGCCTCAAAGACAACCTGACTGTTGGTGTGAACACCGCGAAGACGGCTTCGGCTGGCCTGAACGGCATCACGTCGGACATCAACCAGATCCAAAGCGCTCTGACCACGGCTCAAACGGGTACCGCGCTGAACGAAGTTCAGTTCGCTATCAACCAAGTTGTTGAGCAAATCGAAGGTCAGATCGACGCTACGTCGTTCAACGGTGTGAACCTGCTTGCTGGTTCGGACACGACCACGATCACCACGACGATCACACGTGACAACGGTTCGTTCGAACTGTCCACGTTCACCCTGCAAGCCCAAAACCTCGACAGCCTTGAGCTGGCTGGTGTTGCTCAGGACATCTTCGGTGACGTTTCCGGTGGTGGTGTTACGCTGGCCCAGGCCAACATCAACGCCCAAGAGCAGTTCGACGCTGTTTCACGTGCTTTCAACTCGGGCTTTGCTGACCGTCTCGATGCTGATGGTACGGGTTCGGTTGATCTCGGCGTTCCTGGTACGTCTGGTGGTCTCGACGATATCCGTGTTGTTGAAGGCGCTGTTGCTACGACCATCACCGACAACTCGTTCCAGTTCTACGGTTCGGACGAAGACGTTGCTTTCCTTCAGTCGATCGGTATCGCTGCTACGAACGAAGGTAAAATCGGTGGCGACCTCAGCCTCGACGTCATCCAGATCACTGACCTGACGGCTGTTGTTGCTGACCAACTCGACGCAACGAACACCGCAGTTGCTGGTCCTCTGGCTGGCCTGAACGTTGTTCGTGACTTCTCGGCTGCTCTGGCTGCTGGTACAGACCTCTCGACGACCGCTGCTACAGCAACTGTTGCTGAGACACTGACCAACGCTGTGTTCTCCGACACACGTCTTCGTGACTTCGCTAACGCAACGGGCTTCCGCGCTGTGGCTCGCCAGGTTGAAGTTGCTGACTCGTCAACGGCTAACGTTCAGTCGGGCTTCGTGCTTGCTGACACGCTGATCAGCCGCGTCAACATCTCGGCGACTGTGGTTGGTGTCTTCGAATCGACACTCAGCTCGCGTCAAACGTTCCTCAGCGACCTGACGGACAGCCTCGAGCTCGGCGTTGCCGCCCTGACCGAAGCTGACCTGACGGAAGAGTCGAGCCGTCTGCAGAGCTTCCAGGTTCAAGAGCAGCTCGCAACTCAGGCGCTGACCATTGCGAACCAGCGTCCACAAACGATCCTGAGCCTCTTCCGTTAATTCTCGGAACAATCTCTCAGTAGCGTAGTGAAGGGGACGGCCCGTATCGCCGTCCCCTTCTTTTTTATGCCGGGGCCTCGATCATCCCGTTGGCCATCATGAACAAGGCGACCATGCTCAGTGTATCGACGATACCGTGCGCGATAATCAGCGGCAGCAAGTTGCGCCGACCGATAATGTACCAAGCGCCGAAGGCGAGGGCGACCGTCCCGGTGAAGATGATCCCAGGCAAACCCTGGTAGAAATGTCCGATGCCGAAGAGGGCGGAGCTGACCACTAAGGCGACAGCCCATCCGAGCCCACTCCGGCCGAACAAATCGGCGATCCGTGTCATGAGGAAACCTCGAAAGACGAGCTCCTCGCCAATGGCCGCGGACGTCCAAGAAATCACCAAGAACGTGACAAGTTGGGCGACGGTGGCAACCTCGGGTAAGTTACGTTCGGCATTGCCCAAGACGACGGCGTTGAAGGTCTGAGCAGCGTAGGCTGCTGCGTAGATCGAGATCAAAACGGCGATCGTGGCGCCTGCGCCGGCGAAAAAGCCCCCCCAACTGTTGGGCCATTTCAGCCCTAAATCCCGCCAGCTTTCCTTTCGACTCATCAGAAGAAAGGTGACGAAGATTGCGGTCGTGATGATCGCAACGGATCCACCGGGTTCGATGGGTCTCCAAATCATCATGCCGATGAGCACGGCGGAGGCTGCGATGATTTCAAAAAAGGCGCGCATGGCGAATTCCCCTGATGACCGCCCTTGGCGGCGTGATGAACTGTGGTAGTCCATAAAATGAATATGAATTCAAATTCAAGAGGTGGCTTGTGAATTCGAGCAAAAAGATGAGCGCCCGTGCCCTGCGGACTCGTGAGAGCATTCTCGTCGCTTTGGAAAAATTACTGGCTAATCGGGAGTTTGAGGACATCACTATCGCTGGTATCGCGGGCGAAGCAGGCGTGGCGGTGGGCTCTGTTTATAGCCACTTCGAGGACCGCAATGCGCTCTTGCCAGCGCTCTTGGACCGTCGGTTCGAGCGGATCGAGCAGCGCATCGCTGAGCTAGAGGCTACTGGCAAAGTCGAGGGCTTCGCTCTGACCAAAGAGGCCGTGCCGGACTTGAAAGCGGCCGTGGAGATGATGGTCCGTGCCGCCTATCAGCAAGTGCAGACGGATCGAGGCATCATCAGGGCTATGCTGGCCTACCGCCGTATTGATCCTGACCTCGGCGCCGAGAGAACTCTTTTGTTGGCTGAACGGGCCATTGCCGGGCTTCGTGATCGGCTGGCCGCCTATAGTGATGAGATCCTCGTCAAAGATGTGGCTGAAGCCGCGTTGATGGCACAGCATTTTCTCAATCTCGTTTTCTTGGACAAGGCGCTGTTCCTGTC
>JABSRH010000048.1 GCA_013215175.1 Parvularculaceae bacterium | reverse complement strand
AGACCAAGTCGGTCTCTTTGCCCGTCTGATGGTTCACCATCGACAATTTGTGCGCACGCAGAACGCCATCATAGTCGCGGTAATCTGTGAGCGTCAGCGTCTTGAGCAGCTCGTTCTTGCGATCGTAAAAATCGACTTTGCGCAACTGATGTTGCTCTTGGTCGATATAGCTGATCTGGCGCGTATAGCCGGAACGCTCATAGCGCGGGAAACGCTCCACCACATCGACCTTCATACCGTCAAGATCTTCCTCACGCAGATAAACGTAGGTGTACTTGTTCAGCTCCGTCGCGGTGAAGTCCTCAAAGGCGAACTCCGACCCCACAAACGGTCCCGACTTATTCGCTGAGCTAATGCGCTTCACACGTTTGAGCGCCGGCAGGTAGAGCCACTGATTGTCGGGCTCCAGGATCTGGGCATGGCTGAGCAGCGCGGTGCCTTCGACGTCGCGGGGGCTCTCGAAGATGACCAACGACTTGTCACCCACATCCTCGCTTTCCCGCTCAAGGGTCAGGAACCGGAGCTCGCGCCCGGGGCTCTCTTTGCCCGCGGCGTTGCGGAGGAGCATCACCGCACGAGCCTCTGAGCTACCGAAGCCGGTGTCCGAGCGATCGGAGCGAGCGGCGACGTCGTAGCCGCGCACGCCTTCTTCAGTTTGTGGTTGCTCAGCTTGCTGAGCGAAAGCCGTTGTTGCGACTAGCGCGAGAGCCGCACTAGCAAACAGGCTAAGCAATGGCAGGTTGTTGCGACGCATCTTGGGTCTCCGAGTTGGAAGAGTTGCTAGCTGCGCGATCCGTCCAGATTAGGAGCGCAGGTAGGAAGAGGAAGTCGAGGATCAAGGCGAAAAGGATCGACAGACCGGTCAAAAGACCCATGTCGACGGTCACCTTGAAGGTTGAGAACATCAGTAGACTGAAACCAATCGCTAGAATGATCGTGTTGACGAGAATTGCTGTACCCACCGTGGTAAAGGCGTAGCGGACAGCATCCTCCGGTGACAGACCATTCTCGCGGCGTGCCCGCACGTACTTGGTGAGCAAGTGCACCGTGTCATCCACAACGATGCCGAGACTGATCGCTGCGACGACGGCGACGGAGAAGCCAATCTCGCCCACCAGAAGCGACCAGGCACCAAAGGCTGTCGCAATCGGCAACGCGTTTGGGATGAGGCTCAGCACACCGAACTTGAAGCTACGCAGTGCGATGATCATGATCGCCGAGATGGCAATGATCGCGAGGATCGTCCCTTGGATCATCTGGCTAACATTGCGATCGGTGATGTAGGTGAACATCACTTGGGTCGATGTCGGGATCGGCGCCAACTCTTCAGTGAAGTTTGCAGCGATGTAGGCATCCACGTTCGCCAGAAACGTCTTGGTCTCCTCGGTCGTGACGTTCGTCAGCGTTGCGGTGACCCGGCTCGCCGACTTGTCGATGTTGATCCGGTCGTTGAGATCCAAGCCGTAGGGCAGCGACAGCTCATAGAGGAGCAAATACTGAGCTGACAGTTCTCGGTCATCCGGCAGACGATAGAACTCAGGGTCATCTGCATTCAGATTTTTGTTCAGCCGCTTCATGATGTCCGAGATGGAGTAGACGTGACGGACATTCTCCTCCGTTCGCAACCACTCAGCGAAAGCATCGAGGCGCTCGAGGTATTCAGGCTCTGACACGCCACCGGTCTCGCCAGAGGGCACCGAGAACTCGACTGGGTAGAGGCCGAAGTGCTCGGCCGTCATGTCGCTGGCTGGGCGGAAAGGGATCCGTTCGTCGAAATACTCGACCCACTCATCGTTAAACTCGAGCCGAGGGATCATCGCCACCAAGACGACCGCCGCGCCCAAGGTCGCCAGCGCGAGCGGATTGCGACGGGCCAAGACGAAATTGGCGAAGGACTCCATCAACTGCGAACGACCCTCCTCGCCTTCCACGGCCTTCGCCTTGGCTGGCAGCATCATCACCAGGGCCGGCAGCAAGGTGACAGAGAGCAACCACGCAGCGGCGATACCGGACGCGGCCATGTTACCGAGGTGCCAGAACGGCGGCGAGTCCGACGCGTTGAGCGCCAAGAAGCCTACGATGGTGGTCAGTGACGTGATGCCAACGGCCAAGAAATTGACACGCATCGCGTCGATCAACGCGTCGCGCTTCTCTAAACCTCGGCGCATATTCTGCCTGAAAGTCATGAGGATATGGATGGAGTCGGCAACGGCGAGCGTCAGCACGACAATCGTGGCGGACATCGACAGCGGCGTCAGAGCGACCCGCATCACGCCCGCTGCGCCCAGCGTGGTCATCACCGACAAGAGGATCACGAAGAAGACGGCAACGGTGGCACTGAACGACCGTACCGTGAACATCGTTAGCAAGATAACGAGGCCGAACATGCCCGGCACGAGGGTCGAGAAATCCTTCATGCCCGACTCGGCGAAGGACACGTTCAGCATGCCGACACCTGTGAGGCGGATATCGAGGCCGGGATAGTCTGCCTGCACCTGATCACGCAGCGCCCGCGCAGCGGCGGCCACATTAGGGACTTCGTCCACGGATTTCTCAGGGTACTGGATGACGATATTCACCGCCGTCGCGAGGCCGTCGCTTGTGACCACCTGGCCGTTGAGGATAGGCTCAGCCAGCGCAATCTCACGCTTCTCAGCGAAATCAGCGGCCGAGAGGCTCGCAGGATCGGCGATGAGGTCCTCAACGATCAGGTCATCACCTTCCGCATACGTGTATTGGAAGTTGGTGACGCTATCCACGCGGATGGAATGCGGGATTTGCCAACCACCCTCCGTGATTTCGGCGACGGCGGACATCACTTCAGGGGTGAAGACATCGCTGCCGTCCTTCGGCAGCACCAAGACGAAGACGTTGTCGTTCTTCGTGTAGGTGTTCTGGAACTCCTCGAAGGCTTGGAGCTCTGGATTCTCTTGCGAGAAGAAGACGCGGTAATTGTTCCCGAACGTCAGATGCTGTGCCTGGGTCACCAGACCCAGCACCAAAACAATCATCAGCGGGACGACGAGATACCGGAAACGCAGGATCAGTTCGGTGAACTGAACCGCGAAGCGATCAACGGCAGTACGCGTAGTAACGGGCATGGCTTTCCTCTCGGGCAACACCGGCCCTATATCAGAACGCCCGTTCTAGAAGCAATAGTCTAATTTACGGTTTCACGGAATCGATGGTCTTGCGCACCGCCTCCGCAAGGCTTTCTCGGGTGCGGCCCATGCGAGCCTGCACCCCGGTCGAAAAGTAGAGCGCGTGAGAAAGCTCAGCAAAAGCATCAGGATCGCGCCCCTTCGGCACCATCCCGGCAGCTTGCCCGCGGCGAAACGCATCAGCGAACATCTCGTGCATGTGATCGGTGACCTGGTTGAAGATCTCCGCGACCTCCTCATCCTTGGCCGCCACATCCACCGCGGTCGTGCACATCAAACAGCCGGCTGGAAAGATCTCCGGGTCGAGCATCTTATGCTCAATACACAGGTAGAGGGCGTCATACGGACAGACATCCGTCTCGGCCAAGATGGCGCCCACCGAAGTCTGCGAATCCTCGATGTAATTGTGCAGGATTGTCATGAAGATATCCCGCTTTCCGCCAAACGTTTGGTACAGTTGGTAGCGGTTCAGACCGGTCGCCTTGACCAGGTCATCCACCGACACATCATCAAACCCTTTGCGCCAGAACAGCTCCGTCGCGCGTTCGATCACCAGGTCGCGGTTATCCGTCTGTTTTTCAGCCTGTGCCGACATACTCATCCTCATTGAGAACCACCGTTCTATCGTCGCACCAGCGCATCCGTCAAAGGGCACAACAAGTTTGGCAAATGCCATGACGGCTGACGACGCTTGCAGCGCAAGTGGGCCAGACCTACGGTTTCGGTGAGATTGGGAGCGCTGCCCAGAATACAAGGGCGGCCTGAGGCACCATGGCAACCACTTGGCGGTATAAAGCCTTCATCAGCTATGCGCACAAAGATACGTCCTGGGCACGATGGCTGCACGCCAGGCTTGAAGGCTATAAGCCACCGGTCGTTGCGGGCGATGACAGCCCGCGGGGCCAGCCGCTGAAGCCGGTGTTCCGGGATCGGGATGAACTGCCCGCCTCGGGGCACCTAAGCCCCCTGCTCACCGATGCTCTCGAGCAATCGGAATTCCTCATTGTACTGTGTTCTCCTGCATCTGCGCAATCGCGTTGGGTCAACCAGGAGATTGAGCACTTTCGCCGAGAACGTGGTGCCGAGAACATCCTGGCGCTGATCGTCGATGGGGAACCGCATTCGGGCGGCGAAGACGATTGTTTCCCTCCCGCCCTGCTAGCCGAAGACGAAGAGGGCAACCCCATCGAGCCGGTGGCTGCGGATGCTCGCCCCTTAGGCGATGGCAAGCGGCTGGCCTTCCTCAAACTCGCGGCAGGCTTACTCCGCACACCTCTTGATAAACTGGCTCAGCGTGACAACGCCCGGCGCAACAAGCGCCTGGCGATGCTGACCGCAGGTTCTGTAGCCGGCATGGTCGGTGCCCTCGCGTTAGCGTTCTTCGCGGAAACGCAACGCCAAGACGCGGTGGCGCAGCGCCTGCTCGCAGAGAGGAACGAGCGCAAGGCCGAGACCACGAAGGACTACCTCGTGAACATCTTCGAAGTGGCCAATCCGGAGACGGAGAACCCAAATACGATCACTGCACTGACGGTATTGGAGCGCGGCGCAGAAGGAATTGATCAGCTGGCTGATGAACCAGAGGTTCAGGCTGAATTGTTTACTTCATTGGGACTCATCTATCGTCAGCTCGGCCTATATCGACAAGCAGCGAATAATTTCGCGAATGCGCGATTGGGGCTGGAGCCAGGATCATTGGCGGACATTAGGGTGGTGCTCGAGCAAGCAGACCTGGCCATTCAAACTTCGGATTTCGAGCTAGCGGAACAGGTGTTACAATCAGCATACGATGGAATTTTTTCTCTTGGTAATGAAGAATCTAAGCTAAAGGGCATGGCCCACCAATCATTGGGCCAGTTAGCACGCGAAGAATTGCGCCTCGCAGACGCGATTGTTCACTTCAGCAGCGCCCGAGCATTTTACGAAAGCACCGATGGTGATCTGTCGAGGGAGATCGCCCTGGTAACGGAATTCCTAGCAAAGGCTTATGGGTTAGACGGCAATGCCGAGCAGGCGAGCCTTGAATATGAGCGGGCACTAGCCCTCCGCAGACAGATTTACCCGCCAGGGCATAAGAAGCTTGGAATTGCGCTTAACAATATCGCTTACCACTATTTTCAGGTCGGTGATATCGAAGCTGCGGAAACCGCGATCGCGGAAGCCTTGGCCATCAAGACGCGTGTCTTAGAAACTGGCCATCCTCAAGTCGCCTATGCACAAATGATGTATGGGCAAATTCTTGAAGCACAGAACAAACTCGCAGAAGCTGAAGAGCAATTCCGAGCATCTTTGGACGGCCTAGAAACTGCCTTTCCTGATGGGCATTATCAGCGGGGATTTGCGGGTGTCTATCTGGCTTCGGTGCTAGGAAAACAGAACCGAACAAAAGAAGCCCTTGAACTGTTGGACAGCGCCAGGGACCAATACGACATCGGTTACGGCAAGGTTCATGCAAATCACGGTGATCTTGAAATCTACCGCGCTGAGGTGCTGATGGTGGCTGCGCGAGAAGCTGAAGCGCGAGCAGCCTGCGCCAAGGGCTTGGAGATATTGGACGAAACGATCGGACTCGACGCCGCTCCGAGTATCCAGCTTGCCGCTCGGTGCAAAGCGATGGGTGCTCTCTAGCGGCCAGGCGGCATCCGGTCATTTACAACCCCCGGGACCGCGTTAAGTTATGGTTAACGCGAGACCTACGGCATACACAACGGGTCCCGTCGGCTTTCTGAGGGGATCACCATGAATTTTCTTCGCTTTGTATCCACAGTTGCACCAGCGCTAGCACTGGCTTCACAGGCCCACGCTAACACGCTGTTCGCCGACTTTTCAGGTGGCGGCACGATCAAGGACACTGCTGGCGAAATTGTCAGTTATCAGTATCCATCATCGGCCGGCGCTGTCGACGCGAACCGTGTGGACCGGGCCGATGAAGGCGGCAACACTGGCGCTCACCACGTCAGGGCCTTCGGCAAAGAAGGCGACGATGGCCGCTTCGAATTTGTAAACAGTGCTGCATCGCTCGGCGTGGGGAGTGCATTCGCAGAAACCATCATTGGTCTGGACTACACCAACAGTACCAGCGCAGAACAGGAACTGACACTCACATCGACAGTTCTGGCTGGCGCCATGGGAATCTATTTCTCGACGGGCTGCTATAGCTCCGACCAAGACACAGTCGACCTCTTCGATTGCCCTCAGCGTGCGAGTGACTTTCCTCTGAGCAGCGATCGCGCAGCGTCGGTTTCGCTTGACGTGTCCGTTTTCGCCGATGGTGAATTGATCGACGGCTTGTCATTTGGAATGGATCTTGTGAACAACAACGCGGGCCTGTCGTCCGCGGCATCCACCATCAGTCGCGACATTGATGAGGCTCAAGCAAACCTGAGCAACTTCAGGCAGCTGGGGCCCGTCGACGTCTTCGATTCTCTCATCTACGCCTGGGATGAGTCCGTGGTGAAGTTCAAAGGCGGCACGGTCGGTGCTGGTGACAGCACGTCGTTGCGGATCGTGTTTCGTTCGTTTGCGTCCACAAACGATGTCTTCGACGACTGTTTCAGTTGCCTCACCAGTCTGATGGGCTTTGGTGACCCCATCGGAGGAGGCTCGGACGACAGCGACCGTGAGAGTTTCATGTTGGAAAGCTTCTCCACCAGCTTCTCGGCTGACTTCGCCTTGCAGGCGAGCATCGCTGATACCTCGGCTGTCCCCCTACCGGCAGGTGTTTGGCTGATGGGCGCTGGCGTAGCGGGCTTTGCCGGCTGGTCGCGGAAGAAACGCCGTTAAGCTTAGGCCGCTGTCGTTTCTTCGTCCGCCTGAACCAGTCCAATCTGCTCGGTGGTCGGAGGAATGACCTTGACGTCCACCGGATACGCTGGCGGCGTATAGTATCCCTCCAGCCTATATTCCTGCGGCACCGAGCCCGTACGAGCCCACGATACCACGTCGCCCGTACCGCCCAGACCTCTGGCGGGCTGGCCATCCCAGACAGCGAGCAGCGTCTTACAGCGTCGCACGATGTAGCCGCCGGCCAGGGCAAATTGCTGATCGCGGGCTTGCGACCGACCCTCGCTGTCGGGCGACACCTCCGCCAAATCACCAAACAGAAGTGGCAGTTCGATCACCCGTGAAGCGCTCGCGGTCTGCCGGATAAAGCGTGCGATACCGCCCTCTTCCTCTTCGAAATAAGCACGGCTGACTTCGAACGGCAAAGGTAAGACAGCTGTATACGGAATACCCAACTCGATAGCTGCCTCGACGGCGAGGCTATCAGCACCTGCCGCCAACGCCGAGTAGAGCATCACGGATTGTCCAAGCGCCTCGGATACAACACGCTCAAGCGCAGCACGAAGGTCACGCGTCACCTTATCTGCGTCTAAGCTTTGTCCGTTTACCGATCGGTGCCCTGTGACACCAACGATATGGTTGCGCTGCAGCGCGAGATGCCCTGTGCTCAGTGCACCATCAAGGCGTTCAGCGAGCGCACGATCAATCGACTTCTCGCGATAGGGTAAGTCCTCATAGGGCACGAGATTGGGGTGCTGCTTGGCGGCGTCCACCCTCTTCGGCGAGTGAGACCAGCCAGCAAGAAGTCGTTCGTGAACCCATCGTTGGTGTTCTAGACCTGTCAGTGTCTCAACTTCTTCGGGTTTCAGAATGAGAGGCGTTCCGGCTTTCGGCGCATAGACAATTCGGCCATCGAGAGCCCGAGCCTTTGCCCAGAGATGATCAGCAGCCTGCCGACAACTGTCGCGGAACTGCGGCGCCAACACACGCCAACTCGCCTCTCCTTTCCGCTGCTGAGCCAGTGCAGCATCCGGGGTGAGACCCATTGCCTGGGCGGCCTCGTTCACACCGGCCTGATAACTCAAGTGAATGTACCGCGCCATGGCTTCTCGCGCGGTATCAATCACCGTGGGCTCAAGGGGATCTCGCATGTCCCCAAGCAACATCTCCGCATACCCACCGAAAATTTCCACACCGTCGGGCCAGCCTGCGGAGCTCGTTTCGCTGTCCTCATCAGCGCCACTCAAAAGCTGCCCGATACCGGTGGGGCGATCAAAGCGCACCAAGATCGGCGCGTTCAATCGACGGGGTTCAGCTTCGTCTGTATGAGGTGGTTTTTTTAGGAGAAGACGCCGCAGCGAGAGTGCCGTCGCAGCAGCCAGATCCGGCTCTTTATGGCAAATCACATGCGCCGTGGCATCCCTTGGGAGCCTCCCATAATCGGCATCTGAGATACCGACGCGGTGGAAAGGTATATGGTTAACACGGATATCTGCACAGGCAAACAAGCCGGGCCGCCAGGCGGTGAGGCGCTCCTTCGTTCGCTCCGGCTCATCGGTTAAGACAGTGATCTTTAGTCGTCGTTTTGGCACGAAGCGGCTTTGATGCACGGCCTCTGTCATGATCTGTTCAGCAAGGGCTCCGAACCCGTAGATACAAAGGTGCAAATCGCTTTGACCTTGAGCCTCCGCGAACAAGTCAAGCGGATGCTGGCGCCAGAGACGACGCGCTGACGTTTCTTCGAGGCTGAAGAACCGCGGATGCAATCGAGTCTGCAGATCCGTCAGACCAAAATACTCCGCAAGCCGATCACCCAATTGGCGGTTTTCAATCTTGATCCACAAATCGATCGGATCCCGACCACGCATCACATGAGGGCGATTGGCAAGGAACCGATCAAGCTCCTCCATCAGCGTCAGGCTAGCGTCCGTATCTTCCATAAAGGCAACGAGGAGATCAGCATGCTCGATTTGCGCACGGCTTAAGCGCTCTTCCGGCGTGAGGACTTCATCAAGAAGCACCGCCCCGAGCTTACGGACTTATCCTCGCTCGGCCTCGTTGAGGCCAGAAGCGACCACCAGCAGCGAGGGCGGGTTATCGGCTTTCAGAATTCCCTGCATCAACAGTAGGCTCTCCTCAGAAAGTCCGAACACCACCACATGGCCGCGGAGACGGCTAAGCTGAAAGTCACGCTTGAGCCGACCAAAGAAACTCCGGCCCAGGAGCTCAACAATGCCAACGATAGCAGCAAGAGGAGCCACGAAAGCCAAGACAGGCAGCACAATGCTCACGCCATCGTCGAACGCCCATTCGCCGTTCAGGGCGAACATCGCCACAAGCCGATAAACGTCATGCGGCAACGAGTTGGTACTGCCCCCGAAGACCGCCAGCGCAATGACGCCGATCGCGATAAAAAGCATGAAGAACAGTGAGGTAAGCAGAAACCTCTTTATCGCATCAAAATCCACAAAACCCTCGCGACCCGTGCCCATCGTCGTGTGACGACCACGTTAGCGAAGCTTTGCCAAAACAGACAAACAGCCGACTGCAAAAGACTGCTGGGCTGAAAGACGAACTAGACCGTCGGGCTCTTCGCGCGCTCCAAACTGATGCGTTCGATGGTGGTGAGGTCTGGAAGACGCTTCGAACGCTGAATAAGCGCGTTCAGTTGGAAGATCGAGAACAGCAAGGCGTGGATCGGCGCCAAGAAACCAGCCTTATTGAGGTCATCCACCTGCGTGGACGAAAGCGACTTTAGGCGGTCCTCATTGATCGTGTGCAGACCAGCAATGCGGCTCACCTGCTCGCCTTCATTGTGTACGGAGATGGTGATGGGCGCGATAAGATCGGCCTCGCGGATCGCTTCAAAAAAGCGGTACGTATGCACATTATTCCGAGCGTTCTCGAGAAGCTTGGCCTTCGTCTGATCAAGCCACAAACTGGGCTGGCCGCTTTCAGTGAACAGCGGTTGGCCCGCCTCCTCCGAAAAGCCAGGCATCGTGAGATCGACTCCTAGGGCAGGCTCTGCATCCTCCCCGTCGGGAGCCATGAGCCCGACCGGATAGGTCTGCATGTCCGACGGCTGATAGATGGCTTCCCACTGACCATCCACCGCAAAGAAATTCTTACCTGCCTCCAGGCCCGTTATGGCAGAAAGTGCGTACTCATTTCGACCTTCTAGGCGGCTGATAAAAACGGGAAAGCATGTGATCGCCTGCGCCAGTTCGGTGACCTTGAGCGGGATCATGTGCCGACGCTCAGCATATTGGACCGCACTGTCGGCCGATACCTTCAGCTTTCCATGTTGCTCAAAATTCAGCTCACTGAGAGTAGCCATGGGACAATCCAGTCGAGATCAATGGGCGCCTAGCCAATGGTCGATATAACGGCGATGCGAGGGCAAGTCTCGCAGCAGCTGCGCCGTCATCGCCTGATTCTTTTCCTTGATGCGCTCGGCCTGGACACGCTGATTATACAGGTAGGCTTGCGTGTGATAGTTGGGCCGGAAGCCCATGCCATAGAGCACGTACTGATAGCTCGCCGCCGGGAAGAGCTCGGCCACCCCTTCAAAGTCGGAATTGATCGGCCCGCGGTTCTGCCAGACCATAAGGTCTTCCTTCAGCGATAGCGGAATTGAAGCTTCATCCTTATGTGCCTGCCAATAGGGCTCGGGCCGCTTGGTCAGCATGTAGTGCAACTCGAGGAAGTCGGCGATCCGCTGCCAGCGATAGTCCATGTGCTGATTGAAACGCTTGGCCGAGATCTCCATGATCGTGCGGTCGCCAAAGGCGTGCTCAGCCACGTAGCGGGCTGCCACTTCCACCAACATAATCGCTGTCGCTTCAAGGGGTTCGACGAAACCCATGGCCAAGCCGATACCGATGCAGTTCTTGCTCCACGCCAGCTCGCGATAACCGGAGCGGAACTTGATCTTGTTGATATCGAACTTGTCCAGCGGCTGACCGACATAGCGGCTAAGATTTTCGGCAGCTTCATCCTCGCTCTAGTATTGGCTCGAGTAGACGTGCCCAACACCGCGGCGGTTCGTGAGGCCGATGTCCCAGATCCAGCCAGCGTTCTGGCCTGTCGCGATCGTGTGCGAAGCCATAGGGTCGTGCTGATCCTCGTACGGCACACGGATGGCCAGGGCTGAGTCATTGTACAGAACATCATCAAGCGACTTGAACGGAACACCCAGCGCTTCGCCCAACAGGAGAGACCGGAAGCCAGTGCAGTCGACGAACATATCCGCTTCGAGATTGAACGGTTCGCCATCGCGCTCCAAGTTCAGTTTGGAGATGTGTCCGTCTTTGTCGAGCTCTACATGATTCACCGTCCCGACATGATGCTGGACGCCGAGATTGTCCCGACAGTGATCTTTCAGCAGATCAGCGAACGCACCCGCGTCGAGGTGATAGGCGTAGTTGCAGATGCCCTGGTACTCACCTTCGTCAAGTGAACGCGGCGCCAGGCCTGCCTCGCATACCTCTTGCTGATAGTTCGACTGCGTCGCAAAGGAGCGGATATCATCAACGTACGGCGCAAGATCGATGTTACCGTAGCCCAAAGGCACCGTGAACGGATGATAATAATAGTCGTCTTCCGACGCCCAATTGACGAACTTTCCGCCCTGCTTGAAGCCGGCGAAACACATCTTGAATAGCGTCTTCTCGTCAATACCGATTGACCGCATCGTGTTGCGCAGCGTGGGCCAAGTGCCCTCGCCCACACCGACGGTTGGGATGTCGGCAGCCTCTACAAGACTGATGGTGAAGTCTTCGCGCGATCGATCCCGGTGGTAGGCCGCAATGATTGCTGCACTGAGCCAACCGGCTGTTCCTCAACCCACGATCAGGAGTGATTTCTTCTTATTGTTCGTAACTCACACACAAAAAAAGACTGGCGAGATCGCTCTCGCCAGTCCTTGTATCACGGCTTGATCAGGCAAGGGAGATCACCATTTGCCGCGAATACCCACAGCGAAGCGCGAACCGTTGTCTTCGATGTTGTAGATTTGGTTCGCGAACCGGCCGGTTTGGACCAGCTCTTCCTCAGTGATGTTAATGCCTTCGACAAACACCGTGTAGTTGTCGTTCACATCGAAGTTTGCGCTGAAGTCCAGCTGGCCAAACTCTTCTGTGTTCACAGGCTCACCATTAAAACCGTTGTCGATCTGGCGGAGGAAGCCTTCACGGTTGTTGTAGGCGATCCACGCTTGGACCCGATCTCTCTCGTAGAACAGGATGTAGTTCTGCGAGTCACCGATGCCTTCGAGCGAGAAGTTCGTCGAGGACGTTGGATCGATCGTTGCGTCACTATCCACGAACGTAGCGTTCACGGTGAAGCCAAGGCCGAAGTCGAAGACGTGCGTCAACGCGACTTCCATACCTTCGACGTAGGCACTCTCACCGTTCCGTGGACGGCTGACGCTGTAGACTTCTGTCTCACCGTTCAGCTCTTCCGTGTTGCCCACGATGTCGAAGCCAGGACGCGTTGGATCGAGGTCGATACCGGTGGCACAGTTGGCCGCTACACAACGGAAACCATCCGCGGCACTACGGTCTGTCAGCGTAAAGACTTCATCACCGGTCAGGTTGACGATGATGTCGTCAATGTCCTTGCGGAACAGAGCGAAGGAGAACGAGCTCAGACCATCATAGTACCACTCGTACGACGCTTCGAAGTTGGTCGAGGCGAATGGGTTGAGGGCTGGGTTACCACCACTTGCCGTCAAGTTCTGGCGGCGTGGCTCACCAAACGTCGTCGCTGGGGACAGCTGGTTCATGGTCGCACGCGTCAGCGACTCGTAGGCCGCCAGGCGCAAGATCATGTTGTCCTGCAGGAAGAAGTTGATGTTTAGGTTACCCAAGAACGCGTCGTAGTCGCCGCCTTCCGTGATGTTCACCGCAGGACCAAAGACGTTCGAAAAGAGCGTCAAGTCCGTGGTCGGAACAACGTCGGTGATGAAGCTCTGAATGCCGGTCACGTCGATTTTCGTGTTCGAATAACGCATACCTGCGTTGACTTCGACCGGAACCGAACCCGCTTGGAACGCAAGGTTCATATCCGCGTAGGCCGAGAAGATGTCTTCTTCGATCGTGTAGCGGTTGTTCTGAAGGGTCGGAACAATCGGGAAGCCTTCGTCCGCCAAGAAATCAACGTACGCGTCACCGTCGTTGGTGTAGAACGTATCAATCAGGCCAGGGAAGAAGTTATCAGCCGTGAACGGACGGAAGTCGAGCAGGTCATTCGGTGCAGGCGTTGCGTAGCCACAGAAAGCACACTGGTTACCGAAGATCTGGAACGCCGACTTTTCACGCGACTGGAAGTAGCCGCCGAACTTCACGTCTTTGATCGAATCCGAGTCCGGAACGAACGTGAAATCAGCTTTCACTTCAAGGATTTCGTCTTCGTCAGTCGGACGGTTGCCCTTCTCGTTGTAGTGCAGACGGCTGAGCGAAGCGTCGGGCAAGCTGCCATTGACGAAACCATCATGCTGCACGGTCGGCGTGCCGCCCGTGCCATCATACGAATAGTTGTTGATGATACCGATCACGTTGAAACGGTCACGGCCAGCGCGATCGTTCTCGGCGCTCGAATAGAAGATATCGAACGAACCGTTGAAGTTCTCAGTGATATCCCAATCCGCGTTCAGACCATAACCGAAGTTGGTGACGTCACGGGAGTTCCGCGTGTGGGACACAAAGTCCGTCGCCGGATCACCAGAACCGCCAGAAATGCCGATCTCATGCGTGAACGCGATCAGCGTGCCGTTCTCATCGATTGCGCCCTCACCAACACGGTCAGGCTCGAACCAAGATGCGAGGTCCGTGACCAGCGAGTCGACTTTGAACTTCGAGACGAAACCATCGAGGGTCAGCGTGAGGTCTTCTGAAGGAGCCCACTGCAGCGCCAGGCTAGCATTGATGCGCTCACGGTCTTGTTGATCGACGATCTGGTCCCAGTTGCGAGGGATGTAGGCATTCTCGAACAGCACACCGTCGACATTGTTCGAAATCGTCTGACCAGGGCGCCAGCCAGCCGTCTCAATACGGTTGATCTGAACTTTACGCTCTTGGTAGCTGACCGCTGCCAGCACACCGAAGGTATCGTCAGCGAAGGTGTTGCTAAGCAGGAAGGCTGCCTGCGGAGCAATTTCTTCCGAAAGGCTCTCGTACATGCCCTTTACCGAGGCAGCGACTTGAAGGCCTTTGTTGTCGAAGGGACGGGCTGTGGCGACGTTGATCGTACCGCCGATGCCGCCTTCTTGCAGCGAGGCCTGACCACTCTTGAAGATCGTTGCGCCGGTGATTTGTTCAGCGGCCAGTGTATCGAAGTTGAACTCGCGGCCACCGCTGTCAGTCGCAATCTGACGACCGTTGAGGAGCACCGTATTGAACTGTGGGCCGAGGCGACGGATCGGCGCGAAATTTGCCTCATTGGGCCAGATATTTCACTTTGGGCTTCATGGCGTCATAGCCAATGCTCACATTCGAACATGGGGCAACATTAGCGCTCAACGTGAGCGATTCTGGGACTAAGAGGCCTAGGCAGAACGCGTCGCGACGTTGCCATCAGGCGCAGCAACAAGCACTTCCACCCCTGATCCTTCCAGCATTTCTCCGAAAGCCGCCGGGACCGGAAGATCTGTCACCAACACGTCCACGTCCTCTAGCGAGGCGACCTTGGCCATCGCGGCTCTGCCGAACTTGGTGTGGTCGGCCACGAGGATCGTCTTGCGCGAGTTGGCAATAATAGCCTGCGCGGCCTTTACCTCGCGAAAGTCAAAGTCGAGGAGTGAACCGTCCGGCTCAATTCCACTGATACCGATAATGCCGAAATCGAGGCGAAAACTGCGCAGAAAATCGATCGCTGCCTCACCCACGACACCACCGTCGCCGCCCCGAACATAACCACCAGCCACCATGACATCGAAACCTGGCACCTTCGAAAAAATGTCGGCGATGTGCAGGTTGTTCGTCACGACACGGAGATCCTGATGATCCAGCAGATGCTGAGCCACGGCTTCAGTGGTCGTCCCAATGTTCATGAATAAGGACGCATGGTTAGGAATCACAGACCGGACCAGACGACCGATCTCATCCTTGGCTGATGTCAGCGCCGAGCGCCGCTCAGCATAGTCGTCGTTCTCGACGCTGTTGGGCAGGCCCACGCCCCCATGGAAGCGTGCAAGGTGCTGGCTCAGGCACAATGCGTTGACGTCACGTCGTATGGTTTGCGTGGTGACATCGAACTTGTCCGCCAACTCCGCAATGGTGGCGAAGCCAGCCCCTTCGACCAACTCAACAATAGCGCGCTGACGTTCGGACAATTGATCCATCGGTTTATGTGGCACCTCTAACTCCAACACAGTCTAGGTCATTTTGGCGGCCAAGCCCAAGGCCGAAACAACGGAGGTCTACTCCACCAAGAAGGCGTCCGGGTGCTGGGCGAGGACCTTGCCAAGCCACACCTCAGAAGCATCGACCGGCACAGCAGCAACGATACAGCCGCCAAAGCCTCCTCCCGTCAGCCGCGCGCCAAGAGCGCCCGCCTCCACTGCGCTTTCGACCAAACGATCGATGGCAGGCACGGACATCTCGAAATCATCGCGCATAGAGACATGGCTGGCATTCATGGACTCACCAAAACGGACGAAGTCTCGCGCCCGCAGGTGGGAAGCCGCCTGCACCGTCCGCTCGTGCTCGGTGATGCAATGACGAACGCGGCGCTTGACGTTCTCGGCGAGGTCAACTGCCCCCTCAACCTGGTCCAGCGTCAGGTGACAGAGGTCATCCGTACCAAAATAGCTCTTCGCTTCGAGGCACTCATCCGCGCGCTGTTTATACCGACCGTCTGCTAACTCTCTGTGTACGCCCGAGTGGATGACCATGAAAGAAACATCTTCAGGCAGCGGAATAGAATCGTAGTCCAACGACCCCGTGTCGAGGAAAAGAGCCTCACCAGGCTTCGCCACGGCCACCGCCATCTGGTCCATGATCCCGCAAGGCATGCCGATATAGTCATTCTCAACGCGGCGCGCGAATTGAGCAATCTCGACATCACTCTCCGAACGACCGGTCACCTCACGCAGTGCTTTGAGCACCGCAACACACAGTGCCGCGGAAGACGACAGCCCTGCACCGTCGCTGAGGTTCGAGATGATACCAATATCAGCACCGCTCGAAATCCATCCGATATCTTTTGCTAACCTCATGGTATAGTGTGCATATTTCGCCCAGGAATCTGTGGGCTCATCGGCGGTCCGAGCCTCAGACACGCCTTCGAAACGGTCAGAAGCCACGCGCACCACATCATCACTCCGCAAGCTCAACGCTAGTGTGACACCGCGATGAAGCGCATGCGGAAGAACGCGGCCGCCGTTATAATCGATGTGCTCACCGATCAAATTCACCCGCCCTGGCACGAACACACATGCCTGCGGCTCTGTACCGAATTTCTGGGCAAAGATGGCTTCAATGTTCATTGGGACCTCAATGTCTCTGCCGCTAACTCGGGCATCACGTCGACAGTGAAGACGCCGGTGCCCTGCTCCACCGACGCAAGAAACTTCACCCGATTGGGTGCTCGCAAGATCGGATAGAATTGCGCGGAGAAGTGGTAGGTGGCCTCAGCACCCTTCGGCGAGGCGTGTAGCGTCAGCATGTACGCCGTGTCGCGCCCAAAGAACGTATCGTACCGTTGCGTCATGTCGCCCAACAGCTCAGCAAAACCGTCGAGCTCTTCCTCTGTCATATCCCACGGACCAGCCACACGCCGGTTGGGCACGATCCAGCTCTCATAAGGGAAGCGAGCAAAAGGCGGACAAAAAGCCGTCACTGGGCCTGCCGTTGTTACCACGTAGTCAGACCAATCTGGCAAGGCCGCAGCGAGATCATAGCCGTTTTCGAAAGCTTCCACCGTGGTGCGCTCGACGAGAGGCACCTCCCCAAAGCCGTAGATCTGGCCATGGGGGTGATGCAGCGTGACGCCGACCTCTTCGCCGCGGCTCTCGAAAGGCATCACATATTGGCAACCCAGATCAAACATCGACTGGTATCGATCAATCCAAGCGGCCACCAAGAGACGCCGGCGCTCCTGCCCGATCGTATGCAGATTGCCTTTCCCTTCAGGCGCATAGACCACAACATCGCAGCGACCAACAGCGGGCTTGGATTGCACATGCAGCAGTGAAGTGGGCTGTGGTGCCTCGGGGT
>JABSRH010000047.1 GCA_013215175.1 Parvularculaceae bacterium | reverse complement strand
CTACCTCGACTTTGGGGAAGACACCGCCGAACTCGCCAACGATATTCGCAACGCGGTGAACCAGATCACCGTGTTCCCCGCGGACGCGGAAGAACCCGTCATTTCCGAGCTTGAGAGCGAGGAAGTCGTGGCGCGGGTGGTGATCAGCGGCAATCGCGACCCCATCGAGTTAAAGCGCTACGCGGATGAATTCCGCACCAACGTGCTGGCCAACCCGTCGACAAGCCGCGCGCAAATGGTTGGTGTCGCGGACTATTTGATCGGTATCGAGGTGCCATCAGCACGCCTGGAAGCCTTGGGCCTATCCCTCGACGATCTCGCTCGCCGTATCCAAGCCCGCTCGCTGGAACTGTCCGGCGGTGAACTAGAAGACACCGAACGGCGGCTGCTCGTACGCACCTTGGGCAAGGCCGAAGCAGGCGACGAGTTCGGCGATATCGTCATCCTCACCTCCGAAGACGACGCTCCGGTCCTGCTTGAGGATATTGCCAAGATCGACGACGGGCTCGCCGAGTCGCCGCTCTATGCGCGCCTCGATGGCGAGCCTGCGGTGGGCATCAACATTTACCGTATCGGCGACGAACGGGTCTTCGACGTGTTGGAAGATGTGAAGGCCCTCATCGCCGAGTCCGGAACGTTTCTTCCGCCCGACGTGCACGTCAATCTGTACCAAGATCGCTCGATTGAGCTCACCAACCGCGTCAACCTACTCGTCAGCAATGCAGCGATTGGTTTCTTGCTGATCTTGGTCCTGCTGCTCCTCTTCCTAGACGTCCGTGTGGCGTTTTGGGTCGGCGTGGGCGTGGCGCTGAGCTTTGTCGGCACCTTCCTGCCCATGGCCATGGCCGGCGTGGCCATCAGCCAGATGTCGCTGTTCGGCTTCATCCTCGCCATCGGCATCGTGGTGGATGACGCCATCGTGGTGGGCGAGAACATCTACGCCACTGTCGAAGATGGCGAGGAGGACACAAGACAGGCCGCGAAGCGCGGCACGATCCGCGTGGCAACGCCGGTCTTCTTCTCGGTCTCCACCACCGTGGCGGCTTTCCTCCCCCTCATGTTCGTGCCGTCAACGGTGGGACAGTTCATCGGTGACATCGCGTTCGTCGTCGTCGCAGTATTGATCCTTTCACTGATCGAAAGCTTCTTCATTCTGCCGCAGCACCTGTCGCACTTGCACGATCGCCCGCCGGGTCGGATCAGCATCAGACGTTTCACCGATCCCCTCCGCAACACCGTGGCGAAGAGGCTCGACGCGTTCTCCGAAAAATCCCTTGGCCCAGCCGTCCGTTTTTCTGCCGAGCGCCCGCTCGTGACCGTGATGTTCTCGGCCGCTGCTCTGATCGGGACCTTCACGCTCTTCAATGCGGGGTTCATCCGCTCCACGTTCTTCCCTGAGATTGAGGGCAATTACGTCATGGCCGAGCTGCAGCTCGCCGAGGCGGCCTCAGAACATCAAACCGCGGCTGCGGTCTCGACCATGCTCGATGGCGCGGAGACAGCAGCAGAAACCCTCAGTGAACGCACCGGCACCGACACTGACATCATCATCGAGAACATCCTGTGGAATTTAGGCTCAAGTATCATGGGCCCCCAACCCGGCGACACCGATCCGTCGGGCTCAGCCGCTGCGAATAGAGCCTTCGTCGAAGTCAAGATCGAGGACGCCTCAACACGCAAGTTCTCCGCCACAGAGTTCGAAGACATTTGGCGCGAAGCCACCGGCCGGATCCCCGGCGCGCAAAAGCTGACCTTCAGCTCCAACCTCGTCGGTGGCGGCTTGCCGGTCCAGTTCGAAGTGGCGAGTACGGATGAAGCCGACGCGCGGGCAGTCGTGGCTCTCCTACGCAGCCAACTTGAGACGATCCCCGGTGTCTTTGACGTCTCCGACGACCGGTTCCGCACGACCCCTGAGGTCCAGATCCGCCTTCGCCCGGAAGCCGCTTCCTATGGCGTGGACCTGTCCACCGTCGCGCGGGCCGTCCGCTCGAGCTATTTCGGCGCGGAGGCTGTCCGTATTCAGCGTGACCGCGAAGAAATCGAAGTCCGCCTGCGCCTCCCGCAAGACGAGCGGCAATCGATCGCCGATATCAAGCGTCAGAAGATCATCATCGGCGACGTTGCCATTCCCATCGCGCAAATTGCCGACATCAGCGTCGGCCAGGCACCCGCCAGCATCACCAGAATTGATCGGCAGCGTGTCTTCCGCCTACAGAGCGATGTCGATTTCGGTCAAATTACCGGCGGTGAAGCAACGGCGAAAGTCCTAAATGACTACTGGCCCACCATCGCAGCGGAACATCCCAACGTCACGGTTTCCCCCGGCGGCGACCAAGAAGAACAAGCACGGACGCGTCCCGTCTTGACACGGAACTTCATCTTAGCCTTGTTCTCGATCTACGCCCTCCTTGCACTGGCCTTCCGCAGCTACACCCAGCCGTTAATCGTACTGTCAGTGATCCCCTTCGGCCTTATCGGCGCTCTATGGGGTCACGCCCTCCTGGGCCTCGAGATCAGCCTCCTATCCATCTTCGGCATCATTGGGCTGTCTGGGGTGATCATCAACGACGCCCTCCTGATGGTCGACTATATCAACGAGAACCTCGCCAAGGGTATGCGGATAGTGGACGGCATCACCGACGCTGCGGTGAAGCGCTTCCGCCCGATCATCCTGACCTCGCTCACCACCTTCTTCGGTGTGACGCCAATCGTGCTCGAGCAATCGGTCCAGGCGGCGTTCCTGAAACCGACGGCCGTTTCGCTCGGCTTCGGCATCCTGTTCGGCACCGTGGTCTTGATGGTGGTGGTCCCCGCGATGACCATGCTGCACATCCGTGGCCGCAAGTTCACGCAGCGGTTCCGCCGCGAGGGTTTCGGCGCGTTCTCCAACACGCCGCAGGCGCAAGTGCCTTCGGCGGGCTAGAGGTTTCGAGCAGCTTCGGTTAAGAGCGGCAGCCCTCTTCAACCGAGCTGAGCATGAGCGAGAACGCGACCGCAAAACTGATGGGCCATCACCTCATCGCAGATGAGGTACGTCGTCTGCCGCCCCGCCCGGGCGTCTACCGCATGCTGAACGATGAGGGCGATGTCCTCTATGTCGGCAAAGCACGCAGCCTAAAGTCGCGCGTCTCCAACTACGCCACGCTGAACGGTCACTCGAACCGTATCGCGAGGATGATCTCCGAGACGCGGGCCATGGAGTTCGTGGTCACGGACACCGAGACCGAAGCGCTCCTGCTCGAAGCCAACCTCATCAAACAACTCCGCCCCCGGTACAATGTGCTGTTGCGCGATGACAAGAGCTTCGCCTCGATCCTCGTCGCCAAGGATCACGACTTCCCGCAGATCCTTAAGCATCGCGGCGCGCAGAAACGGCCCGGCGAGTATTTCGGGCCCTTCGCTAGCGCCGGTTCGGTGAACCGCGGGCTGAACACGTTGCAGAAGGCGTTCTTGCTACGCTCTTGCAACGACAGCGTCTTCGAGAACCGTGAGCGCCCTTGCTTGCTCTACCAAATCAAGCGCTGCGCTGCGCCGTGTACGGGCGTCGTGAATAAGGACGAGTACGCCCAATTGGTGAAGGAAGCGACGCAGTTCCTACGCGGTGGCAACCGCGAAGTCGCCGCTGATCTCTCGAAAGAAATGGAACAAGCCGCCGAGGATCTCGAGTTCGAGCGCGCCGCCCGCCTCCGCGATCGCATCCGCGCACTGGCCCACCTCCAAGAGAGCCAAGGCATCAATCCCGGCTCCATCGACGAGGCTGACGTCTTCGCCGTGCATGTCAATGGCGGCCAGTCTTGCGTGCAGGCCTTCTTCTTCCGTGCAGGACAAAATTTGGGCAGCCGCGCCTATTTTCCGAAGGCTGACAAAGAAGAGGAGCCCGCCGCCATCCTCGCCGCGTTCTTGGCGCAGTTCTACGACGGCCGCATGCCGCCTCGACAGATCTTCGTGTCCGAGGGCTTTGATGATCAACAACTTTTGAGCGAAGCCCTGTCCATCAAGGCTGGCCGCAAGATCGAGGTTCTCAACCCGCAACGAGGCGAGAAGAAAAACCTCATCGCCCATGCCCAGATGAATGCGCGGGAGGCCCTTGGCCGCCGCCTCGCCGACACTGCTAGCCAAAAGAAGCTGATGGACGCCCTCTGCGAGGCGTTGGAGCTCAGCGGCACGCCCACCCGCGTTGAGTGCTACGACAACTCCCATATCGGCGGTACGGGGATGGTCGGCGGCATGGTGGTCGCGGGTGAAGAAGGCTTCGAACGGAACAAATATCGCAAGTTCAACATCAAAGACCCAAAGGTTGCTGCGGGCGACGATTTCGGCGCCATGCGTGAAGTGCTCTCGCGCCGCTTTAGCCGCCTGGTCAAGGAAAGCTCGCCGGGTCAAGACGATTGGCCTTCACTGATCGTCATCGATGGTGGACAAGGTCAGCTCTCCGCAGCGCAAACCTCCATGGAGGACGCGGGCATCCAGGTCGGCCCCGATATTGAGGGCGGCGAGATCATGCTCGTCTCCATCGCCAAAGCGCGCCGAGAAGATGCCCGCGGCGGCAAGACGGCGGACCGTTCCGCTGGCGCTGTGGCTGAGCAATTCTTCGCCCCCGGACGCGCACCCTTCATGCTGCCGCCGCGCTCGCCGGTGCTCTATTACCTCCAACGCCTGCGCGATGAGGCTCACCGGTTTGCCATCGGTGCTCAGCGTGCGAAGCGTCAAAAGCAGATGACCAGCAACCCGCTCGACAGCATCGAAGGCGTAGGCCCGTCGCGAAAGAAAGCCCTGCTGCACCACTTCGGCTCAGCCAAGGGCGTCAGCCGCGCCAAACCGCAGGACTTGATGTCCGTGGACGGCATTTCGGAGAGTCTGGCCCAGCGGATCTACGACCACTTCCATCCCCAGGGGTGAGCGTCGATCTTGACGGCAACGCTCTCTCCGCGCACGAATATCGAAAAGCAATAAGGAGGGCTGGACGATGCTCGCAGCTTCTATCTCTATTCTCGCGCTAACGGCCGCGGCGCAGGCACCCGTAGAACGCCTCACCGATGCGTCGACGCAGACGATCCTCGCGACATGCTTCAGCTACGCCGAGGACAATGACGTAAAAGTCGCGATCACCGTGGTGGATGATCGCCTTCAGTTGTCGGGGTTCCGGCGCATGGATGGCGTCCGTCAAGGTCCAGCTGATTTGTCTGCGGACAAAGCGGACTACGTGGCCCGTTGGGGCCACCCCACACGGCTGCTTGATGACCGTGTTGAAGAAGGCAAGCTCGGCTGGGCTCTGGCTTCGAAAGGCGTTCCGATCACGGGTGGTCTGCCGATTTACTCCAAGAACGGAACACTCTTGGGCGGCGTCGGCGTCTCAGGCGCTCCGGCTGACGTCGACGAAGCCTGCGCACAGGCGGGCATCAACGCCGCAGGCCTGAAAAGCGAGCGCTAAAAAAACGCTGCGGCGACGTCTATCGTCACCGCAGCGAAAACCGTCAGAGTACGGCATTCAAAGAGCTCTAGCCCTCGTGTTGCGACACCCATTGGTCGAGCAGACGCACGCCAAAGCCTGTGCCGCCTTTTGGCTCCGTATCCGTGTCCGCTTTCTTCCAAGCCGTGCCTGCAATATCGAGGTGGGCCCAAGGCGTGCCCTTCTCGATAAAGCGCGAGAGGAACGCCGCTGCCGATGACGAACCGCCGTCGCGGCCACCGATGTTCTTCATATCGGCCACGTCGGACTTGATCATCTTGCGGTGAGCATCGCCCAGCGGCATCCGCCACAGGCTGTCGTCGCTAGCCGCCGACGCTTCCATGAGGTCGCTAGCCAGGCTGTCATCTTCCGTGAACATACCACCATGCTCGTACGCCAGCGCGATGATGATCGCGCCGGTCAGCGTAGCGAGGTCCACAATGGCCTTCGGCTTGTAGGTCTCTTGCGCGTAGGTCAGCACATCGCCGAGCACGAGGCGGCCCTCGGCGTCGGTATTGAGGATCTCCACCGTCTGACCCGACATGGTGTCGACAATGTCGCCCGGGCGCTGAGCGTTGCCGTCGGGCATGTTCTCGACCAAGCCAATCAGTCCGACCACGTTGCACTTGGCCTTCCGACCCGCGATGGCACGCATGGCACCGACCACAGCGGCCGAACCGCCCATGTCCATCTTCATCTCGTCCATGTTAGCACCTGGCTTCAGCGAGATGCCGCCGGTGTCAAAGGTCACACCCTTGCCGACCAGCGCTAGCGGACGATCACCGTCCTTGCCGCCGCTCCAACGCATGATGACGGTCTTGCTCTCCCGCACCGACCCTTGGCCCACGCCCAGCATCATGTGCATGCCGAGCTTTTCCATCTCTGCTTCGCCCAGGACTTCGACCTCAACACCGAGACCAGTCAGCTCATCGCGGCACAGCTCAGCATAGCTCTCCGGATAAAGAACGTTCGGTGGCTCGGTGACCAAGTCACGTGCCAGCTTCACGCCCGCATAGAGCTCGCCCAGCGGCGCATAGGCAGCTTCGGCACCCTCTTCGCTGGTCACGATGGTGATCGTCTTTAGCTGAGGGAGTTGATCCGCCTCGGCCTTCTTCATGTATTTGGTGAAGGTGTAGCTGCGTTGGATGGCGCCAAAGGCCAGCCGCGCTGCTGCGCCGTCCGGCGCAACAATGGCCACGGATGAGGCCTTCTTCATCACACCGGCAATGGCTTTGCCGCCCAAACGCTGCATGGCGAGATCGTCGCTCGCGTTCACCTCACCTGCGCCAAAAAGAACGATCGTCGCTCCTTCGGCGGCAGCAGGTCCGGCGATCGTCACGGTCTGGCCAGCTTTGCCGGCGAAGTCGGAAGCTCGCGCAGCCCGCCTCACATCACCTTCGGCACCCGACAGGCTTTCGGGAAGCACAATGTCCGCTTCCTTGGCAATCGGCACCACAATCGTGCCGGTGGTGGGACAGTTCTGCGCAAAGTTTAATTCCATCGTGGGGACTCCCTCGGAAAATGGGCCTCGAATCGTCAAGACATATCGTGCTAGGCGCACGGGCCGCTCCTTAAAGGCTAGAGCGGGTACAACCTCAAGAGGCAAGATTGAGCCGTCTCGATCGATATATATTCCGGGCGGCTGCTTTGCCCTTTTTGCTGATCCTGGCCTGCACCACGGCGGTGGCTTGGCTGACCCAGGTTCTCCAGCGCCTCGATATCATCGTGGACGACGGCGGCTCGTTCCTGGCGTTCCTCAAGATCACTGTGCTGCTGATCCCCAGCCTCGCTGGCGTGGTCACGCCTATCGCGCTGCTTGCCGCCTGCCTTTACGTTTTGAACGTGCTGATGGTGGACAGCGAGATCCCCGTGATGCGCGCCGCGGGCGCCAGTCGCTTGCGGATTGCTCGCCCGCTCATCGTGCTGTCGGTGTTGGCGGCTGGGTTGGTGCTCTGGATCAACGCTGACCTGCAGCCCCGCACGTACAAAGAACTTCGGCAGACCGTTTACGACGTCCGCTCCAACATTGCCTCGTCCCTCGTACGAGACCGTGTGTTTGCCAACGTCGCGCCAGGCGTCACCTTCTACGCCGAGGATGTGAGGCCCGGCGATCAATATGTCGGCCTGCATATCTACGACAGCCGCGACCCAGAGCGCGAAGTAACGTACACGGCGGAAAACGGCCTGTTCACGGTGACGGATCTCGGCCCGCGCCTATTCCTGCTGCGCGGGACGGCGCAATGGCAGGACAAAGAGACGGGCAAGCTCAACATCGTGCGCTTCAACGATACCTTCGTGGACGTGTCGGAGATTTCCTCCGAGGCACCGACAGACCGGCCTTGGGAAACCGAAGAGCGCTACCTGTCAGAGCTGCTCAACCCCGACCTCAACCGACCTTATAACCAGCGCTTCCAAGGCGACTACCTGGCTGAGTTCCACGGCCGCTTGGCGACACCGCTGTACTGCATAGCCTTCGCACTCATTGCCGCCCTGGCCATGCTATCGGCCACGACCCAGCGCCGCGGCTATGGCCAGCGTATCATGGTGGCGAGCGCCGTCGCGGGGGGTATTCGGATTATCGGCTTCCTCACGCGCAGTGTCGCCACCGACAACAGCTGGGCCAACGTGCTCCAGTACGCCATTCCGGGCATAGCGATCGTTGTGGTGGCCATCGCCCTCCTCAACCCCAGCCGCACGCAGGAGCCGCGCGGGTTGCAAGGAGCGCCCGCATGATCGGTTTCACCAGCCCCGAACGCTATCTGATGCAGCGGACATTGCAGGGCGTCGTCGTCCTCGGCCTCGCATCCCTCGCTCTGATCATCTCGATCGACTTCCTCGAAGCCCTGCGCCAGGTCGGCGGCAGCGACGATCACGGTGTCTTGTCAGCCGTCCAGCTGACCCTCCTCCGCGGGCCCCAGCTGTTGATGATCCTCTCGCCGTTCATCTTCCTCTTCGGCACCCTCTTGGCGTTCGCCCAGTTGGCGCGGTCCTTGGAAATCGCCGTCTTCCGCGCAGCAGGTTTCTCGGTCTGGCGGATCATCGGTGCCCCGATCACCCTCTCGGTGTTGCTGGGCGTCGGCTTGGTCACCCTGGTTGATCCCGTCACCACCCGCATGTCGTTGCAAGCGGACCGCCTCCTCACCGAAGTCAAAGGCGGATCGAAGGTTCCCAAGGCGTTCCAAAACGGCGTCTGGCTGCGGCAGCAGGACGAGGAGAGCATCTACCTCATCCACGCCAAGGGCATTTCGCTCGATGTCGGCGCGTTCCGCCAGGTGCAGGTTTGGCGCAAGGATGAGGCGGGTTTTCTGTATGAGCGCTACGACGCGCCCCTAGCCGAAATCGAGGGTCAGACCCTCACCCTAGTGAACGCGGAGCGTTCAGTTCCCGGTGGTGAACTGACCGAGCGTGTAGGCAACGTCACGTTCCAGACCACGTTCGCGCGCCGCGACCTCGCCATGACGGGCACAAGGCCGGAAAGCCTCAACATCTGGAACTTACCGCGGCTGATGCAGCGCATCGGCAATGCCGGCATTCCGCTAGAACCCTATGCGCTGCGGCTGCACGAGCTCTTTGCCACGCCCTTGCGCCTAGCCTCCATGGTGGTGATCGCCTGCGTCTTTGCTCTGCCGATCCACTCCCGTGGCGGCGGAACGGCGCGACTCATCCTGATGGGCATTGCCGCAGGCTTCGTCGCCTTCATCCTTATCCAGTTCTCCACCACCGTGGGCGAGGCAGGCCTCATCCCCGTGGTGATCGCGGCGTGGACCCCTCCCTTGGTCACGCTCCTTGCCGGATTGTCAGTGCTTCTTTTCCGGGAAGACGGATAAGCGCGCGAAGAGAATCCTGGTTAATAACCATTTACGTTTTCCCGTTAACGAAGTGATGTAAGGTCACACCGGTCCGATGATGCTCGCCCTCTCTCTTCTCGCCTTAGGCATGTCTGTCACCGTGGAGCCCGAGGCGCCCGCGGCTGAGGCGCAGGAAGGCGACGTTCTGCTGACGGCTGAGCGCATCGTGCGGAACCTCGACGACGGTCCCATCGTGGCCGAAGGCGACGTTCGCGCCTCGAGCAATGGCCAGTTTCTCCGTGCCGACAAGGTGGTTTACGACCGCGCAGCTGACCGCGTCACCGCGATCGGCAACGTCGCCGTCCGCGATGAGACAGGACAGCTCTACTTCGCCGATGAGGTCATCCTGACCAGCGACCTGAAGAGCGGTGTCATCGAGAGCTTCCGCGCTGCCCTGCCCCCCAACGGTAGCCTGGCAGCCGCAACGCTGGTGCGGCGCGAGTCGGGCAACAACGAGCTGCGCCGCGGCGTCTACAGCCTTTGTCCGGTTTGTGACGAAGGCTTTCGGGCGGGGCGACCGACTTGGCAGGTCAAAGCCAACAAAGTGATCCAGGACAGTGAGGCCAAGCGCCTACGCTTCCAAAACGCCTTCCTAGAGATCTACGGCGTGCCGCTGATCTACATCCCGTACCTCGTGGTGCCCGATCCCTCCGTACGCCGCGCCAGTGGTTTCCTAGCACCGCAGATCGCCAACTCCACCCGGACCGGCGTCGAGGTCGAGATCCCCTATTACTGGGCCATCTCCGACTATCAGGACCTGACGTTCTCACCTCGTGACCACTCTGAGCTGGGCACCTTGTACAAGGGCCAATGGCGCCGCAACACTTGGAACTCAGCCGCCAACGTCCAAGCGGGGATCATTGATCCGACCAATGACCTAACCGAAGAGCCCGGCAATCCCGACGACATCCGCTGGCACTGGTTCAGCCGCTACACGCGCGATCTGGGCCGAGGTTGGGACTTGGAAGCCGACATCGATGCGGTCTCTGACAAGGGGTACCTGCTCACCTACGACATCGCCCCGTTCGGTGAGCTCCAAGATGAGATCAACATCCTACGGCCGGACCGTTTGGACAGCAACGTCACGTTCACGCACCGCACTGACAATACGTTTACAGACGTTACGGGCTATCTCTTCCAGACCTTGCGCTTCAACGAAGACCAGTCGTTCACCGCGCAAGCCCTTCCGCGCATTCGGCACCGCCGGTTCTACGATTGGCTCGGCGGCCAAGCTGAGTTGGGCGGGAGCTTCCTGTCTCTCCAACGTGAGGACGGCCTCGACAGCCTCCGCCTCTCGGCGCACGCCGACTATTCCGCGACGAAGCTCACCCGAAGCGGTCATCGTTTTGAGACCTTCGCGCAGCTGCGCGGCGACGTGTACCGCTACACCGATGCCATGTCGGGTACCCAAGCCTGTAACGTCGAGGACAGCTTCTACGAGGCATGCCGGGCTAGCCTGCCCCGCGACCTGGAAGAAGACGAATTCTCCGTCAGTCGCCTGCTGCCCACTATCGGCGCAGAATGGTCCTTCCCCCTTGCGCGAGTTGGGCAGAACACGTCGTTCATCATCGAGCCCCGCATTCAAGCGGTCATTAGTCCGGAGCAAGACGATACCAACCGCGTCTTCAACGAAGACAGCCAGTTCTTCCAGTTCGACCAAGTCACCCTGTTCGACTTCAACAAAAGCTCGGGTCTTGACGCCTGGGAAGATGGCCAGCGGCTCAACATGGGCATCTCGTCCACCGCTTCCTTCGGTCAACGCTTCACCGTGGACGCCATGATTGGCGCCCAAATCCGCTCCACGGAAACGGACGTCTTCGGCGAGGATGCAGGCATTGGAGGCGAGCAGTCCGACTATGTCGGCGCCCTCGACCTGCGCGTGGGCCGCAACCTCGTGATGGATAACCGTTTCCGCATCGACAAGGACACCGGCGCATTCCGTCGCGTGGAAAACGCTCTACGCGGAAAATTGGGCCCAATCAGCGGCACACTGAACTATTTGCGCATTGAGAGCGACGAAGAGTTCGGCGACGCCCAACGCCTGGACGAGTTTCTCATTCTTGGCACGAACATCAACCTTCGCCGCGGGGTCAGCCTCGCCGCCACCCAGGCGCAGAACCTCGACAGCGGTAGCACCACCAACACACAGGTCGCCCTGCGCATCGCCAATCGCTGCGGCGCGATCTCCTTCCGCTACCGGTTCGATGACAGCACCATCGCAGGCTTCGAACAAAACCGGTCGCTGCTCGTGAAGTTTGACGTCCTCGGCTTCAACTAAAGCCATCCGGGCCTCTTCGATTTCGCACCGTTCGGGTCTACATGGCCCGGATGGCCAAACCCCTCCCCGATCTTGAAACTTCCAAAGAGACCAAGCTGACCGACCAGCTGGCGAACATGCAGAAGCTGTTTCCCTACCTGTGGAGACGCGGTCGGCCCGGCTTTAAGGTGCGGATCGTCGCCTCACTCGCGGTAATCCTGATCGGCACGATGATCACCGTGCAGGCCCCACTGCTCCTCGCCGACGGCATCAACCGCCTCGCCGAAGACGATCCCGTGACCGGCGCCGTTGCTAGCATCATCGGCTTCATCGCAGGCTATGGCCTCTTGCGCTTTATCTCCGCCGCCGTGCCGCAAACCCGCGAGTTCCTCTTCTCCAAGGTGGGCCAGACCGCGCAGCGCGAGGTTGGCGTCGATGTCTTCCAGCACCTGCAAGACTTGCCCCTCCGCTTCCACCTCGAGCGCAAGACCGGCAGCCTCTCGCGCATCATGGAGCGGGGGAACCGGTCCATCGACTTCCTCTTCCGGTTTCTGCTGTTCAACATCGGCCCCACGCTCCTGCTGCTCGGCTATGTCTGCATCACGTTCGCCATCCGCTATGACGCGTGGCTGAGCCTCATCGCGCTCGTCACCGTGGTGGGCTATTTCTGGTTCACGGCCAGCTCCACCGAATGGCGCCTCAAGTTTCGCCGTGAGATGAACGAGAAGGATCAGCAAGCTAGCGCCCGCTCCGTGGACGCCCTCATCAATTTTGAAACCGTCAAACTCTTCGGCGCCGAAAAGCGGGAGACTGATCGTTTTAGCCAAGCCATGGAGTCGTATCAGGACGCTGCAATCCGCTCATCGCGCTCGCTCGCCTGGGTCAACATTGGCCAGTCCGCCATCATCAATATCGGCTTGGTAGCGTCCCTAGGCCTCACCGCGCAGCAGGTCGTGAAGGGCAACCTGGGTGTGGGCGAGCTCACTGGCGTCAGCTTGATCATGATGCAGCTCTACCAACCTCTCAACATTCTCGGCTTCGCCTACCGTGAGATCAAGCAGTCGCTGATCGACATGGAAAAGATGTTCACGCTACTGACCATCGAACCGGAGATCCAAGACAAGCCGGACGCCATCAAACTCGGCGCCTGCAACACAGGCGTCACTTTCGAGGACGTGCGCTTTGGTTATGACGAGGAACGCGAGGTGCTCAAGGGCGTCAGCTTCACGGCGCCCCTAGGTAAAAAAACAGCCATCGTTGGCCCCTCCGGCGCAGGTAAGTCCACCATCACCCGGCTGCTCTTCCGCTTTTACGACGTATCAGGAGGGTCGATCAAACTAGGCGATACCGACATCCGCGATGTGACCCAGCACAGCCTACGCCGATGCCTCGGTGTGGTCCCGCAAGATACGGTGCTGTTCAACGACACGATCGGCTACAATATCGGCTACGCCAATCCGGAGGCGGATCAATCGCAGATCGAGCAAGCCGCCACCATGGCCCAGATCCACGACTTCATCCAAAGCCTACCCCAGGGTTACGATACCATCGTGGGCGAGCGCGGCCTCAAGCTTTCGGGTGGTGAGAAGCAACGCGTCGCCATGGCGCGCGCCATTCTCAAGGACCCGCCCTTCCTCGTTTTGGATGAGGCCACGTCAGCTCTGGACAGCCAAACCGAAGCGGGAATTCTCAGTGCTCTGCATGAAGTGTCCCGCGGGCGCACGTCCGTGGTCATCGCCCACCGCCTGTCCACCATCATCGACGCTGACCAAATCGTTGTCCTGGAGGGCGGCACCGTGGCGGAAGTCGGAACCCATGACGAGCTGCTGGCCAAACAGGGCCTCTACGCGTCGCTCTGGCAGCAGCAATCCTCCACCGACGCCCTCGAAACAAGCCCAACGCCGGCTCCAGCGTAGCAGTCGCCACGACCGCCTCGCCGTGATAGGCTCCGGCCAATCTTGGGGAGGCTCTCATGCTGAAAATCATCGCGGCTCTGGTGCTCATCGTGGCGGGGTTCTTCGCCTACACGACGTTTCTCGCTTAGCGCCGCAGCATTTTTGCAGCGTGGGAAACCGAAATCGCATTCGCCAATAGCGGTCTAATTCACCGCCTTCGCCACGCGCGCCTTCAGCTCCGGAAGGATTTCTTCCTCAAACCACGGGTTCTTTTTCAGCCAACCCGTGTTCCGCCAGCTGGGATGCGGCAGCACCATCAGCTGCGCACCTGTCACCGGATCGAGCTCGAATTCACGCCAAGCGCGCACCGTCTCAGTGAGGGTCTTCCGGCGCTGCTCGCCGAGATGCCACGCCTGAGAATAACCCCCGATCAAAAGCGCTAGCTGCAGCTGCCCCTTCAGAGGCGCCAGCATCCGCTCGCGCCAGATCTCAGCACACACCTTAGGCGGCGGCCGGTCACCGCCCTTCCCCGTCGGCCCTGTGCCGTCATGGCCGGGAAAGCAAAACGCCATGGGCACAATCGCAAAACGCCCGCTCTCGTAGAACTGGTCTTCGTCGACACCCAACCATTCGCGCAATCGCTTACCCGAAGGATCCAGGAATGGCCTGCCGCGCTGATGCACAAGGTTGCCAGGCGCCTGACCAAAGATACCGATCGTAGCCGCTTCCGGCAGCTGAAAAACCGGACGCGCTTCAGGGATCAAGCCCGCGTCCTCGCAGTGACGGCAAGTGGCAAGGGAAGCCGTCAGCTCCCATAAGTTCGACGCTTTCGACAACGAGGCTGAGGCCTAAGCCGTACCAACCGTATCGAGGTCCACATCCAGAATGGCCATGTGGACATCATAGCTCAGGTCTTCGTCTTCATCGTCGCGGGTCAGAACGCCGATGAACTCATCACCAATGTAAATCTCAGCGCTGTCGTCTTTGTTCGGGCGACCACGCAGCTCCAGCGTTTGATCGTTGAAGCGACGGCGGAGAAAGGCTTGCAGCTTGGTCAGCTCCATTGAGTCCATGGGAAAGATCTCCTCGAGAAAAATCAGTCGGGCAAAAATAGCCCGTTCCGCCCGTCCGTGCGGTGTCCTATGCAGCGCGTCAAGTCACGCCTTTCCACCTTGGAGGTTCCCGTGCGTCTCGCAGCTCTGTCCTCACTCTTCCTTCTCGCCGTCGCTGCCTGTGGCGGAAGTTCTACCCCCGAACCCGAGGAGACAAACGCGTTCATTCGCGTGCCAGCGCAGGGCGCCATGATGTCGGCTGCGTACTTCACCGTCACCCGCGAGACGGATGATGAGCTCATCGCCGCGAGCATCGAAGGCATCGGCCGCGTCGAGCTCCATACGGTGACCGACGACGATGGCGTGAAGCGTATGCGGATGGTCGAAGGCTATGCGGTGAAAGCCGGCAAGCCTCTGGTGCTGAAGCCCGGCGGCAACCACCTCATGCTGTTCGAGATCGAAAAGCCACTGCAGGCGGGCGAGAGCCGCGAAGCCACCCTCACGTTTGCTAGCGGCGCCACCGAACTGATCAGCCTACCCGTGGGGCAGCAATAGCAAGCTTGGCCCGTGCTTAGAGCACCCGTCCGGCAATAGCCTTGAGCTTTTCAACCAGGGCAGGATCACGCGCTTCGGGCGCAGTGATGATCGCATAGTCGAGGCAGTTCTCGATGCCATCCGGGCCTGGTGTCCGCTCGGTACCGATCATCTTGGTGATCTCGTCCACGGTCTTTTGGCCCGCCACGCGGTTCTGACCGAGGATCGCCAAGACCGAGGCCACATCGACCTCGCCATGATCCGGGTGCCAACAATCGTAGTCTGTCACCATACCGAGGATCGCGTAAGGTAGCTCAGCCTCACGAGCCAGCTTGGCTTCTGGCATCGCTGTCATGCCAATCACGTCCATGCCCCAAGAACGATAGAGCTCACTCTCTGCCTTGGTCGAGAATTGCGGGCCCTCCATCACGAGGTACGTCCCGCCGCGATGGACCGTGGCACCTGCCGCTTCAGCCGCCTTCGCGGCCTCTTCGGTGAGGCGAGAACAGACCGGGTGCGCCATGGACACGTGCGCCACGCAGCCTGTCTCAAAGAAACTCGGCGTACGGCCCTTCGTGCGGTCCACGAATTGATCCACCGCCACAAAATGGCCAGGTGCCAGCTCTTCTTTGAACGAGCCGCAAGCCGACAGGCTCAACATATCCGTGGCGCCGAGCATCTTCGCGGCGGCGATATTGGCGCGCGCGTTCAGCTCGGATGGTGGGATGGAGTGGCCTTTGCCGTGGCGCGATAGGAAGAGCACCTTCACACCGTTCAACCTACCGATGGTCACCGGCGCTGAGGGCTGGCCCCAGGGGGTCTCAATGGACCGCTCGTCTTCAACAGAAAGGCCCGGCATCTCATAGATACCAGACCCTCCGAAAATCGCTAAGCAGGTTTCGCGCGCGTCGTTACTTGGCAACGTTCGACCAAACCTGACGGTAGGAAGCGTACGTTACGCCCGCAAAGATGATGAGGTAAGCCATGACGAACTTGCCCATGCTCTTGCGCTCTTCGAGCTTGGGCTCAGCAGCCCACATCAGGAACGCCGTGACGTCCTTCGCATACTGATCAACCGTCATCGGCGAGCCATCGGTGTACTCGACCATCTCGTCGTAGATCGGCTGAGCCATCTTGAAGGCACCGCCATAGATGTAGCCATCCTTCGAGATGTACTTCTCATCGACAAGCTCTTTGACTTTCTTCTTATCGACGTGACCTTCCTCGTCGATATAGTCAGCCTTCATCAGACCCAGCGAGTCACCAGGGTAGTAAGGGTTGTAGTACTGGCCGCCTGGCACATCGAGCACCTCAGGATCGTACTCCGGATAACCCGTCAGCAGGCTGTACATGTAGTTCGCGCCGTTCGGGCGTGCCTTCACGAGCAGGCTTTGGTCAGGAGGATAAGCACCGCCGTTGGCCGAAATCGCTTGCTGCTTGTTGGCATAGATCGATGGATAATAGTCAGCAGGCAGACCAGGACGATCAAACATATCGCCGAACTCGTCAGGGCCGTCCGTGATCGTGAACTCAGCCGCCAGCGACTTGATGATCGGGTTGGCTACGGGGTCGGAACAATCGACGCTGTCCGGCAGGCCTAGGCCTTCTGGGCAAGACGACAGGTAGAAAGGCCCGCCCTTTTCGCCGAGGTGACGGAACGCCACCAGCTCAAGCGTATGGCAGTTCGCACAGACCTCTCGGTAGACCTGGAAGCCGCGCTGCAGCTGAGCCTGGTCGTACTTGCCGAAGGCCCCTTCCCAGGACCACTCGACCGATTTGAGGCCTTTGGCTTCACCACCCGCAGCAACAGCTTGCGTACCGGAGAGGGCCAGGGCCGCGATCGTCGCGGCCGAGAGCAGTTTCTTCATCATCAATCTTACTCCGCAGGCGCTGGCTGGGCGCCACCAGGGGCAGCCGAGCTTTGCTCGTCGGTTTTCTTGCCTTTGTCCTGAAGCACCGCTTCCGCAATCGATTTCGGTAGCGGCAGGGGCGTCTCGCGCACCGACAAGATCGGCAGGACGAGCAGGAAGTAGGCGAAGTAGTAGGCTGTGCAGATTTTGGCCGCGATCACGTAGCCGCCTTCTGCTGGCGCTTGACCAAGCCAGCCAAGGATCACGAACGCCACCACCATGGCCCAGAAGTACCACTTGGCTTGAGGGCGGTAGCGCATGGAGCGGACCTTCGAACGGTCGAGCCACGGGATGACCAGCCAGATCAGGATCGAGCCGAGCATCACCAGAACGCCGCCGAGCTTCGAGTTGATGAACAAGAAATCGAAGTCGATCGCACGGAGCATCGCGTAGAACGGCAGGAAGTACCATTCCGGAACGATGTGCGCAGGCGTCACCAGCGGATCAGCCGGGATGTAGTTGTCCGGGTGGCCCAGTGAGTTCGGCATGTAGAACAGGAAGATCGCGAACAGGATCATGAACAGGATGATCGCGAAGCCATCTTTCACCGTGTAGTACGGGTGGAACGGCAGAGCGTCCTTCTTCACGTCCTTCACTTCCACGCCCGATGGGTTGTTGTTGCCTGGAACG
>JABSRH010000046.1 GCA_013215175.1 Parvularculaceae bacterium | reverse complement strand
AGTCGTCCTGCATGGGTTGGTTCACTCCCTCGTTTGCGCCACATGGAACTTCTTGTCTCGTCCTTCTAGGCGGCGCCTTCAGGAGTACTACCGACATGCCAGACGACGCCCGCAACGCACTCAATTCATTCCGCAACGGCCCTGACCAGGACGGCAAGTTCGGTCAGTTCGGTGGCCGCTACGTGGCCGAGACTTTGATGCCGCTGATCCTCAATTTGGCGGCAGCCTATGAAGAGGCCAAGGCCGACCCTGCGTTCGTTGCGGAGCTCGAACAGCTGCTTAGCGAATATGTCGGTCGACCCTCGCCACTCACTTACGCTGGCCGCCTCACCGAGCATGTTCGGGAGACGGCCCCAAAGGGCAAAGGCGCGAAGATTTACCTCAAGCGCGACGAGCTGAACCATACCGGCGCGCACAAGATCAACAATTGCGTCGGCCAGGTTCTCCTCGCCAAGCGTATGGGCCGCACGCGGATCATCGCGGAGACCGGCGCAGGCCAGCACGGCGTGGCCACGGCCACCGTATGCGCCCTGTTTGGCTTACCCTGCGTGGTCTATATGGGCGCCGCCGACGTCGAACGTCAAAAGCCGAACGTCTTCCGGATGAAATTGCTCGGTGCCGAGATCGTTCCGGTGACCTCAGGCAAAGGCACCCTTAAAGATGCGATGAACGACGCGTTGCGCGACTGGGTCACCAATGTGGCGGACACGTTCTATGTCATCGGCACGGCGGCTGGGCCCCACCCCTACCCGATGATGGTCCGCGATTTCCAATCGGTGATTGGCCGCGAGGCGCGCGCGCAGATGCTTGAACGCGAAGGCCGTTTACCCGACGTGGCCATGGCCTGCATCGGCGGCGGCTCAAACGCTATCGGCCTGTTCCATCCGTTCCTTGACGATCCAAGCGTGCGCCTCATTGGTGTTGAAGCGGCGGGCAAAGGTCTGAACACAGCAGAACACGCCGCCAGCCTAACCGGCGGCAAGCCCGGCGTTCTACACGGCAACAGCACCTACCTCTTGCAAGACGAGCACGGACAAATCGACGATGCTCACTCGATCTCCGCCGGTCTCGACTATCCCGGCATTGGCCCTGAGCATTCGTGGCTGCACGAGACGGGACGAGTCGAGTATGTCTCCGCCACCGACGACGAAGCGCTCGAGTGCTTCCAGCTTTGTGCGAAGAAGGAAGGCATCATCCCTGCACTGGAACCAAGCCACGCCCTCGCTCGCGCGCTCGATGTGGCGGCGGAGATGGACGAAGACAAAATCCTTCTACTGAACATGTGTGGCCGCGGCGACAAGGACGTCTTCACCGTCGCCGACGCCCTGGGCGTTGAGGTCTAGCGCCAAGCCGCGACGCCCACGACCACCAACGGCAATAGCCCCACGAGGTCTGCCACGGCGATCGTTCGTAGCGGGCCAGTAGGCAGGCCCGCTCGCGCATAGAGCACCAAAAAGCTCACCATGCTGATCGCCACTACCACGCTCGCCAACCGTCGCGCCGCGGGGTCGAAAAGCGCGAAGATCGCGCCCACGACGATAGCCAAGAACAGGGCTGCTCGGTGAGTCAGAAGCGTGCCAAGGTCACCGGCGGGATCGACGCCATACAGCTTGTCCAGCATTGGCGGCATGAAAAAGGCGACTGCTGGCGATAAATGGATCAGGGCAAGCAGTGCCCAGCTCGCTTTGATGATCAATTCCATAATTACCTCACCCGGAATGCATACGTTATCGGCAAAGCGGCTGCAGGAGCGCCACACCAATAACCGTGTTCACAACGGTCTATCGCTGGACATTGCTAAGGGCAGCGCTAGCATCACCTCGAATACATTGAGGGTGCTCATCATGCGGACATTATCAGTTCTTCTTGGCTTCATCGTTTGGGCATTGGCCACTGTGACCGCTCACGCAGAAGAGGCCCTCTTGCCTCTCGAGCTATCCGATGATGGCAAGCTCATCGCCACTTTGCCCGCGCCGGATGAGGATGGCACCAGCCTCCGGGTGATCCACGCCATGCGGCTCACCGCCGGGCTCGGGTCGAACCCGATCGGCCTAGATCGCGGCTGGGGTTCCTCCGGGCACATCGTCCGGTTCCGCATCGCGGGCGGCAAAGTAACGGCGGAGGTCGAGAATCAAACCTACCGTGCCCTGACGGACAATGCTGCGGAACGCAAAGCGGTGGAGCAGTCCTTTGCACGCTCCATCATCTTTGCTGGCGACATCATCGAAACCACCGATGCGGGCGTCACTGTGGACCTCTCGCCGCTGCTAACGTCGGATCTTTTAGGCCTGGAAGGACGCCTAACCGAACGCGGGGCGAAAGGCTTCGGTTTGGCCAAGGACCGAACGCGCGTGGCCCCAGGCGGCGTTCTCGTGTTCCCCATGAACTCAGAAGTCGACGTGGATATGACGTTTACGTCAAAAGGCCCCGGCAACGAGGTTCGGCAAACCGCGGCTTACGCCAATGCCGTGACGCTCACCTTGCACCATAGTTTTGTTCAGCTGCCGGATGATGGCTACGAAGTAAAAATGGCTGACCCTCGGGTGGGCACGTTCACCACAGACTTCTACGACTTCTCCTCGCCACTGCGGCAGCCCGTCACCACGGCCTACGCGATGCGTCATCGACTGTCCGAAGACGACCCCATCGTCTTCTACGTCGATCGGGGGGCACCTGAACCGATCAAGACGGCTCTCATCGAGGGCGCCTCATGGTGGGCTGAAGGTTTCGAAGCGGCGGGCTATCCAAACGGCTACCGCGTTGAGGAAATGCCCGAAGGCGCCCACCTTCTCGACATACGCTACAACGTCATCCAGTGGGTTCATCGCCAGACGCGCGGCTGGTCCTACGGCGGGGCGATATCTGATCCGCGCACAGGCGAATTTATCAAGGGTGCAGTGATCTTGGGCTCGCAACGGGTCCGCCAGGACCGCATGATCTTCGAAGGCTTGGCGGGCACGGCAAAGACCGGATCAGGCGACGATGATGATCCCGTAGAGCTAGCCCTCGCACGCATTCGTCAGCTTGCGGCCCATGAGGTTGGCCATGCCCTGGGCTTCGGCCACAACTTCGCCGCCAGCCACAACAATCGCGCCTCGGTGATGGATTATCCCGCGCCATGGGTGATTGAGCGTCAGGGCGCGCTCGATTTCTCAAAGGCCTACGGCGTCGGCCTTGGCGCGTGGGACATCGTGACGGCGAAGTGGCTCTATAGCGATGGCAACGGCGACACGATTGTGGAGCAATCGCGCAAAGATGGGCTCCTCTTTGTCGAGGATCCCGAGGGCCGAGGTACTTGCACCGCTCATCCGCATGCTGCGGTTTGGGACAATGGCGAAGATGCTGTGGCGGAGCTCGGCAATGTCATGCGGGTTCGCAAGGTGGCCTTGGAGACTTTCGACGAAACAAGGCTGGCGGACGATCGCCCCATGGGTGAGCTGCAGCAGGTACTGGTCCCCATCTATCTCTACCACCGGTATCAGACGGCAGCAGCAGCGAAAGTGATTGGCGGCGCCAGCTATCAATACGCCAAACGAGGCCAGGACGATCCCACGGTCTCGGTTGCACCGGAGGCGGAGCAAATGGCGGCGCTTGATGCCGTTCTTGCCACCATCACGCCGGAGGCGCTCGACCTGCCCGACAGCATCCTAGACATGCTGACACCGAGAGCAGACAGCTTTCAGTATATGGCGCGACGCGAAGCTTTTGATCAGTCTACCGCACCGATCTTTGACGCGACCAGCGCCGCAGAAAGCGCCGCCGATATCACCTTCGGTGCGCTCTTTGCGCCTGCGCGCCTGGAACGGCTCGCCGCGTTCGAAGCCAAGGGCGAAGGGCCAGGGCTCTCCAAAGTTCTGGAGAGGACTATCGTCGCCGTGGCTGGCGCCAACCCGAAGAGCGACCGCCATCGTGCACTAGCGCGAATTGCCGAAGGGCGCTTGGTCAACACCATGATCGAAGCCGACAGCGCCGAGCATTCCCTCGCGGTACGGACGGCCTTGCACGACTCGATGACGGCTCTCGCCATCGCCTACCGAAAGGACAAGGCACCCCACCGCAAGCTTTTGGCGCGTGAGCTCTTCGCGCACCTTGACCGGCCGGCCCCTGCGGAGAGCCCGGCTCAACCCGGTGCACGCATTCCGCCAGGCAGCCCCATCGGTGAGGCCTGCTGGCATTGCGAAGAACCAGTGGGCTGGAACGAACGATGATCGGTCTTCTTGCCGGGCTAGTCCTTTTCGCCGCGGCCGAGAGCGATGCGTTCGATGCCGAAGCGGCGTGGACTGAATTTGAGGGGCTTGTCCGAGAATATTACGCCTATACCGACCGCCCTGGTGCCGCAGCCTTCGAAGCGCAACTGGCCCGCTCGAAGGCCTTGGCGCTCGAAACCGATAGCGATGGGGCATTCCGTAGACTGATCCATCAGACAGCCCTCACCTTCAGTGATCCGCACTTTATCATCGGTCCTTTCGATGACCAGGACTATGCCATCATCTACACCGCTAGCGATCTGGCCATTTCGTTGGAGGGCGGCCTCTATCGGGTGGCTGACGTGCGGCAAGGCTCGGCAGCGGCTGGCGCCGGCATCCGCCCCGGGTGGCAATTGCTGAAGGCCGATGGCGAAAGGATCGCCACGGCTGCCACGCAGCCCTACGGCGACATACTCTCCGAGCCTAATGCCCAGCAATTGGCCTACGGAGCAACCTTAGTGGCGAATGGTCGCCGTGGCCAACCTCGCACACTGACCTTCAAAGACAGCAGGGGACGTAAACGAGAGATCAGCCTCCCCTCACCCTCCGATTTTGCGCGCGAGGTTTCGGGCCTACCAGCGCTGACCGTAGCTCGGGTCGGAGAGAGCGGCCAGTTCGGCCACGTCCGCTTCAACAATTCTTTGGGCCAAGACCAAGTCATCGCAGAATTCGACGGGGCCTTGGCTGAACTGGCCGACACGCAAGGCCTCATCATCGACCTGCGCAACACCCCCAGCGGCGGCAACACCGACGTGGCCCGCGCCGTCATCGGGCATTTCATCACGGGTCCGCGCGCGTACCAGCGGCACACGATGCCAGTCGTCGAGCGCACCACGTCGGTGCCGCGTCTATGGGTCGAGTATGCCGCGCCACGAGCCCCGCACTATGGCAAGCCGGTGGTGGTACTACACAGCCGCTGGACGGGCAGCATGGGCGAGGGACTAGTCATCGGCCTTGACGCCGCCGCCGATGCCCACACCATCGGCTCGGATATGGGTGACCTCTTAGGGGCGCTTTGGAACTTTGATCTTGAGAAGGCGAAGGCCCGCATCGACATGGCGGGCGAGGCGCTGTTCCACGTCGATGGCACACCGCGCGAGGACTACATAGCGGACCATCCGTTGGCCGCCGCGGACACCGCGCCTAATGGGGATGATCCTGCCATGAACGCAGCTCTATCGTATCTGGCGAACCCGTAATGGGTGTCACAAAGCACGGAAGGATTTGCTGAGTATGCTGGCTGATATCATTGCCCTGTTGTCCACCGTCAGCATCGGGCTTCTTGCGGGCAGCCTGCTGTTGGAAGGCGCTATCTTCATCCCTTATTGGCGACGAATGGACCCGTCGGAGTTTTTCCGCCTCCACGGCACCTTAGGACCGCACCTCTTCACCTACTTTGCGCCGCTGACCACCGCCACGGTGGTGCTGAGTGTCGTCGCCGCCGCGCTCGCCCTCGACGAGCCCGCGCACATCGTTGCCGCAATCCTCTGCCTCGCGCTCCTGGCGATCTTCTTCGTCTATTTCCGCAAGGCGAACGCCAGCTTTGCCGATGGTTCGCTGAGCGAGGACGACCTCGCCGCTGAGCTCAAGCGATGGAATGCTTGGCACTGGGTTCGCACGTGGCTGCTCTTGGTGGCGTTTGTGCTGTCGGTGCTCAGCTAGCCCGGCGCCAGAGCACGGGTTTGCCCTGACAAGACGGACCAAACGAGGTCTTGCGTCCTGCTCGGCACGGGCGCATGTGCAGCAAATGTCTAGACTAGAAGCTTTGTTCAGCCGCCTCTCTGACGAAGGTCGCACGGCTTTTGTTCCCTTTATCATGGCCGGCGATCCGTCGACCGAAGCCTCCGAAAAGCTGCTCCACGCGCTACCAGAAGCCGGCGCGGACGCGATCGAGGTGGGCTTCCCGTTCACCGACCCCATGGCAGACGGTCCCATCATCGCCGAGGCTGGCCAGCGCGCATTGAAGGCCGGCCAAACGCTGACTGAAACGCTGGCGATGGTCCGACGCTTTCGTGAGGCTGGCCATGAAACGCCCATCATTCTGATGGGTTACGCCAATCCCGTCGTTCAATACGGCACTGGCTTTGCCTCTGACGCGGTGCAAGCGGGCGCCGATGGCCTCATCCTTGTGGACCTACCGCCCGAAGAAAGCGCGCTGCTGGACGCCAACGCAAAGCAAGCGGGCCTCGACGTCATCCGCCTGGCGACCCCTACGACCGATCACGACCGGCTTGGCCGCGTGCTCGAGCGGGCTTCCGGATTCCTCTATTATGTGGCCGTCGCCGGCGTGACGGGCGACCGCTCAGCGGGCACCGATGAGCTGGCATCAGCCATTGCGGCCTTGCGCGAAAAAACGAGCTTACCCATCGCGGCAGGCTTCGGTATTAAGGACGCAGCCTCTGCGAAGGCCGCCGCCCAACATGCTGACGCTGTGGTGGTAGGCTCAGCGATCGTTAAAGCGCATGAGGTAGAAGGTTTTGACGCGGCCGTGGCCCTGGCGCGCGACATCGCGAGCGGGGTGCACGAGGTGGAGAGTAAACAATGAACTGGCTGAACGATATCACACCGCCGGGCATCAAGAAGATGTTTCGGCAGCAAGACGATAGCCAAGACACGCTGTGGACGCGCTGCCCAGCTTGCGATCACATGACGTTCAACAATGACCTCGAGCAAGAGCAGCACGTCTGCCCAAACTGCGGTCACCACATGGCTATCGGCGCCGTGGATCGGTTGAACCACCTCCTTGGTGAGGGCTGGGAGCGCATCGACCTGCCTGAAACCAAGGATGACCCCCTCAAATTCAAAGACACCAAGCCCTATACATCGCGCTTGCGTGACTATCGCAAGAAGTCCGGCGAGCACGACGCCTTGGTGGTCGGCAAGGGCGAGCTTGGCGGCCGCAAGGTCGTTGTCGCCGTGCAGAACTTTAAGTTCATGGGCGGCTCCATGGGCACCGCCATCGGCGAGGGCCTGCTGACCGCGGCTGACGAAGCGGTGAAAAGCCGCGCGGCGTTGATCGTGGTCACCGCTTCGGGTGGAGCGCGGATGCAAGAGGGCATCCTTTCTCTCATGCAAATGCCGCGTTCGACGCTGGCCGTTCAAATGGTTCAGGGCGAAGGCCTGCCTTACGTGGTGGTCCTCACCAACCCGACCACCGGCGGCGTCACCGCCAGCTACGCAATGCTGGGCGACGTGCATCTGGCCGAGCCCGGTGCGCTCATCGGCTTCGCGGGCCCTCGCGTGATCGAGCAGACGATCCGCGAGAAACTGCCCGAAGACTTCCAGCGTGCTGAATATCTTCTCGACAAAGGCATGATCGATCGCGTCACGGATCGCCGCAAGCTCGCTGAAGAGCTGGGCGCTATTCTCAGCGTGCTGATGGAGCCGCAAGAAGGCGCAGCAGCTCAGCCTGAAGAACAGCCTGAAGAACAGCCAATCGTCATCGAGGACGAAAGCTACAGCGCGCCTAAGCAAGACGAAGCGGCCAACGACCAACCACCGCTGTCCGAAGCCATGGCAAAGGCCGCTGAATAGATGAACGCCATTGCCGCCAAGGCAGAGGTCGAGCGGCTCCTCACGCGGTTTGAAAACGCAAACCCAGCCAACATTGTGCTGGGTTTAGAACGCATCGGGTCGGCGCTCCATCGGTTGGGCGATCCGCACACCAAGCTTCCGCCCGTCATTCACGTAGCCGGGACCAACGGCAAAGGCTCTACGATAGCCTTTATGCGGACGATCCTTGCCGCGGCTGGCCTGAAGGTTCACGTCTACACCTCGCCGCATTTGGTGCATTTCAACGAGCGCATCACCTTGGCCGGTGCACCGATCGACGATGAACGCTTGGCGTCTGTGCTGGGCCGATGCGATGCTGCCGCTGGCGATGTGCCACTCACGTTCTTTGAGGCCGCGACAGCGGCGGCTTTCCTCGCCTTCGCCGAGACGCCTGGCGATGTGGTGCTACTCGAGACGGGCCTAGGCGGGCGGCTAGACGCCACAAATGTGGTGCCCGATCCGCGCGCCTGCGTGATCACGCCCATCGGCATGGATCACATGGATTGGCTCGGCGACAGCATCGCTGCGATCGCCGCAGAAAAGGCTGGCATCATCAAGCCAAGCGCCAAGCTGGTCACCGGCGCCCAGCGGCCCGAAGCCCTCGACGTCATTCGCGACCGCGCCCTTGCTCTGGGGGCGGAGCAACATATTCTCGGCGAAGACTGGCAGATCAATCGCGAGGTGAGCGGTTTCACCTACGAGGATGAAAGCGGCTTGTCCGACCTACGCTTGCCTCGGATGGTCGGCGGCCATCAGATCGAGAACGCTGGACTTGCCGTGGCTGCCTTGAAAGCCGCAGGGCTCGCGCCAAATGACGATTTCATCAGTATGGGTATTGAAGCCGCTGAATGGCCAGCGCGCTTCCAACGCCTGACGCGTGGCCCTCTGGTCGACATCGTGACCCGTCACGAGGGTGATCCTGGCGAGCTTTGGCTCGACGGCGGGCACAACCCCCACGCCGCTCGCGCCCTGGCCCGCACGCTCGCGGATCTGGAAGAGCGCAGCCCTCGACCGCTAGTGCTGATTGTGGGGATGCAGAAGAACAAGGACGCGCAGGAGTTTCTCGCGCCCTTTGAAGGCTTGGCCTCCAACGTGCTCACCGTCGCCGCCAATCGCCCCAGCGTTTGGTCCGCCGAAGATCTCGCGCAGGCGGCCCAACAAGCAGGCTTACCGGCAGAGCCTGCAAGTTCGGTCTCGGCCGCTGTGACACAAGCCGTTGACGCCTACGGGCGCTCCGGCGAAGGCCAGCCGCGCATTCTGCTTTGCGGGTCGCTCTATCTGGCCGGCGAGGTGTTGGCCGAAAACGGCTAATCCTCGCCTGTTCAAAATGGCCTCTTCTCGATCCTGGCGGCGCGCCTTATCTTGTTAATCTCAGATTAACCTGCCCTGGAGCCTGCCATGAGCGCGACTGCCGTCGACGAATTTCTGACCCAACAGGCGGAGAACCCGCGCAACGATGTGCAGGTGCTGGTCAAGCGCCTGCCCCATGCCGAAGGGCTGGAACTGCCTAGCTACCAAACCGCTGATTCTGCGGGCGCTGACCTTCGCGCTGCGGTGGATGAGCCGGTGGTGCTGCTGCCTGGCGATCGAGCGATGATCCCTACCGGTATCTCCATTGCCCTACCGCGCGGCACCGAATGCCAAGTGCGCCCGCGCTCCGGCCTCGCGGCCAAGCATGGCATCACCTTGGTCAATTCTCCGGGCACGGTGGATGCTGACTATCGCGGCGAGTTGAAGGCCGTGATGATCAACCTTGGCAAAGAGCCCTTCACCGTAGAACGAGGCATGCGGATCGCCCAAATGGTCATCGCGCCGTATCTGCGCGCTGGTTTTCACGAGACCGAAGAAGAGCTACCTGAATCCGGGCGCGGCACAGGCGGTTTCGGTTCTACGGGCGTCTAGCAAGCGCTGATGCGGCACAAGCACCATCTCCTTCTGCCAGAGGTTGGCGGTCAGGGCGTTAAGGCGCTCGAGGCCGCTAAGGTGCTGGTGGTCGGGGCTGGCGGCCTTGGCTGTCCCATCCTCACCTACCTTGCCTGTGCGGGTGTTGGCACACTGACGGTATGTGATGGCGACGATGTCGAGCTATCCAACCTGCAGCGCCAAACGCTGTATACAGAGCGTGATGTTGGTCGCCCAAAAGCGAAGGTCGCGGCTGAACGACTTCGCGCCATGAACAGCGACATCAAGATCAACGCTGTGACCGAAATGCTCATGCCCGAGAATGCTGTCGAGCTGGTCTCACAAGTGGACCTAGTGGTCGAAGGAACCGACAGGATCGCTGCGCGGCATGCCATCAACAAAGCCTGCATGGCCGCGGGCAAACCGCTTCTTTCCGCAGCGGCGTCCCGTTTTGAGGGCCAAGTGGCCCTTTTCAGGCCAGGCTCACCGAACCATCCTTGCTATGCCTGCCTGGTGCCCGAAAGCGCTGATGAGGACGGTCTTTGCGACCGAGAAGGCGTCCTGGGACCGGTGGTGGGCATCGTAGGCAGTTTGGCCGCATCCGAAGCTATCAAGCTGATTTGTGGGATAAAACCGGACCTCGACCGCACGGTCCTGCTGGCTCATCTCAAAGTGGGCACGATCCGCCGCGTGGCCATGGAAAAGGACCCCGCCTGCCCCGTCTGTGGCCAAGCAGCCACAGCTGCCTAGCGCTGGCCCGCACATTGCAAATCTGACACCCAGTAGACTTTATCGCGGCTACCCAGCGCCGCCTCACCATGTTAGTGTGCACTGCACAATGGGGGTGTATGATGGAAACTCAAACGGAAATCGGCGTCACGCCCGACCTTCCCGCTGCGGAAGTCGCTGAGACATCACAAGCTGCGCCAACCTGGCCATTGATCGCCGTCCTCGCCATCGCGATGCTTTTGGCGCGGGCGCCAGCAACGAAAAAACAACGCAGCTTCTGAGGCCTAGAGGAAGCGCAGTCGGGGTCTGTCGCTTTCGTCCGCCCGGCGCTAACTGCACAGGACCATTCGAATAGAGGGTCCTGCTATGCTACTCCCCACCGACGATCCCATTGTCATTGTCTCGCTTGCACGCACGCCGATGGGTGGCCTGCAAGGTGAACTAGAAACGCTTACCGCGCCCAAGCTCGGTGCGATCGCCATCAAAGGTGCCGTTCAAAAGGCTGGTATTTCCGCCGACGCAGTCGACGAAGTTCTGATGGGCTGCGTGCTGCCCGCAGGTCAGGGGCAAGCCCCAGCTCGCCAAGCCGCAATCCATGGCGGCCTGCCCCACTCTGTTCCGTGTACCACCGTCAATAAGATGTGTGGCTCTGGCATGAAAACCATCATGATGATGGCCCAATCGATCGCGTCCGGCGCCGTCGCTGTCGGCGTGGCAGGCGGCATGGAGTCGATGACCCACGCGCCCTACCTGTTGCCAAAGGCTCGGTCAGGCTATCGCATGGGCCACGGTCAGATGATCGACCACATGTTCTTTGACGGCCTCGAAGATGCCTACGAGGGTGGCCTGATGGGTACCTTCGCTGAGCTGTGTGCGGACAAATACGAGTTCAGCCGTGAGAACCAAGACGAGTATGCCATCGCCAGCTTGGACCGCGCCATCGCTGCATCCGAAGAGGCGTTTGCTGACGAAATCGTTCACGTGAACTTGCAGACGAAGACCGGCACCATCGTCATCGAGAAGGACGAGCAGCCCTTCAAAGCTCGCCCTGACAAGATCCCGCTTCTCAAGCCGGCCTTCCGTCGCGAGGGAGGCACAGTCACGGCGGCCAATGCCAGCTCGATTTCAGATGGTGCATCAGCCCTCGTCCTGATGCGGCAGAGCACGGCGGACGCCCACGGCATCAAGCCGCTCGCCAAGATCACCGGCATGACCGCCCATGCGCAAGAGCCAGCTTGGTTCACCACCGCGCCCGTCGGCGCCCTCCAGAAACTGTTCGATGCAGAGGGCTTGCGCCAATCCGACTACGATCTATTTGAGGTCAACGAAGCCTTTGCCGTGGTTCCGTTAGCGGCCATGGAGGAGTTGGGTATCGAGCATGACCGTATGAACGTGCATGGCGGCGCATGTGCCTTAGGCCACCCCATCGGCGCGAGCGGTGCACGGATCGTCGGCAGCCTCGTCAATGCGCTGCGCTATCGCGGTCTGAAGCGCGGTGCCGCTGGTATCTGCATCGGCGGTGGTGAAGCGACGGCGGTAGGGGTCGAGATCCTCTAACCCCAGGCGAAGGCGAGCTGCACCGTCAGGATGATCCCGACGATTTGGGCAATCACACTGCTGCCGAGGTTGGCGATGAGAATTAGGCCGCAAAGCAACGCAGCTCGTATCGTCCGCTTCCGCCCGCTATCACCTTCCATGAACCCGCGCCTAGCAGTACGAGCGTCGATGAAAAAACTGATCAGTGCCAAGAGCAAACCGTAAAAGGACACATAGGCAATCGGGACAAAAACGACCAAGGGTAGAGCGAACACCATCAGTGCGTTCGACGGGATAATGACAGCGAACAGATAGCGAAACCGCAATGCGATGGTTGTGGGGCGCCCCCAGGCTCTGAACAAAAGCGCCAGAAGGGTATAGAAGCCGATCTGCAGCGGCGGCATAAGAGCAAACGACCATGCTGCCGCGCTGCGTCCAAAGTCTAAATAGGTCACGCCCTCGGGCAATGCGAACCCGTCGCTCGCAAAACCCTCGACAAACGCGCGAACCATCGGCGAGTCGTCCGCAAGCCAGATGAACTGCAGCAACACCGTCATCGCTACCAGGGACGTCCAAAGACGGACGGAGGGGGTGAAACGGTCATGCCAATCAGCGCTGCGGGCTGAGGCAGCATAATCCTCTGGCCGAGTGATCAAGCAGCGAATGCTCTGCAAACCCCGTATATTCAATCCGAAGATGTCGCCAGCAACATCGTCAAACCCTATGTCGTCACTCTTCTTCGTGTTCTCAGTCACAACGTCGTCTCAAGATTGTTCTTTCTAGAGGGCCTAGCTAACTTCTCCCCAGGGCGCGAGCGTGGCTCTCAGCCCTCAACGAACAAGGAAGCCAAGCTATGCCCACCATCATGATCACTGGCGCCAACCGCGGCATCGGCCTCGAACTAACCAAGCAATACCTGGCGCGAGGCGCAAAGGTTCATGCTTGCTGCCGCAACCCGGAGGAGGCTGCTGACCTGAGCGCACTCGCCGGAGATATCACGCTGCACAGCGTGGATGTTTCTAATGCGCCCTCGATCACGGATTTGGCAGCGAGCGTCGATGAACCGTTGGACATCGTCATCGCCAATGCTGGTGTATACGGAAAACAAGGCGCGGACCAAAGCTTCGCCAACCTGGACATGGACGGGTTCCAGTTCGCCCTGCAGGTGAACACCTTCGGCGCGCTTCGAACCTTACAAGCCTTTCTCCCTCACATCAAACGCGGGCAAGGCAAACGCATGGTAGCGATCACCTCGAAGATGGGCTCCATCGACGACGCGAGCGGCGGCATGATCGCCTACCGGGCGTCGAAGACGGCCCTCAACATGGCGATGTGCTGCGGGGCTAACGAACTGCAGAGCGAAGGGATTGCTCTGGGCACGTTGCACCCAGGTTGGGTCAAGACGCGGATGGGTGGCGACAATGCTCCAACCACCCCGGAAGAAAGCGCGCTTGGCTTGATCAAGGTCATCGAAGGTCTCGAGCCTGGCCCAAAGGCGGCGTTCAAAGATTTCCGCGGCGATACGATCGCCTGGTAGCACTAGACGAAGCTATAAGGGTCCACATCAACCACCCGCCGCACGGCACTTGTTCCTTTTACGGATGATAGCCAGTCAGCGACAAAGGCTTGGATGTTGGACCGCTTGGTAGCCTTGACCAAGAACCGCTGCCGAAAGACGCCGCGCAAGCGATAGAAGGGTGCCGGCGCTGGGCCCCACGCTTCAATACCATCGGCTTGCGGAATGACCTGTGCGAGGGCCCGCGCCTCGGCCGTCACCTTGCGCTCGTCTTTTCCAGAGAGAATGAGCGCCGCCAAGCGGCCAAAAGGCGGCATACCGATTTCTTCGCGACTCCAAAGCTCAGCACCAAAGAACGCATCGCGGTCGCCAGAGACCAATGCCAGGTTCACGCGGTGGTCGGGCTGGTAGCTTTGTAGTATCACCCGGCCAGCGTCGACCGACCTGCCGGCTCGGCCCGAAACCTGGCTCAGCACCTGATAGGTCCGCTCTGCCGCTCGCAAGTCGCCACCCGCGAGCCCAAGATCAGCATCTACACCGACCACCAATGTCAGGCCGGGGAAATTGTGGCCCTTGGCTGCGGCTTGCGTTGCCACCATGATGTCGATCTCGCCGCTGGCCATCCGTGTCAGGAGCTCTTTCGCAGCCCCCGGTGTCTCGACAGTATCGGAAGAGAACACTTCAACGTTAGCGTCCGGCCAGCGGGCCCGCGCCTCCTCCGCCACGCGCTCCACACCGGGGCCGCAGGGCGCTAAGGTATCCTCACCGCCGCAATGCGGGCAAATCTTCGGCTTGGGCATCGAAAAACCGGTTTGGTGGCAAACCAATCGGCCCGTGTACCGATGTTCCACGAGCCAAGTGTCGCTATCCGGCGCCGTCATCCGCTCACCACAGCGTCGGCAAATGGTCACTGGGGCGTATCCTCGGCGGTTCAGGTACAGAAGCGCCTGCTTGCCGTCTTTGAGTGTCTCGGTGATCGCTTGAGCAGCAGGCTCTGCTAGCCACGTGTTCGTAGGCGGAGCATGTTTGCGCATGTCCAGCACCGCCATATCCGGTAATACTGCCGGGCCATAGCGGCTTTCCAGGCGCACACGGCCATAGCGGCCTGCCTCGACGTTGGCGACGGTCTCCAGCGAAGGCGTCGCCGAAGCCAGCACCACAGGAAAACCGATCCGTGCACCCATAGCCACCGCCATGTCCCGACCGTGATAGAGGATGCCGTCTTGCTGCTTATACGCAGCGTCATGCTCCTCATCGACCACAACGAGAGAGAGGTTCTGCCACGGCAAAAACAGCGCTGACCGCGCGCCAACCACGAGGCGGCATGAGCCGTCCAGGACGCGCTTCCACACCCTTCGTCTTTGAGCGGAAGAAACATCAGAATGCCAATGTGCTGGCGGCGCCCCAAAGCGCTCTTCGAGACGCTTGAGGAAGGGGAGCGTCAGCGCAATTTCGGGCAAGAGCACCAAGACTTGTGCCGAAGGGTCTTTCCGCAAGGCCGCAGCCACCGCTTCGAGATAGACTTCGGTTTTACCTGACCCTGTGACGCCGTCGAGCAGCATGGTTCCGCCGCCCTGCAGGACGAGGTCGCGCAAGGCGCCTGCCGCCTCGTCCTGGCTGGGTGCCAACGCACGGCCAGGCAAATCCGGCTGAGGTGCCGGAAACGGCGGGTCCGGATCAAACGTCATAGCGCTGAGCGCGCCTGCATCGGCCAAGCCGCGCACCACCCCTTCGGTGACGCCGGACCGCTCCGCCAAGTCCTTGGCCGTGAGCGCCTGGTCACTAGCAGCCCCGAGCACAGCGGCTCGTTGGGGGGTCATTCGCAAACCCGAAGGCAGATCGGCCAACCGATAGCCTGTCCGTGCACGAACCTCTTCAAGACCCTGACTGCTGCGCAAAACGAGGCGCAGCACCGCGCCGCGCGAGACCATGTAATAGCCTGCAACCCAGTCAACGAAGCTCATCATCTCTGGCGCCAACCGGGGCACATCAAACCGTTTGACTACGGCCTTCAGTTTCGCATCCGGCACAGAAGGGTCGGAGGGGTCTGGCCACACCACCCCGGTCACCTCGCGCGGCCCCAGGGGCACCGTCACGAAATCGCCGGGCGCGAGGTCCAGGCCGTCGGGCACCTGATAATCATAGCCGTTGCCCACAGGCATCGGCAGCAGCACCTTCACCCGCGGCGTCGCCTGGGGCGCATCATCGATCACAACAGCTTCGCTCACCACCTATCCGTAGCACAGCATTGGGGAGGGGGAGAGATGGGGAGCGCCGCTGTGCAAAACCGGTGAACTTCCGGTAAGCCTGCGCCATGAACTGCCGTCTCTTCGCGATCGCCGCCTTTGGCGTACTCTTCGCCTGCACCGAGCCTACCTACCAAGCTGTGGCGCCAGCGCCGGAACCCGTTGTTGACCCCGGCCCCACGCCAGCGGAGACCTTTACGGTCATCCTTGACGACCACTGGGCTCTGCGGCTTGACGAGGATCCTATCCTCGCCGAACAGCTGGGCGAGGCCAGTGGTCGCGGACGCCTGCCTGACACATCCCTTGCCGCCTACGCGGCTGGCGTGGAGGCTCGCCGCGCTTTGCTCGGCCGGCTGAACGAAGTGGATGGAACGTCCCTGCAGGGCGACACGTCCATCAACTTCCGCATGCTGAAACGTGAGCTTGCGGCGGAGGTGGCTGCCGCTGACACCAACGGCAAGTACCTCACGATCAGCACCTACTTCGCGCCGGTGACCGAACTCACTCGCGTGGCGCAGCGCGCCGTCCTCCGTAATGAAGCGAGCGTGGCGTCCTACCTGGGACGGCTCGCGGCCATGAAAACGTCGCTCGAAGCCTCCATCGCCCGGCTCGACGAGGGTGTAGAGATGGGCTGGGCCCAACCCTGCCAAGCCCTGGTCGGCTTTGAGCGGACCTACCGCACGCACCTTGTGGAGGACATTTCGGAGTCGGTGTTCTTCGCTCCCTTTCAAGCATCGGATAAGCCGACGGCGGAGCAACGAGCTCAAGCCGAGGAACTGATCCGAAGCGAAATCATTCCCGCCTTCCAAGCCTTCGGCGCCTTCTATGAGAGCCGCTATGTTCCTCATTGCCGCGAGAAAGCGGGGATCAGTAGCGTGAAAGGGGGCGATGCCTTCTATGCCCTCGAAGCCAAACGTCAGACCACCACGGATCTGACACCGGATGAGATCCACCAACTGGGCCTCAGCGAGGTGGCGCGGATACGGGCCGAGATGACCGATGTGGCGACCGAGGCTGGGTTTGAAAACCTCGCCAGCTACCAGGGGCACTTGCGCAGCAACCCGGACTTTTATCCCGCAACGGCCCGCGAGCGAATCGAGCGCGCCTCATCCATCGCCAAGAAGATGGATGGCCAGCTGGTGGAGCTCTTCACCGTGCTGCCGCGGATGCCGTATGATATCCGCACCATCCCGCTCGATATCGCCGAAGGGACGACCACGGCCTATTATTCCCAGCCCGCAGCCGACGGTTCGCGGTCGGGTACTTATTGGGTGAACACCACAAAACTCAGTACACGCCCGCTCTATGAGCTCGAAGCGCTCACGCTGCACGAAGCTGTGCCCGGGCACCACCTTCAGCTAGCACTACAGCAAGAGCTGGACCTCCCCAACTTTCGGCGCTTTGGCGGCATCACCGCGTTTGTCGAAGGGTGGGCGCTGTACTCGGAACGTTTAGGGTTAGAGGTCGGCTTCTACACCACGCCCGAGACGAACTTTGGGCGCCTATCTAATGAGATGTGGCGCGCCTGCCGCCTTGTGGTGGACACCGGTATTCACTCGAAGGGCTGGACTCGGCAAGAAGCTATCGACTTCATGCTGAGCAATACAGGCCTCAGCCAGAACAACATTGAGCGGGAAGTCGATCGCTACATCACCTGGCCAGCGCAAGCCCTAGCCTATAAAATCGGTGAGCTGAAAATCCGTGAGTTGCGCGCACGGGCGGAGGCGGAGCTGGAAGCCGAATTTGATCTGCGGCGGTTCAACGACGCTGTGCTCGCCAACGGCTCGTTGCCGTTGAGCATCCTCGAAGAAGTGATCGACGCGTGGATCGCCGAGCAAAAGGAGCCGTCATGACAAAGGTTTTATTCGTCTGCCTCGGGAATATTTGCCGTTCGCCAGCAGCACAAGGGGTCTTTCGCAAGCGCGCGGCAGCCGCTGGGCTCAACGTCGAGGTCGATAGCGCTGGCACCGGCGCTTGGCATGCGGGTGACCCGCCAGACGAGCGGATGCAACAGGCTGCACTGCGCCGCGGCTATGATCTGTCCGCTCAACGTGCCCGGCGCGTGGATGATGGCGATGGATACAGCTT
>JABSRH010000045.1 GCA_013215175.1 Parvularculaceae bacterium | reverse complement strand
ACATTCTCGCGTCCAAACAATGGGTTTTCCGTGGCAGGTTCAACCTCAAAGACATCGAGCGCGGCACCAGCCACCCGTCCATCATCGAGCGCTTCCGCCAGGGCGGCTTCGTCGATGAGGCCGCCGCGTGCACAATTCACCACGTAAGCGCCAGGGCGAATAACCTCCAGCGCCTCGCGGCCGATGATGTTGCGGGTTTTGTCCGTGAGCGGCGTGTGCAGCGTCACAAAGTCGGCGCGCGCGAGAAGGTCGTTAAGCTCGACCAACTCAACCCCCATCTCCTCGGCCTTCTCAGCGCTGAGGAAAGGATCGAACGCGATCACTTTCATGCGCAACCCTTGTGCACGGCTAGCGACGATGCCGCCGATGTTGCCAGCGCCGACGAGGCCCAAGGTTTTGCCGAAGAGCTCACGCCCCATGAATTTAGACTTCTCCCACTTGCCTAGCTTGGTCGAAGCATCAGCCTGCGGAATTTTCCGTGCGACAGCGAACATCATGGCGATGGCGTGCTCAGCGGTGGTGACCGCGTTGCCAAACGGCGTGTTCATCACGGCGATACCCGCCGCCGTCGCGGCCGGAATGTCGATGTTGTCAACGCCGATCCCCGCACGGCCAATCACCTTCAGCTGGGGAGCATAGGCGATGAAGTCCGAGGTCATTTTGGTGGCTGAACGGATGGCAAGACCGTCAGCATCTTTCAGCGCCTCGCGCAGCCCCTCCGGGTTCTTACCCAGCGAGGGATCGAACAACACCTCGATCTTGCGCGCTTCGAGAATTCGTACAGCGTCTTCACCGAGCTTATCAGAGATCACGACCTTAGGCATGAGAGTATGGGTCCCGTTTTGGAGATATCAGAGGTTGTTGAGAGCTTGGTCAAAGGCCCAGTCGAGCCACGGCGTTAGCGCTTCGAGGTCCGACGCTTCAACGGTGGCGCCGCACCAGATGCGCAAGCCAGGAGGCGCCGCGCGATAGCCTGCAATATCGAACGCCACCTTTTCCTTGGCGAGCGCCGAAGTCATGGTTTTGATGAAGGCTTGCTGCTGGTCAGTGGGCAAAGCCGCAACGCGATCGTCGGTGATCTTCAGGCAAACTGACGTGTTCGAACGAATAGACTTGTCGGCGAGGAAATCGATCCACGGACGATCAGAAGCCCACGCTTCCAAGACTGCCAAGTTTTGGTCAGCGCGCGCCATCAGGCCGTTCAGCCCGCCAACGCTGTCGCTCCACGCCAGCGCATCGAGATAGTCCTCAACACAGAGCATGGATGGCGTGTTGATCGTCTCGCCGCGGAAGACACCCTCGTTGACGCCGTCGCCTTTGCGGAGACGGAAGATCTTGGGCATCGGCCAGGCTGGCTTATGGCTCGCGATCCGCTCCGCCGCGCGCGGCGATAAGATCAGGACGCCGTGCTGGGCCTCGCCACCGAGCACCTTTTGCCAAGAGAACGTGACGACGTCGAGCTTCGACCAATCGAGCTCTTGAGCGAAGGCCGCCGAGGTAGCGTCGCAGATCGTCAAACCTTCGCGATCGGCGGCGACCCAGTCAGCGTTCGGAACGCGAACGCCGGAAGTTGTGCCGTTCCACGTGAAGACCACGTCGTGAGATGGATCGACGGTGCTGAGATCAGGGAGCTCTCCGTAGTCGGCCTTCAAGCTCACCGGATCGAGGTTTAGCTCGCTCATGGCATCTTTTAGCCAGTCGAGACCGAAGCTCTCCCACGCGGCGATGGTCACCGGCCGCGGACCCAGCAGGTTCCACATCGCCATTTCCACGGCGCCCGTATCAGAGGCTGGCACGATGCCAATCCGATAGTCATCGGGCACACCGAGAATCGAGCGCGTCTTATCAATGGCCTCTTTCAGCCGCTCCTTGCCGATGGACGACCGGTGCGATCGACCAAGCGTCGGATAAGAGAGTGTCTCGGCGGACCAACCCGGGCGTTTCGGGCAAGGACCGGAAGAAAACGAGGGCTGTTGCGGACGAGCAGAGGGCATAGACATGGCTGGCCTTCTGCTCCGTTTTTTTGGCAGTGCAAGAGCAAATACCACTCATCAGGCATGTTTGTTTGAAATCTTATGCCTCGGTCAGCAGCGCTGATACCGGGCCTCGACAGTGGAACCGTTGTGCGCCATTAAGGTTCCCATGAGCGCCAACCCCTCATCCGCCATCGACGCCGCTTGGCATGTAGGCCGCCTATCTATGGCCGTCGAGCGGTCGCCGCTTCGCTCGCTCTGGCTGGCTCATGAAACGGCTCAGGTCGTTGCACGCCTGTTTTCACGCGGGGTAGAGCCAATGTCAGCGGAGGACGTACTTCTGCTGGCGTCCGGTATGACCGAGACATTGCCCTCGATTCACGAGGCTGCAGCGAAGCGTTTCTGGGGCCAGGCCATGCGGCTCTGGCGACCGCGCGTCACGGTCGAGACCATCTCGAACGTCCCTGAAGTCACGAATCAGTTGGCGGCTTTAGCGGCTGGCGACATGCCCCCCGGCGACTTGGCCCTCGAGGCGCCCTTGCGGTTTGGAGCGGCGACCGGCTGGTCCCTGCCCTCGATCGTGCTCGCGCTACCCTCCGCAGAAGAAGAAGCCTGGCACGAACTGTTCCTCAGCGAGCTTTCGGGCGCTTGCGCTGATGGATTGGAGCGCTTGGTGGCGCTCGAGAGGGACTTTCGGCGGTGGCAGTCGCTGCTACCGGATCGGCGGTCGGATAGTCGGCTAGGTGAAGCGGTCGTGCTTTTGGGGACGCTGCACGCGCTGTCCCCCAAATACGTCGGTGACAGTCTAGGACTCACGCGGCAGGCCGCGGCGCGCCTCCTTCGCAAGTTAGAGGCGCTGGGAATCGTCCGCAAAGTCACGAAGCGCCAGCGTTGGCTTGTCTACCTGGCAGAGAACGCTTCGCACGAAGAGAAAATCCCCGTTGCCACGAACGACAACGAGGACTTCGCGATTGATACGGCGAGTATCGATAAGGTGCTGGAGGACGCCTACCGCGCCCTCGACAAGTCACTGAAAGATGACGGGCGCTAGTCGAGCGCCTCTTCGATGGCTGCGAGCAGCGCAGCTTTGTCTCGAAGACCGGAGCGCTGAACCGTAAGGACAACGGTGCGTGCCTTTCGCTCAACAGTGAAGAGCGCTTTCCCTTCTGCATCGGCCACCGTTTCGGTGGTCTTGGGGCGCGGCCCTACCGCTGCAGCTTTGAGGCTCTTCAGCACCGACGCCGCTGGCATGGTCTGGCCCTCGTCGCGAGAACGGGCGATGTGCTCAGCTTCGGCGAGAACAGCAGCGGACCGATCGCTTGAAAGCAGTGGCGAAATCTCCGCCGCGTGGCGAATGCCAATGTCGCGCACGTCACCATAAGCATCCAGGACAACCTGCGGCAGCTCACCAATCCGTAGATATCGAGACAACCAGGTACGGTCCACGCCCAAACGCTCAGCCATCAAGGCCTTGTTGTCATTGTAGTATTGCGTGAGGGCCCGGCCATAATCCCGAGACCGTTCGAAGTCTGAGATATCCTCGCGCTCACGGTTCTCGAGGTCGGATAAGCGAAAGGCCTCTTCGTCGCTGATATCCCGGATGTCGACAAGGTATTCGATGTCGGTCCGGTGCTCGGCCTCGCGAAGGTGCGACACGGCAAAATGCCGACGCGCCCCGCAAATGACCTCGTATTCGAAGTCCTCACCGCGTAACGGACGCACGATGGCGGGCATTTCTTGGCGCCCTACCGCTTTAATAGAGCGGATCAGATCGCCACAGCTTGCGGGCGTCAGAAGGTCATAGAGTCGATTGTGGCCCGTCCACATACGACAGCTCTTCGGATCAACGAGACGAAGCTTGCCATTCTTCAACCGACCTTCGGAGGCTTCCGAGATCAGGCTCTCACGCTCCGTCGTGTATTCGCGACGAGGCGCCTGAACCGGATCCCCGGCCTCGAGGCGGGCATTGATGGCGTCAGCGAGAATGCGGGCGCGTTTGCGGGCCATGGGTCTCTCCTTGTGCACCGTGCACATGTGCACGGCTTATCTGTGTGCACAGGTGCACGCTTAAGCGATTCCCTCTTCACGTAACTGGGCACGATGCGACGGCCAGGTCTGTCGAACCTTGACCTCAAGGTCGTGCATCACGGCGAGCAGGTTGTTCCGGCAACGACGCGCCGTCCGTGATTGGCCGCCCGAGGTTTCAAAAACCGTGCGCATCTCAACAGAAGCCGTGTCGAACTCAGCGGAGTCCAAAAGCGCCGTGGGCAAAATCGAGCCGGAGAAAGCCCGCCCCATTACATCTCGCATAACCTCATGCGCGCCCTTCTGCTCAACCACCTTCGTCGCCAGCAACGTCACGAAGCTATACTCAACCGCTTCCTGAGTCTGAGCATTCAAGGCCTCCACCACCTCCTCTAGCATGGCCAAATAAGCCGCCGTGGACGCGAAATCGATGGAGCTCGGCGGCGTGGGAATGAGGATTGCTGTGGCGGCTTGCAGCACCGATAAGGAAATCATGCCGAGAGCTGGCGGTGGATCGATGATCACCACGTCATAGCTCTGCGCCGCTTCCAAGAGACCGGTTTTGAGCCGCGAAAGCCGCGAAACGTCGCCCTTCACTTGCTGCGAAAGAATGTACTCGGCCGAGTACAGCCCCAAATTGGCTGGGATCAGATCGAGACCATCCCACCGGGTCGGACGAACCGCGTAACCCAGACCGTCGGACCGATCGGCGATCAAGTAGGGCAAAAGCGTCGTGTCGGTCTCGATATCAGCATCCGGATTGAAACCAAACAGGGCGGTGGTCGAGGCTTGGCTATCGGTGTCGACGATCAGCACGCGATAGCCGCGCTCGGCAAAGTACTGGGCGGCATGGGCCGAAATGGTGCTCTTCCCTACCCCGCCTTTGAAGTTCTGAACCGCCAAGATAACTGGCGGATCGTCAGGTCCTCGCCGTTTCTGGGTGCCGAAATGCTCTCGCATTCGGTTCACCTCAGCGAGCGTATAACCCAACCGCTGCCCTGATGACCGTAGACGCGGTGCCGGAAGGTCACCCGCTGCTTCCGCGCGCCGCACAGCGTCCACAGACCGCCCCGCAAGCTGAGCCGCCTCGGTCAGGCGATAACGCCGAGGCCCATCATCGCCAACTCGGTCCTCTGCGAGATCGCGCATCGACGACAAGATACCGTCGGCTGTGGTGACCAACGCCGAGATTGAGTCGACCGTCGCCCTACCCTTAGGTGCATCTGATTCCATCATGAACTCCATGCCGCAGTTTTTGGGCCGTGCCCGAAAGATCCGCTGCATCTGCACCCAAGAAGGACATGCTGTCAAAACCGTTCGTGTCTTCACGGTCAGCTTGTGAGGGAGGACTCGTGCGAACGGGGCAGATAACTCGTGACAACACGGCCTCCGTCTTCGTACTTTCAGGGTCACTTCTTCGTGCTAACGGACCCTTTGTCCGCGTTATTCAGTAAGCTTTTCGGGTTCTTATGCTGCTATTAAACCAATAACCCTGGTAACTTCCATAACCGAGGTTTGCTGTGGTTTTTTGGATGATCAGAATTTTTCTGCAGCGCTTAAGACTTGGCGATTCGATCTGATCACGGGTTCAGACTCGTGCTTTTAAGGACGAAGCCTTCAATCTGTCCCTGAAAGCACGACTCTTTCTGACGACCAATACGAAGGTGCACCCGATCCGCGTAAAACAAGGGGTCTTGGCTCATCACCGAAGCGGGCTTGAGATGAATCCTCGTGCTATTGGGGATGAAATCCCCGTTCCCACGAACCCGAATCGTGGACTCTTCTCGTTCTGTTGGTTGGTTAATGAACCGTTGGCGTGAAGGAGTGCCCATGTCTCAGCAATTGAGCCTCGTTGATCTCGATAGCCCCTTGCATGGCCATGTGAAGGGCGAGCGGTCCGTTATGGCGTTTCCGTTCTTCGCTCTTTCCAAGGGACGTCGGATGCAACCCATCACCTATGCGGACGAATATGTGTCGATCGAGGTGCGGCCCAGCCAAACGGGCGTCGCCACGATTTATGACAAAGAGATCCTGCTCTACATCGCAAGTTTGCTGGTCTCTCAGATGAAGCGCTGCGAGACGCCGAGCCAGGAATACAGCTTTACGGCCCACGATTTCTTGCGCGTCATTGGCGGCAACCGATCGGCACGGAGCTATCAGCGGATCAACGGCGCTCTCGAGCGACTGCAAGGCACGCAGATCAAAACCAACATCGAAGCTGGCGGGGAGGGTGAAGACGGTTTCTTCTCCTGGGTGTCAGAAGCGAAGATGAGCTACACCAAGAACGCTGACGGCACGAAACGCCTGAACAAGGTGAAGGTGCGGCTTTGTGATTGGCTCTACCGGGCGATCATCAAGGATCAGAAGATCCTCACCTACGATTCCAACTATTTCCAGCTGTCGCCCATCGAACGGCGCCTCTACGAGTTGGCCCGGGTCCATTGTGGGCAGCAGCGCTTCTTCCACATCGGCTTGACTAAGCTTCAAACCAAGGTGGGCTCCGAAGATCGGACCGCGAAATTCAAAGCGGCGCTGCGCGATGTGCAAGGTCGGCAGCCACTGCCGGAATATGATCTCTTCGTGGTCGACGATCCTGAATCGGATGGCGCGCGGATGATTAGGTCCGCGGGGTTCGGTACGCTTGTCTCCAAGCGCAACCCCATGGTGATCTTCAAACCCAAGGGCCGCGCCAAGGCCGGTCGCCAGAGGGTGGATGTTCTTCCGCCTGCCGGTCCGGAAACCCACGCGCCGGTTTCGGCTGCGATGATCACCGCGGAGCCAGCCGATCTCGAGGTGTCTAGCCACATCCTAGAGAAGGCAGGGCACTTGTTCCCGGGCTATGACAAGTACGCGGTCCTCGATGAGTGGCGGCGATGGGCCTTAGGCAAAGAAGCGCCGCGGCGCCCGGATGCGGCATTCCTCGCCTTCTTCACCACCTACGCAAAGCGCAATCCGCTGCCCAATTAAGGCCCATGGGATTTCGCTTCCTCCACACAGCTGACTGGCAGCTCGGTAAGACGTTCGGTAGTTTCGATGTCGAGACAAGCCAGCGTTTGCAACAAGCTCGGTTCGATATGATCGACCGCGTGGCGGCGGCAGCTCGCGCGGCCGATATGGCCCATGTCCTGGTGGCAGGCGACGTGTTCGACCACCGTTATCCGGCACAAACGGTGCTGAGCCGAGCCGTCGATCGGATGGCGCAGGCTCAGGATCTCACCTGGTGGCTTCTTCCGGGCAACCACGACCCCGCTGGAACCGATAGCCTATGGGAGCGCTTGATGAAGGCCGGCCTGCCCGATAATCTGCGTCCTCTCATTACTCCAGAACCGGTTAAGGCGGAGGAGGGGGTGTGGATCCTACCCGCGCCTTGGGACACCAAACGGCCTGGCCGTGATCTCACTGAAACGTTCCAAAACATGGCCACGTCACCAGGCCTGCGCATCGGCCTTGCCCATGGCGGTGTCGAGGCCTTTGGCTCGGATCCCGACGAACGGCAGGTGATTGCTCAAGACCGGGCTGATACAGCTGACCTTACCTATCTTGCGCTGGGGGACTGGCACGGCGCGCGCCGTGCTGGGGTTCGCGCCTGGTATCCCGGGACGCCGGAGCCCGACAGCTTCACCAACAACGACCGAGGCAAGGTGCTGATTGTCGACACTGACACCCCAGATGCTCCAGAGCTGGTCACCGTCGGGCAGTTCGTTTGGCGAAGCCCCACTCTTGAGCTCGAGCCGGAGCAGGATGTCCAAGAGGCGCTTGATGCCCTTTTCCCCACCGCAGAGCGCCTTGACCAATACCTCGTGAAGCTAACCCTCGTTGGTCAGGCGACTCTAGCCGAACAGTTGGCTCTGGAGCGTCGGCTGAAGATGGAACGGGCTCGGCTAGCCTATCTTGATGTTGATACGGACGCGCTTCGCACAGCGGCTGATCAAGCCAGCTGGCAGGAGATGCTGGACGACGGTGCGCTGGCAGACGTCGCGAAGACGCTATCGACTGACGCTGAGCAGGGCGATGAAGTTGCTGAGGAGGCGGAGCGGCTGTTGGCCGGCTTCGCTCAAGGATAGCCCATGCGATTCGACGCGATCCGTCTTCGCCAGGTTCGGCGCTTTGGTGAGGAAGGCTTGGCCTTGGAGGGCCTGGAGCCCGGTCTCAACGTCCTCGCTCGTCCCAATGAGTTCGGCAAATCCACCATCTTAGATGCTGTGAAAGCCGCTCTGTTTGTTCCGGCGCGCTCCAAGAAGGCTCAAAACCTCGTTCCTGAGGGCGTCGCAATTGATCCCTACATTGAGCTCGAGTTTTCCACGAATGAAGGGTCGTTTCGGCTTCAAAAGCGCTTCGCCTTTGGGAAGAAGGCCACCATGACCCGGCTCTCACCCTTATTGGGTGGGAACCTGCTGGTCGAAAGCACAGCCGAAGAACAGCTGCTCGCGTTCATCGGAGCTGATGATGCGAAACGGGGCCGACCAGGCTTGCTGTGGGTCGGGCAGGGTGACGGCTGGAACCCTGATTTTTCGAAGGACGACACGGCCACCATGTCATCGCTGGTCAGCCGAGACCTGGAGGCTCTGTCGGGCAGCGCTGGCGTGGAACGGGTTTTGGCTCAGGCCGAAGCCGCGCTCTTCGAGATAGAGCACAAAACCGGCAAGCCGAAGGGACTGCTCGCCGACGCATTATCCGCAATCGAGCAGCATCAAAGCGCCATCGCGGCGGCTACGACGGCGATGACGCGCAGCGAGCAACTGAAAGCAGATGTCAGCCAGCAACGTCGGCGCGTGAAAGATCTGCAGGACGTTGAAGAAGAGAACCGGCTTCGCACCGAGCTCGAAGCAGCGGCAGCAGACGCTCAGGCTGCCGCGCAAAACGAGCAAGAGAATGGTCATACCAAGCAGGCAGTGGCCCGTTCAGAGCAAGATTTGGCTCATTTAGAAGCCGAATACCGCCGAATTGACGGCGCAGCTAACACCCTGTTGAAAAATAAAAAATCACATAGTATGGCCACGATCGCGCTTACAGAGGCGCAGGATCGCGAAAGTATGGCCAAGGCCGTAGCGGCCGAAAAGCACACTGGTTTGCAACGGGCCGCCGAAGTCCTCGAAACAGCTGAGCAGGATCGCGAGAAGGCACTTCGTTTTCAGCTGAAACAACGCGCCCGCGAGGATCAGAAGCGTGGGGAGCGAGAGCTCTCAGCAGCGCGGGCCATCATGAAAGAGCGCCAGGCCCTGGCCACGAAACTCAACGTGCCGGTAGTCGATGCGGCTAAGCTGGAGAAAGCGAGCGCCGCCCTGGTTCGGGCCGAGGCTGCGCGGGACGCTGCAGCCGCTTGGGTGCGGGTAGAAGCGTCAGGCAGTGAGCCTGTCGTTTTTGAAGACAAGGTTTTGCAGGTTGGCGAGGAGCGCCCGGTATCGGCTGACGGTGCTTTGATCATCGGTGAGACCCGTCTCGTGATCGGCCGCAAAGGCGCAGGCGAACCGGAAGCGCAACTGGCGGACGTCCAGCGGCGTATCGCGAGCCTTCTGCGCCAAGCTGACGCCCGATCGATTGAAGAGGCTCAAGAACGTGAGGCCCGAAGGCGGGAAGCGGAGCGCCAGGACCGCGACCTGAAGGAGCGGTTGAAGCTGTTGGCGCCGGACGGGATCGAAGCCCTGGCGCAAAGACTATCGGCAGTGCCTGAGGGGGATTCGGACCAGGAGCCAGCCGATTTGCCATCGGCGGAAGCGGCCCTCGCTGAAGCCCGGGCTCAACATCAGGCAGCCGCGGCAGCAGAGGCTGCCGCCCGTCAGGAGTGGGCTGCGCAGGAGCGCCTTGTTGGCGAGCTTCGCACCGAGTTGACGCTGCAATCGAGAGATATCGAGCGGCTCGAGGCCGAGCTTGGTCCTGAGAGCGAGCGCGCAGGCCGACAGCGGGCCGCAAAGGATGCCGTGGAGGCAGCGCGGGACGCCTTGGGCGCTGCCCGCCATCGGCTCAAGGAACTGGATGCAGCCTTGGAACAAGCCGCTTCGGCGGTGGCAAAGCAAAAGCGCCTGCAACAGGCGTGGGACCAGCGCCAGGCCCAGAAGGCCGAGGCACGCGAAGTCCTGGCGGCCCTCGAAGTTCGGGTTCACGTGGCGTTGGGCGACAGCAGCGAGGCGGCGCGTGACGAAGCCCAGCAGAAACTGAGCGTAGCGGAGAAACAGCGCGATCGCCTGGAGCGCCGACGGGCCGGGTTAAAGCGTCTGATCTCAGCCCTGCAGGCGGAGCTCACCGAGCGACTGGAGACCACCCAAGCACCGGTCATGCAGCATCTTCGACCGATGATTTCGCATGTTTTCGGTGAGGCCGCAGTTCGTTTCGATGCCGAATGGAAGCTCGAAGAACTTGACCGTCCGCTCGGTGCCTTTGCACCTCAAGCTTTGTCCGGCGGCACGCGCGAGCAACTGGCGCTTCTGACCCGTTTTGCCTTTGCCAAGCTCGCGGCGGCGGAGGGCAGACCGACCCCCCTCATCCTCGACGACGCGCTGATCTTTGCTGATGACGATCGCGTCGAGAAGATGTTCGATCTGCTGCATGAAGTGGCGGAGGAGACCCAAGTGATTGTCCTCACTTGTCACGAGCGGTTGTTCTCGCGCCTGGGTGGGCATCGCATCGAACCGCAGCCGTTTCCAGAAACCGCCTGAATCCGGGCTGTTCCCGCGCGCTCTTTGTGTTAAGGTCACGTTAACGATGTGGGATGGGCACCATGGCTTACGCGACGAGCAAACAACAATTGATGGAGCGCCAGATCGGCGTTCTGACGATCACCGGCTTCGGCTTAGCAGCGGCTATCGGCATTGGTGTCGCCGTGGTGGTGGACCTTTTCCAACACCGTGAAGCGTCGGCGCTTTATGTGATCAACCGTCAGGTGATCGATCTCACCACCCTTTTGGGTGTGGATGCCATCCCGCTGTACGGCGTGATGCTCCTCCTGATGATCGTCGGTGCTGGGTCGATCATGTTCTTCGAGCCCGTGACCTACCGCGGTGCCTTTGCCCAAGGGTTCGGTTTGCTCGCGGCGCTGGTGACCATTGCGCCATCGGATTTGGGATCACCGCTTCTGGCTCCTGCAGAACTCGAAGGCGTGATGGAGTTTGATGATTCCATGTTTGACGACGGAGCCTTCGATGAAGAGGCATCGCTGAACCTACTGCCCGAGGTGGTGCCCGCAAGTTTACCGGGGATTGCCACCACGACGGTGGCGGCTGCGGCTCTGCAAGATGAACAGGAATATCAGCTCCGCATTCAGGTGAAATTCCCGAACGGCTTGAAGGAAGACTTCCAGAAGATGGTGCGTCGCGGCACCTTGGCCGGAAAGCTCTACAACCCCCAGACAGGTACTGTGTACAACCTCTTCCGGAATTCTGGCGCACGCATGGGCTATCGCGACGGCACCTTGCGGATTGAGACCGTGGTCGAGGGCATCGATGCTTCGGCTGATCTCTGGATCCTGGTGGAAGCCGACGGCTACAAGATCAAAGAGCAGAAGTATGCTGCGAAATCGGGTGTGAATCGGATTTGGAACGTTGAGATGGAGGAGAGCAACACACCACTCTTCATCCAGCGTCTACGTCACTCATACAGCTTCTAAACGTCGCGGCTTGATCGCTTTCTTCGCCAAGAAAGCCAACTAACTCCTCTCTTGGAGGACACTGCCATGTCGCGTCATCGCGTCATCATCGTGGGGGCGGGGCTTGCGGGTCTGGCTTGCGCGAATGAGTTGTCGCGAGCCGGAATTCCCTTCCGGATCGTCGACAAAGGCCGCGGCGCCGGCGGACGATGCTCGTCGCGTCGTTCCTCCTTCGGACGGTTTGATCATGGCGCGCCGCGCTTTGGCGTCACTGATGCTCGCTTCAAGAAAGCCGTGGACGGTTGGGAGGATCGTGGCTTGGTCGCTGCTTTTGGCGAACAAGACGGCGCGCCCGCCTATATCGGCACGCCGGCGATGAACAGTTTCATTCGTCACGAGGCTGAGCGTCTCGACGTGGAGTTCGGGCTTGAGATCGGTGCGCCGCTCAAGCGAAATGGCCAATATGGTCTTTATACGACCTATGGTGAGCCGGTTGGTGACGCGGAGTTCATCGTCTTTGCAGCGCCAGCACCTCAGACCGCGGATCGCTTGCCGCGCAGCGACCTTCGCGATGGCCCCAAGCATGTGAACTTTGACCCTGACTGGACGGCCATGGTGGCGTGGGATGAGGGCTCTGACCTTCCAGACTTGGGTAGCGGCTCGCTGCCGGACTCCATTGCCTCGGTAGAGTGGCAAGACGAACTGCCTGAGCGTAGCCGGGGGCCGCGGGTGGTGATCCACGCGACGCTCGAATGGACTTTGGAGCATCTTGATCTTGAGAAACCCGGCGCTGCCTCGCGCTTGGTTTATGATCTTAAGAAACACGTGGGCGGATTTCCTGATCCTGCCCACGTCGAAGGGCACCGCTGGCGTTATGCCCGTGTGCGGAATGCTATTGGTACGTCGTTTGGGTTCGACACGAGCCTGCAGCTGGCCACGTGCGGTGACTGGCACTTAGGCCCGAACTGCGAGGATGCTTGGTTGAGTGGCTATCTGCTTGGCAGGGCGCTGGTGGACGAGCTGTCCTAAAGGTCTTTGATTAGCTCAGGGATCTTATTCTTCACGTGGAAGAAGCCTTTGGTGCAGTGTGGCCAAACCGCGTTGTCGTAGGGCCGCAAGATCTGGGAAACCTCAAGACCTGCCTGGCGCCAGCCTGCGGCGGCAGCGTCAAGCCGGTCACGTACGGGACCGACGGGTGCGTAAGGGTAGATCACTTGTTCTGCACCCGTCTCTTCCGCGAGATCATCAAGCGAAGATGGGCTGGCCAACTTTACCGCATCGACGGGCAGGCCATCGTCCGCCGTGTTGAGGGCGTCTTCCACGGCTTCAATTGCGAAACGCTTGGCGAGCTCGCTAGCACCATAGGGAGAACGATCATCGGTGACGGTCATGCCGGCCACGGCGACGAGATCAATCCCTTCGAGGCCAAGGCTGTCCCAACCGCAATCATCCTCATGCAGAACAAGAATGCTCTTCTTGCCGCGTGCGGGCGCTGGGACAGCGACTAGAGGCTCTGGCTTACCATTCCAGTCATCTTCAAGCGGGGCAGGGTCCACGGCCAACTGGCCTTCAGGATCAAAACGACCTTCCGTGAAGCGACGGATGTTTGACGCCGTCGCGGCGTAGTTCTTACCGGCGGTGTGAAGCCCAGCCACCCAGCGCCATGACAACGTGTTCGAGGCCGCATCACCATCAAGGAGATGGCGGTAGAAAAAGTCAGCACCTAGAACCCAAGGCAGCTTCAACGTGAACGTCCAAATGGACGCAAACCACATCCGGCTATGGTTGTGCAGATAACCTGTTTCCACAAGCTCGTGAGCCCAAGCGTTCATGCATTCGATATCGGTCTCGCCAGCCATGGCGCGCTCAAACGTTTTCTTCCGCTCACCGCTGAGGCCTTCGATGGCTTGCTTCACGGCGGTGCGATAGCGCGTCCAAACGGAGGGGCGTAGTTCGAGCCAGCCTTTGAAATAGGTTCGCCAGTAGACTTCTTGGATGAATTTCTCGGCACGCTCGAGGCCGTGCTCTCCAAGAGCGCGGGCGATGGTCTCTTGCTCGGTCAGGAGCCGATGAGCGTGGAACGGCGACAGGCACGAAATGTTCGAACGGTCGTCGGGCCCGTAATCGCTGTTGCGCTCCTCGGTGTAGGTTTCCGCCATCTGGGGCGTGAACGCGTCCAGGCGTGACAGCGCATTCGCCCTGCTAGCTGGGAGAAATGAAGCGGTTCGAACGTCGTGTTTCTCGAGCATGCCCTCGCCCTTAGGGTGTGATGACTTCCTTCACAGGGGGCAATTCTGCCGCAGAAGAACGGAACGAGGGGTTAAGGCGAGGAGGCAGAACGTTTTCAAAAGCTTGACCAGCGCTCAGCACGGTTGCGTCGTCCCAGGCCGTCCCAATGATCGAGAGCCCCAAGGGAAGCCCTCCCACGTCGCCCATCGGCAGGGTCAAATGCGGGTAGCCGGCATAGGCTGCAAGCCAACCAGCGCCTGCGTTACTGGCGATAATGTCACCGCGAATAAGGTCCGTGACGAACGCTGGACCAAAGCTCGGCGCGACCAGCAATTCGACATCGTTCTCCGTGAGGAGCCGATCGATACCATTTTCACGGCTTTTTTGTCGCACGTTGGCAAGGGCTTGGCGATAATCGTCATCATCCATGCCCGCCATCTCCCGACTGGCGGTAAGGACTTCCTGGCCGAAGAGGACAAGCTCATCCGGATCGGCCTCGTTGAACGCAATCACGGCTTCGAGGGTCCTGGTTTCCACCTCAGGCGCTGTGTCGGCGAGGTAGGCGTTGATGGTGTCCTTGAACTCAGCCTTGAGGACCGTGAACGGATCGCCGCCGAAGCGTTCACCGCCCCAGTCGTCGATATCCACCAAGATGGCGCCGGCTTCTTCAGCGCGGGCGAGGGCCGCGTCGAACACAGCCCGCTCGCGAGAATCGCCGGACTGGGCCCAGCGCAAGACGCCGAGGCGAACCCCCTCGAGGGAGGCGCCTTCGAGCGCGGCGACATAGTCCACTTTGCGTTCGTCAGCTTCCGCAGTGGCCTCATCGGCGGGATCGCTCCCTGCCATGGCCGTCAGCAGCATGGCCGCATCGAGCACGGAGGTGGTCATGGGGCCGATCGTGTCTTGGCTAACGGAGATCGGCACCACGTGGGTCCGCGAGACCAACCCGACGGTGGGTTTGAGCCCCACAATACCGTTGAGAGCGGCGGGGCACGTCACGGAGCCATTGGTCTCGGTCCCGAGAGCAGCCCAGGCCAGACCCGCTGCCACAGCAGCGCCGCTGCCGGATGACGAGCCACACGCGTTGCGGGACAGGTCGTGGGGGTTCTTCACCAGGCCGCCGACCGCTGACCAACCACTGACGGACTGGTCACCTCGGAAGTTCGCCCACTCAGAGAGGTTGGTCTTGCCCAAGATCACGGCGCCTTCAGCTCGCAGGTTGGCAACTGCGGGCGCGTCGCGACCAGTATCGTTGGCGAGAAGCGCCTTGGACCCTGCGGTGGTGGGCAGTTCGCGGGTCTCGATGTTGTCCTTGATGAGGATGGGCAGACCGTAGAGCGCGCTAGGTTCGGCACCCTCGGCGAGTGCTTCTTCTAACAGTTGCGCATCCGAAACGGCATTTGGGTTTAAAGCGATGACGCTCTGTAGGGTGGGTCCGGAACGGTCGAGCAACTCAATCCGACGAAGGTACGTGGCCAAGACGGCCCGCGGTGTGGTTTCCCCCTCCTTCAACGACATGGGCAGTTGGGCGGGGTCAGGCGCCGGGGCCAGGGCGGCTCGCGGGTTAGACTGCTCGACCGGCGCTTCTGCCGGTGCTTGGGTTTCGGTACACGCGACGGCGGCGACAAAGGCTGCGCTGCCGAGCAAGAATTGACGCATGGGGGAGCCCTCTTCCTCTTGACCCCACTGTCTGAACTGCTACGCGCCCGCTCTTCAAGACGGGATACCTGAAAGCCGCCGTTGAAATCGCCGCGCACATGGTGTGCGAGGCCGGCTCCGGGACGAAAAGAGACGATCATGTCGAAGCGGATCTCCGCCAAGTACAAAATTGACCGCCGGGTGGGTGAAAACATCTGGGGTCGCCCAAAGAGCCCCGTCAACAAGCGCGAATACAAGCCTGGCATGCACGGCCAGCGCCGCGGCGGCAAACTGTCTGACTTCGGTCAGCAGCTGATGGCAAAGCAGAAGCTCAAGGGCTATTACGGCAACATCTCTGAAAAGCAGTTCTCGAAAATCTACGAGACCGCTGCTCGCGCCAAAGGCAACACCGCTGAGAACCTCATCGGTCTGCTCGAGTGCCGCCTGGACGCTATCGTGTACCGTGCCAAGTTCGTGCCGACCGTGTTCGCCGCACGTCAGTTTGTGAACCACGGCCACGTGCTGGTGAACGGCCGCCGGACAAACATCCCCTCATTCCGCTGCAAGCCAGGCGACGTCATCGAGATCCGCGAGAAGTCCAAAAACATGGCTCTCGTCCTCGAAGCGCTTCAGCTGCCAGAGCGCGACATTCCTGACTATGTCGATGTCGACGCCAAGAAAATGACGGCGACCTTCCTGCGCGTCCCAGAATTCTCTGAAGTGCCTTACGCAGCGACCATGGAACCCAACCTCGTGGTCGAATATTACGCATCGTAGGCGACACGACACTTCTAAGGTCAAAAGCCCGGTCTTCGCGCCGGGCTTTTTTCATGTCAGCATGTCGAGACGAATGATGTGCGATGGATGGTAAGCGGGGTCTGCTCATGGATTCGCGATTGCTGGGGGCTGTAGCCCTAGGGCTAGCACTCTGGTCGCCAGCTGCGGCGATGGATGATGCATCCGCGTACCCTTGGCCGCGGAGTGCTGAATATCTCAGCGAGCCCCGTATCTTAGTGTTCTCGGCGACGCGTGATTGGCGCCATGAGGAGGCTATTCCGGCTGGCATGAGCCTCCTCATCGAGTTGGGTCGACGTGAAGGTTTCTCTGTGCATTCCACGGAGGATGGACGGATCTTCAATGCTGACGATTTAGCTCGGTTCGATGTGGTGGTGTTCAACAATGTGACTGGAGCACCGTTGACGGATGATCAGCGTTCGGCGTTCAGGGCTTGGGTCGAAGCAGGTGGCGGCCTCTTGTCGATTCACGGTGCAGGTGATGACTCGCACAAGGCGTGGCCCTGGTACCAGCGAAGCGTTATCGGCCCGCTCTTCATCGGTCACCCAGCTGACCCGCAATTGCAGACGGCCCGCGTCGAGGTGTTGGCACAAAGTCATCCCGCTACAGAGGGGTTGCCCCAGAGCTTCGAACATAAAGACGAGTGGTATAGCTTTGAACGCAAACCCGGTCCTGGAGCCGTGGTTTTGCTAGGCTTGGCTGAGTCGACCTATAAGCCGGAGAATTATATCTATGGTCCGGTATCGGACCTTCGAATGGGTGATCAGCCCGCGGATCACCCTATTGCATGGGCCCGTTGTTTTGGTGAGGGCCGGTTTGTTTATTCCGGCTTGGGCCATTCGGCTGAAGCCTTTGGCTCAGCTCAGCACCAGCAACTGCTGACAAGCGCTATCCGCTGGATCGGTGAGAAGACCGATCCAGACAATGAGGGCTGTCGTGCAGGTGGCTAAGGCGCTTCACCGGCTTGTAGGCGCATGAAGGCTTGGAACGCGGGTGGCGTGACCGCTTGCTCCGTGATCCGTGCAATGAGTTTACCGCCGTTGGCGCTGTTGGTGAAGATGATGGCGCCGTCTCGCGTGTCAGGATCAAAGAAGCCAAGCGTGCGAATGCCAGCATCACCGCCGCCTTGGAACGCCATGGTTGTCTCACCATACTCGAAAACCGCAAACCCAGCAGCGAAGCCGCCTGAGGTGGGGCAAGCCTGAGGCGGCAGAGGACAGCCGTTGGCGAAGGCCTCCATAGGCACCTCTGTCCGCAAACGATGCAAATCAAGGCCAACGCCCTCGGCTCGCGTGACGGCGGCTAGAAACTTAGCGTAGTTGCCAATCGTCGTGTGCAGATCATCTGCAGCGCTCCAGCTTGCGGACGTTTGCAGGTCGAGCGCGTTGCCGTCAGCATCATGCGGGCGTGTCACCTGTTCGGTGGGTAGGCCCCGATCGCTCATCCACGTGTCATCAAGGCTGAGCGGACGGAAGACGACGCGCTGTGTGAGCTCTTCAAAGTCGGTTCGAAATTTCTCTTGCGTGAACCGAGCAACATATTGGTAGCCCTCACCAGAATAGTCAGCACGCGTTCCAGGCATGAAGCGGAACGTG